>NZ_JALJES010000013.1:0-227780 GCF_023242525.1 Pseudomonas sp. MWU12-2319
AGGCCAGGTGATCGCCCCGGCCAAGGACATCACCCAGATGCAGCACGTGATCTTCAACGCCTACACCAACGCCACGCTGACGGCACTGTTCCTGTTCGTGGTCTTCAGCATCCTGTTCTATGCCATCAAGGTCGGTGTCGCGGCCTGGGGCAGCAAGGAGCGTACGGATAAGGAGTCGCCCTTCCAGCCTATTCCGCAGGCTTGATCGAGGATTGCCGACGTAGATGGAAAAAGGCTCCGTATCGAAAGATACGGAGCCTTTTTCATTGATCCGCAGCCAGCACAATACCACCGGGCACATTGGCAAAGCCGCCCTCCCGCGTGGTGTTGACCACGCGCTCCAGCAGATAGCGCGCCGGGGGTTTGCCGACCGCCTTGCGGAACATGGTGACAAACCCGCTGGAACTTTCGTAGCCCAGGTCCAGGGCAACCGCCTGCACACTGTCACCCCGGGTCAGGCGTCGCAGTGACAGGATGATATGCAACTGCCGGCGCCAGCGACCGAAACTCACGCCGGTTTCCTGCAACAACAGCCGGCTCATGCTCCGCTCGCTCATGCCGATACGCGTAGCCCATTCGCTCATCGGCACCTTGGCCGAAGGCTCGTCCAGCAGCCGCTGCGCCAGTTGCCGTAGCCGCCGGTCTCGCGGCATGGGCAAGTGCAGGTCTTCCACCGGAGCCTCGCATAACTCGTCGAGCAACGTCGCGACCAGACGGGCATCGCGCCCCTGCTCGTCATACAGATGTGGCAGGCTCACCGCCCGCAGGATCAGTTCCCGCAATAGCGGCGAGACCGCAAGGGTGCAACAGAATCGAGGTAGATTGGCGACGGCCTCAGGCTCGATAAACAGGCAGTAGCACTCCGTTTCGCCAGAACTGCGAGCCACATGCAGCATGCTGCCCGGGATCCACACCGCACATTGCGGCGGCACGATCCAGACCCCGTCCTCGACCTCGCAATTGAGGATGCCGCGTACCGAATACAGCAGTTGTGCCTTGCGGTGCTGGTGCTTGGCATGCTCCCAATCTTCGGAGACCAGGGAAGCATTCAGGGCATAAACGGGACGGGGAATGTTATCGACATCCCGTGAGCCCGCCAGATCGTCGGATGAACGTTGCATCAAGGAAATTGAACCTCGGGTCTGAAGGAACATTTGGCCGTTTTGAAAAATAGTGTGACCATATTGTGCAATGACGTCCAGTCGAGGGCTGAGTATCGTGTGGGTGATCCTATTGAGTACCCAGGAGTACGGACATGCGGGTCGATGCCACACAGTTCCCGCGGGTCTGGATACACACGGGCCGATCCACCTTGACCTAGGTAACCCCCATGCACCTCGTTGCCATCAGCACCGTTGAAATCCACGCAAGAGACAGTTGTTCAACAGCCCTGCAGGCTCGACTGAACGCATTGGTTGAAACCTTGCAGAACCTCTCCGGTTGCACCTCGTACAGCCTGACGCGCTGCTCTTCGCGCCATGACGTCTGGATCATGACCGGCTACTGGAACGCGTCGGCGACCATGGAAGCGCATTTCAGCCTGCCTTGCCTGGCGGACCTGTTCGCCCTGACGCTGGAGCGACTCGCCGATACCCTCAAGTTCGGGACCTTTATGCTTGGCGCTCCCGACGCAGGGGAAAACAACGCCAGCAAGTCGGGGCAAGCTGCTTCAAAAACCCAAAACCGCTCAGTTTTCGTGGACTGAGCGGTCTTGGGGCTGCCTCACGACAACTCGTTCAGGACTCTACCTCCCGCTCACGGGCACAGCCCTTGTGCAATTCGGCCGCCAGCTTCTCTTCGTCCAGCGCCCCTTCCCACTTGGCGATAAACAGCGTCGCCACACCGTTGCCGATCACATTGATCAACGCCCCGCCCTCGGAAATAAACCGGTAGACCCCCAGTACCAGCACCAACCCCGCCGCCGGGATGACATCCAGGCTGCCAAGGGTCGCCGCCAGGGTGATAAACGCCCCGCCGGTGATACTGGCCGCCCCCTTGGAGGTCAGCAGCAGAATGAACAGCAAGGTCACCTGGTGCCAGAGGTCGAGGTGGATATCCAGCGCCTGGGCGATGAAAATCGCCAGCACCGTCATGTTGATACAGCTGCCATCGAGGTTGAAGCAGTAACCCGAAGGCACCACCAGGCCCACCACCGATTTCTCGCAGCCGAGGCGCTCCAGCTTGCCCATCAAACGCGGCAAGGCCGACTCCGAAGACGAGGTGCCCAGCACCAGGAACAGCTCGTCGCGAATGTACTTGAGGAACTGCCACAGGCTGAAGCCCGCCAATCGCGCCACCAGATTGAGCACCACCAGGACAAAAAACAGCGCCGTCACGTAGTAGCAGATCAGCAAGTTGCCATACGCCCCAAGGGAGCCCACGCCGTACTTGCCGACCGTAAAGGCCATGCCGCCGAAGGCCCCCAACGGCGAGACGTACATGACGATCCGGACCATGCGGAAAAACGCCTGGGCCACCATGTCGATCAGGTTCAGCAGCGGCTTGCCGGCGGCGCCGAGCATCTGCAAGGCAAAGGCAAACAGGATGGAAATGAACAGCACCTGGAGGATATCGCCCTCGGCGAAGGCGCCGAACACGGTACCGGGCACGATATGGGTGAGAAACCCCACCACGCTCTGTTCATGGGCCAGCTTGCTGTAGCCGTCGATGGCATGGGCATCCAGGCTCGCCGGGTTGATATGCATGCCGGCGCCGGGCTGCATCAGGTTGACCCCGATCAATCCCACCACCAGCGCCAGGGTGGTCAGCACCTCGAAGTACAGCAACGACTTGAAGCCGACCCGGCCGATGCGCTTGAGGCTCTGCATGCTGGCAATGCCGCTGACCACGGTGCAGAAGATAATCGGCGCAATCAGCATCTTGATCAGCTTGATGAAGGTGTCGCCCAGCGGCTTCATTTCTTCGCCGAGGCTGGGGTAGAAATGCCCGAAGACAATGCCCAGCACGATCGCCAGCAGCACCTGTACATACAGATGGCGAAACACCCCGCGCAGCCTTGAAGGGCGCGGTTTTCCTATTGTTATTGTTGTCATGGGTCGACCTTCTTGTTAGGGGGTGAAGCCGTTACGAGACGAGGTTGATCAGGTTCCCCGAGTAGTAGCCGTGCAGGTTGCCTAGGATGCCGTCGGCCAGGCGTTGCAGACTGCTCTGGCTGGCCCAGGCCACATGGGGCGTGACGATCAGGTTGGCATGGCGCTGGGTGAGCAAGAGGTGGTCAGCCGTTGGCGGCTCCTGGCCCAGCACATCGAGGGCCGCGCCGCCGAGGCGGCCGCTGTCCAAGGCGGCGAGCACCGCCGCCTCATCCACCAACGGCCCGCGGGCGGTATTGATCAGCACGGCGCCGGGTTTCATCCGCGCCAGTTCCGCGGCACCGATCAGATGGCGGGTGTGCTCGGTCAGCGGGCAGTGCAGCGAGATCACATCGCTTTGCGCCAGCACCGTTTCAAAGGCCTGGTAACCCTTGCGCACCGGGATCGCACCACGGTGTTCGGCATAGAGCAACTGCATGCCCAGGGCACTGGCCAGACGGGCCGTGGCCTGGCCGATGGCGCCTTTGCCGATGATACCCAGCACGCTGCCCTGCACATCGCGGATCGGCGCGCGATGGACGCAGAAGTGCCGCGAATCCGGCCAGTCGCGCACGGCGGCGGCCTGGTAGGCGAACAGCTGCCGGCGCAAGGCGAAGATCGAGGCGATCACCGACTCGGCGACGCTTTGCGCCGAGTAGGCCGGGACATTGCACACCGTTACGGCGAAATCACGGCAGGCCACCAGGTCGATGCAGTCGTAGCCGGTGGCGGCGACGCAGATAAATCTCAGGTTGGGCAGTTGCTCGAGTTCGGTCCGGCCGATGCGGACCTTGTTGGTGATTACGGCATCGGCATCGCGGACAGCCTCCACCACTTGCTCCGGAGTCGTGTCGGAGCGATCCTGCCAGGACGTGATCCAGGCCGGACGTGCCAGGCCCACGGGCAGACTGGCGCTGTCGAGAAACACCACCCTCATGATGCAGGCTCCGGTTGTACCGGCTCGGAAATCTCGATCAGGTTCAGGTCCGGATCACGCACGTACACCGAGCGGATCGGCCCCGTGGCCCCGGTCCGCAACACCGGGCCTTCGATAATCGGCCAGTCGACACGAGCCAGATGGGCAATCACCTGCTCCAGGGGGATCGAGGCGATAAAACACAGGTCCAGCGCCCCCGGCACCGGCAGGTGCGCCTTGGGCTCGAACTCGTGACCGCGCACGTGCAGGTTGATTTTCTGCTGGCCGAAGGCGAACGCCTTGCGCCCGCCAGCGAAGGTCTGCACCTGCATCCCCATGACCCGCACATAGAATTCCTCGGCGGCCACCGGGTCGATGGTGGTCAGCACCAGGTGGTCAAGATGGTCGATCATGGTTGCAACTCCTGGGTTCGGGTCGATGGCACCTGTTTTTCCAGGCTGGCGACATGGGCGGGTATCGGGTGCAGGTCCAGGCGCTTGCCGGCCTTGAGGATCTGGCTGGGAATCTCGTGGCCGACCAGCCCCGGCAACTGCGCGGCTGCGGCCAGCACGCGGTCCAGGTCGACCCCGGTGTCAAACCCCATCAACTGCAGCATGTGCAGCAGGTCTTCGGTGCAGACATTGCCGCTGGCCCCCGGCGCGTAGGGGCAACCGCCGAGGCCGCCAAGGGAGGCGTCGAAACGGTCGACACCGGCCTCGATGGCCGCCAGGGCATTGGCCAGGGCCATGCCACGGGTATTGTGGAAATGCAGGGTCAGCTGCAGCGCCGGAAAACGCTCGCGCACCGCACGAGACAGCGCCTCGACCTGGCTCGGGTAGGCCATGCCGGTGGTGTCGCACAAGGTCACCCCGCGGGCGCCTCGTTCGGCAAAGCGCTCGACCCAGTGCAACACTTCCCCCACCGGCACATCGCCCTGCATCGGGCAACCGAACACCGTCGACAACGACACATTGATCGCCACCGGTGCCTGGCCGATCACACTGAACACTTCGCTGAGCTGGGCAAACGACTGCTCGCGGCTCATGCGCAGGTTGGAACGGTTGTGGGGTTCGCTGACCGACATCACCAGATTGGCTTCATCGATAGTGCACGCCAGGGCCCGCTCGGCGCCGCGCACATTGGGCACCAGCACGGTGTACTCCACCGCCGGATTGCGGCGGATGCCATGCATCACCGCTTCGGCATCCCGCAGCGCGGTAATGGCCTTGGGCGAGGTGAACGAGGTGACCTCGATCTTGGCGAAGCCGCATTGGCTGAGGCTGTCGATCAGGGCGATCTTGTCGGCGGTGTCGATAAATCGCGCTTCGTTCTGGAAGCCGTCACGGGTGGCGACTTCCTGCAGGAAAAGACGTTGCATGGACATTCCTCGGGTTCAAATGATGCCGCGCTGGCGCCAGTCGGCCTGCTGCGCGGGCTCGATGCCAAGCTGGTCGAGAATCTCGCGGGTGTGCTGGCCGAGAGTGGGTGCCGGGCGCGCTACGCGGCCCGGTGTGCTGCCCAGCTTGGGCACGATGCCGGGCAAGGTCACTGGAGTGCCGTCGTCCAACTGGCTGTCGAGCAGCATGTCCCGCGCCCGGTAATGCGGGTCCTGGGCGATATCGGCGGCGTTGTAGATCTTGCCGGCCGGAATCCGTGCCTCGGTCAGGATCGACAGCACTTCGTCGAGGCCCAGCCGCGCGGTCCATTGGGAGATGGCGGCATCGATGCGCTCGACCTGCAACACGCGACCGTCGTTCTGCGCGAGGTCGGGATCACTCGCCAGATCACGGCGGCCAATCACTTCCATCAGGCGTTGATAGATGCTATCGCCATTGCCGGCGATCAGGGCAAAACCGCCGTCGCGACAACGATAGGCATTGGTCGGGGCGATTCCCGGCAAACTGCTGCCGGCGGGTTCACGCACGGTGTTGAACACCGAGTATTCGGGCAGCAGGCTTTCCATCATGTTGAACACTGATTCATACAGCGCCACGTCGATCTGCTGGCCTTCCCCGCCGTTCTGTTCACGGTGACGCAAGGCGAGCAGAATCCCGATCACCCCGTGCAGGGCCGACAGCGAGTCGCCGATAGAAACGCCGACCCTGACCGGCGTGCGCCCGGGCTCGCCGGAGAGATGCCGCAGGCCGCCCATGGCTTCGCCGATCACGCCGAAGCCGGGCCGGTCACGATAGGGTCCGGTCTGACCGTAACCGGAGACGCGCAACATGATGAGTCTGGGGTTCAATGCGTGCAGTGTGTCCCAGCCCAGCCCCCAATTTTCCAGGGTACCCGGACGGAAGTTCTCGATCAGCACATCGGCATCGGCCACCAGTTGGCGCACCACCTGCTGCGCCTCGGCCTGGCGCAAATCCAGGGTCAGCGAGCGTTTGTTGCGTGACTGCGCGGCCCACCAGACGGACGTCCCGTCGTGCAGCAAGCGCCACTTGCGCAGCGGGTCGCCGGTGACTGGCGGCTCGATCTTGATCACATCGGCGCCAAACTCACCGAGCATCTTCGCCGCAAAGGGCCCGGCGATAAGTTGGCCGAGCTCCACGACCTTCACACCTTGCAGAGGTAAATCCATGGCGTTTTCCGTTCTTGTCGAGTACTTGTGACAGGGATAATCGACACAAACCCGGCAGATGAAAATTTCATATTTCGCCACTATCCTTTCCAAACTGGAAAGCCTTGGACTCTTTTGATGATCAATCCCCTGCATTTCGACCTGTTGTCCTTGCGCCTGCTGATCTTCGCCGCCGAGGCCGGCAACCTGACCCGCGCCGCCGACAAGGCCAATATGACGGTCTCGGCGGCCAGCAAGCGCCTGGCCGAGCTGGAGCGCACGACCCAGTGTCCGTTGTTCGTGCGGTTGCCGAGGGGGCTTGAACTGACGGCGGCGGGACAAGGGATGGTCGAGCACGCCAGGACGATTCTTGAAGGGGTCAACCGCATGGCCTCTGATGCCAGTGATTACGCGGTGGGCGTGCGCGGGCATATACGGTTATTCGCCAACACCTCGGCGGTGGTCCAGTTCCTGCCGGGTGACCTGACGCTGTTCCTGCGCGCCAACCCCCACGTGCGCATCGGACTGGAAGAAGCCCTCAGCGAACCGATCATTCAAGCCGTGGAGAACGGACGCGCCGATATCGGTATTTTTGCCGACAACGTGCCGGCCGAGGGGCTCTACACACTGCCCTATCGCAACGATCGCCTGGTGCTGCTGGTGCCTGTCGGCCATGAGCTGGCCAATGCGGGCCGTGTGTCCTTCACGGACACGCTCGGCTTCGATTACGTCGCGCTCAATCAGGGCAGCTCGCTGCTGCGCCGGATCAACGATGCCGCCGTGAGCGCGGGCAAGGTCCTCAAGGTACGCATTCAGGTCAGCAGCTTCGACGGTATCTGCCGCATGATCGAAGCGGGTTTGGGGATCGGGATATTGCCGTTGCAGGCGGTACGGAGCGAACTGCTCGGCACTCGCCTGATAGCCGTCGACCTGAGCGATGACTGGGCCCGGCGCACCTTGTTTGTCGGGGTCAAGGACGCAGCGCAACTGGCCCCGGAGGCGGCCAAGTTGTTTGAATATCTGAGCAGCGCAGAAAGGTAAACCGCCGGTCGTGCTGGAGAAGTAAGCGCGCGCCCACAAAAATGCCACTCAACCGGGTGGCGTTTGTGCTGACGACCGGTGCCAGAACGCAGACGCTGGGCGCTCCCGCCAGAACGGCGGCATTCGCATTGGCCACGGACCTGCTTGCCGGTATTGAGGATTCAGAGAAGGGATAGATCGAATATCCCGGAGTGCCCCTCGGAAGGCAGGTGTCTTTTGTGGTCTATAGTTCCTACCGGATCAGTTGATAATCTCTTTCGCACGGACGCTACAAGGCCCCGTCCTCGAGCCATCACCCCGTCGGATGCCCGCTAGCCTAGAGTGTTGCTACAACGCAGGGAGCACTGCATGTCGATCCAACGGACAAACGGACTGAGATCGGCTCCCGATAGCGCAACGCCCGTCGCCCCACCTTCCGAGAACCGCGACAGCCTCTTTCGGCGCCTTCTGGAGCCGATCAAGGAAGCCTACATCCTGTTCCCGTTACTGGCCGCCTTGCTGGTGCTGGCCATCTGGTCGGCCACCCTCTACCTGATCAAGATCGAACAGACGCGGGCGCAACGCAACGCAGCCACCACCAGCCTGGAGATCAGCGCTACCTACGAAGCGCAGATGTTGCGCGCCGTTCGTGAAATTGACCAAACCCTCAAGCTGATCAAATACACCTATGAGACCGAGGGTGAGCGTAATCCCCTGCCCAAGCTCAAGGAGCGGGCCTTGTTGCCGCCGGCCCTGTTGTTTGACGTCAGTGTGGTCACCCCGGACGGTGAACCCGTGGCGAGTACTCGCGCCAACGAGGCGGGAAATATCACCGAACCGGACGAACAACAGACGCTGCGGCACAACGATACGCTGTTGATCAGTCGCCCCTGGAAAAATCCGCTGACGGGGGAATGGCGATTGCGCTTCAGCCGTCGGCTCAATGCAGCGAACGGCGCGTTCTCGGGTATTGCCCGGGTCGAAGTCGATGCGGCTTATTTCGTCAGCAGTTATGACGACTCGAAACTCGGCGAGCGGGGCGTACTCGGACTCCTGGGCACCGATGGCATCTTCCGGGTACGACGCAGCGGAGAGTCGGTGCTGGCCGGCGATGCCGTCGACTACGCGACACTGGCGCCCAATACCGAAGACACCCAGGCGCGGCTCTCGACCAATGCCTGGGATGGCGTGCAACGCTACACCAGTGTCCGCCAGCTGTATGACTTTCCCCTGGCGGTGATTGTCGGGTTATCCGCCGAAGAACGCCTGGCCGCCGTGACCCGGCAAGCGCAGACCTACCTGTGGCGAGCCGCCGCCGGCAGTCTGCTGCTGGTGCTTCTGGCCGGCCTGCTGAGCCGCATGAACTGGCAGCTGGCGCAAAGTCGCTTGCGCGCCGCCGAAGACAAGGTGGCCTATGCCGAGCGCGTCGAGTACCTCGCCTACCACGACGGTCTCACGGCGCTGCCCAATCGCAGCCTGTTCAGCAAACTGTTGAGCCAGAACATCAGTGAGGCGCGCCGTGATCATCGGCAACTGGCGGTGCTGTTCCTCGACCTCGACCGCTTCAAACACATCAACGATACGCTGGGCCACCATGCCGGCGACCAACTGCTGCAGGAAGTCGCGGGCCGCCTCACGGCCTGCCTGCGCGCCAGCGATACCGTCGCCCGCCTGGGTGGCGACGAATTCGTGGTCCTGCTGCCGGAGCTGTCCGAGGCCAAGTATGTGGCGGACACCGCGCAGAAAATCCTCTCGGCCATCGCCAAGCCTTTCAAGCTTCAAGGGCAAGAGTTCCGGGTAACCGCCAGCATCGGCATCAGCCTCTATGCGCAAGATGGCCTGGACGAGCAGACGCTGACCAAACATGCCGATATCGCCATGTATCAGGCCAAGCAACAGGGTAAAAACAACTTCCAGTTCTACTCCGAGAAACTCAACGCCGAGTCGCTGGAACGCTTGACCCTGGAACTCGGCTTGCGCCATGCATTGGAACGTAACGAGTTCCGGCTTCACTATCAGGCCAAACGCGATATCCGTAGCGGCCGGATTACCGGCATGGAAGCGCTGTTGCGCTGGGAACACCCGGACCTGGGGCTGATAGCCCCCATGCAATTTATCCCCGTCGCCGAGGAAACCGGTTTGATCGTGCCCATCGGCAAGTGGGTGCTGAGAACGGCCTGCCTGCAAAACATCGCCTGGCAACGGCAGGGGCTGCCGCATCTGGGGGTCGCCGTGAACCTGACGGCCCGGCAGTTTGTCGATGACAATCTACTCACCGACCTCGCCACGATACTGACAGAGACCGGCATGGAGCCCGGCCTGCTGGAGCTGGAGATCGCCGAGAGCCTGCTCATGCAGGATGTCAAAAGAGCGCTGCAGGTGTTGAACGGTCTGAAAAAACTGAAGATCCGAATCGCCATCGATGATTTCGGGATTGGCTACTCTTCGCTCTCGGCACTCAAGCAGTTTCCACTCGACTCGATCAAGATCGATCGCTCGTTTATCCGTGACGTCACCAGCGTGGCGGAAGACAAGGCCCTGACCGAGGCCATTATCGCAATGGGTCGAACCCTCAGCCTGACCGTGGTGGCCCAAGGCGTGGAAACCCGCGAACAGGCCGATTTCCTGCGGGACAACGCCTGCGACGAGTTCCAGGGTTTCTACTTCAACAAGCCGGTGCCCGCCGATCAGTTCGGGGTCTTGCTCCAGGTCCAGGCGGCCAACAAGGCGCCCGGCAGGTAAGCACTCATTGCGGGTCGGGAGGGAGGGCCCTGACGCTGGCATCCACGTCATGGGCCTCGATATAGCCGATGCTGTCGGGATTCCCGGCAATCCGTTTCTTCACTTCCGCGCCATTGGCTACCGCTTCCGGCGGCTGGCCCCTGCCGGTAAAAATGATTTTCGACCAGTGCGCCTTGAGCTGCGCGGCCGACTTGCCGGTGAAGCTGGTGTAGAACTCATCACGGGTTGCGGAGCCTTCCGTCTGGTCGATCGGAGTGACCGGCTTGCCGCTGGGGAAACGATTGGTCTTGCCCAGGAAGATGTCCGCCACCTGGTTGCGTGTCAACGCCTGCACCGGGCTGGCAGCGGCGACAACCACCACCACCTCGGCCATGGCAAGCGTGCTGCCCAGGCACAGGGCGAACCCTGCCAGCGTGCAACCGGCACGTTTGAGACACCGCAGGATCGGCGCCATCAGAAGACAAAATCGACAGCAAGGCTGAGCAGATTGAACGAGCCTCCCGGCTCATAGCCCGGCTGGAGATTGACCAACGGACCACTGGCGTTACTGTCTAAACGCGTGTGATCGTACTGCAGTTTGGCGTCCATATTCTTCGTGAAGTCCCAGCGCATGCCGACGGACAGGGTCTGCTGGCCGCTGCCCGATGCCAGTTGGGTGTTGAGTGCGCCGTTAAGGTCAGCCGCGACGCTCGCGAGGTCTGGCGATAAACCCGATGTCGTCAGACCCGCGCTGGACGTTTCGCTGACCGTCTTGGAGCGGGCGTAGGTGACATAGGGTGTGAAGGTGTCAATTCTATAGCCACTGCTGACATACCAGGCGTTTATCGTCCCTATTGCCGAATGGCTGTCGATATGCCCCCATTCGCCCATGACGAACCACTTGCCTGGATCATAGATGGCCCCCACGCCGATAAACTCAAAGGGCTTGCCCTTGACATCATAACGGTCGGCTATCGCATTGCCTTGCGCACCGAAGTCCCTGAAACCGTCGAACAGTGGATTGAACGACTCCACGGTCACGTGGGTTTTCTGGTAGGTGACGCGGGTGGTCAAGTCCCCATATTCAGTCAAATTGGAAATGCCCCACGCGTCCCTGCTCAAGGTCCTGCCGGTGTTGGCGGGCATCCGGAAATCGCCCTGGCCGACATTGCCCTGCACGGTATTGGTCAGGTCGCCGAAGTGCAGCCGGTAACTGAGGTCAAGGCCATCGGTGCTGGTGACCGGTATCAGGCTATAGACCTCTCCCGGCGGGCGTACCCATGGCAGGGTGTAACCCACTTTGCGGCTGTCGGAGAGCAGGAAAGCCGGCTGCACCGTGCGACCGGCGCGCAGGCTGAAATCGGGCGTGAACTGGTATTTGAAGTTCGCCCATTCGAGGGTGGGACGGTAGCTGTTGTCGTAATTCTGCTCCGAGATGACCTGCACCACGGCCGAGAGCTGCCGGGTAAAGTTGGCCGTTACCTGGGCACCGATCAGGCTGTCGACATCCGCATCCCAGCTACGGGTGTGACCGGCACCGTTGGGCTTGTAGATGCTGGAGGTGAAGTCGGCGTTTTTTTCGCTGGAGTGAACAATACCCGCAGTGCCGAAACTGCTCAGGGAAAACGTGGGCATCGTGGCGTCGTCGGCCTTCACGGTGGCGGTATATAACGTCATCACGGCCAAGGCCAGCGTATTGAGTGCGAGCCTCATGGGTTCAATGCAACCACAACAGGGGATGCGAATACATCCGGGCACGCTTTCGCTCGGGAACACGCTTGGCGATTGACTGATGAAGTGTCGAGGAGGACTGCGGCCATTCGTTCTATTCCTTGTAACGTTGGCTCAATAAAACCCAGCGATGCCACGAGCAAAATTGTAGACGACAAAACCCCATACGCCCGGGTTATGCAGCCGCTGCCGGGCTCGAAACCTGGCTGGGCAGTTCCAGGGTGAAGATTGCCCCTTGTCCCGGCCCGTCGCTGTGGACCTTCAATGCCCCGCCCATCTCCATGGCCGCCAGGATGCAGCTGTGCAATCCGAAACCATGGCCGTCTTTGCGCGTGGTGAATCCGTGGGCAAAAATCCGCGTCAGATTCTCCTCGGCAATCCCCTCGCCATTGTCGATCACCTTGATGACCAGGGTCTGCTCCGGCAGCATCTCGGTATGCAGGGTAATCAGCGGAGGTCGATCGGCTGGATTGTCCATCGCGCCGCCGGCATTTTTTATCAGATTGACCAGGATCATCAGCAAGCGGTGCTTGTCCAGTTGCAAACAGGGCGTTTCGGCAAACTCTTTCACCACGGTGACCTGGCGGGCAGCGAGGAAACTGGCATTCATGCGCAGCGCATCCTCGATCAACTGCGGTACCTGTACGGCCTCGGCAAGACTGGATGCCCCTGAATAAGACTGCTGGGCCGCGACGATTTCCTTGATGTGATCGATGCTCTGGGTCAATTGATCGAGCTCGTCGGTCATGCTCTTTTGTTCGAGCGCCAAAGCGTCCACCAACTGGTTCAGATAGCCCGGAAGCAGCTTGCCTTTCTCGTCCTGGGAGATGAAGTGACCCAGATCCTCGACATGCTCGTTCATCAACTGCACCGCTTTGCTCAGCCCCTGGGCTTTGCTGGTGCGCAACTTGCGGGTAACCACTTCGGCGGAGACATTCACGCTATTGAGCACATTGCCCACGTTGTGCAGGACATTGGTGGCGATTTCCGCCATGCCGGCCTGACGTGCAATGGCGACCAGCTGGGCCTGGGCTTCGGCCGTGCGCAAGCGGCTTTGCGCGAGCTGCCAGCTCATCCGGCTCAGCAGGCCGACCAGCAACACCAGCAGCAGGCTGCCGCCCGCGGCCCGCCACAAATAGGTATGCGCCTGACCGGTCACCGTGGCCAGTTGTTCTTCTTCAGACAGCCCGACGATCACTGCCAGGGGTAGGTCATAGAGCTGACGGGCGCTGGTGTAGCGGCGCACGCCGTCCCAGGTATTGGTCGCCAACAGCGCTTGGGTGTCATCGGTGTCCGGGACCAACGCCGCATAATCCACCGCATCGCCGGCCAGCACCGCATCGCCGCTTCGGCGTACCCGAAAAATGCCATCGGTACCCAACAAACCAAGGACGCCATGGTCGCCGAGTTTCGAGGCGTCATAGCTGCTGACGAAATAGGCCGCATCGACCTCGACCCGGGCGATGCCCGAAAACCCACCGTCCGGCGCATTCAGCCGGCGGCTGAAACGCAGCCGCCATTCTCCCGTCTGCGGTTTTTTCCAGGCATGACTGATCAACAGTGTGTCGTCGTGCTGCAGTGCCTGTTGCTCATCCCGGTCCGAAATGGCTTCCGTATCGTTGGCCCGCGTACTCGCCACCAGCCCGCCGTCCGGGTTGACCACACTGACGTCAAACAACAGGGGCGGCGGCAATAACGCCCGCTCCTTGAGCCTGGGCAGTGGATTACGCTGGCCTTCGGCCTCATAGGTGTATTTGACCAGCTTGAGGGTTTGATCGATTTCGTGGACGGCACGCAACATCTGGGCCTCGTAGGTGGCGCCGATCTCCAGGCTGGCCGTGGTTGCCCCGCGTTGCGCCCGTACCAGTTCACTGTTGATGAGGTACAGCGTTGCCGTCCAGATAACCAGCAAAAGGACAGCGGCCAGCAGCGGAAACAGGATGTAGGCTTCCTTGACCTGATCGAGCCCACGCTGGAAAAAACTGCGGGTGGTCCTGGCAATGGCGGCCGCAGACCTGGCAATAGTGGGAGCCGACCTCAGTCCGTCTGGTCGTTGGATCGACATGCTGTGCTCCCTGCGTTGTACCAACACTTCTAGGCTAGAGGGCATCCGCCGGGGTTATGGCCCAAGGAGCGGGCTGGAGCTCCTTGTAGCGTCCGTGCGAAAGAGATTATCAACTGATCCGATAAGGACTATAGATCACAAACCGGGTAAGCGAACCCGCCGATCAAGCGCAAAACTCATTACACCACCTCACTAATGATGTTCTTTGCCCCACCTTTATCCGCGTTCAACAACCTAATAAATTGCTCCCACTGCCTGCCATCATGCCGATGGGCAGGTCACTGGAGACTTGTCATGCCTTTTGTCAGCGTGCGCATAACCCGCGATGGCGTTACCTCGGAGCAGAAAGCCCAGGTGATTGCCGAAATCACTGAAACCCTGCAACGGGTGCTCAACAAGCGCCCGGACCTGACCCACATCGTGATCGAGGAAGTCGACACGGATAACTGGGGTTACGCCGGCATCAGCACCACCCAATACCGCCGCCAACTGGCGCAGAACCCGTCATGAACGCGCAGGTCAAGCTCGACTTCATCTCCGATGTGGTCTGCCCCTGGTGCGCCCTGGGCGTGACGGCCCTGGAACAGGCCATCGCCAACCTGGCCGATGAAGTCTCGGTCGAGTTGACCTTCAAACCCTTCGAACTGAACCCGGATATGCCGGCCGAAGGCGAGCACGCGGTGCGGCACATGATGCGCAAATACGGCCGCAGCGCCGAGGAAGTCGCCGCAGGCAAGCAGATGTTGATGACCCGGGGCAAGGCCATCGGTTTTCAGTTCGACCTGGAAAAACGCAGCCATTTCTACAACACCTTCGATGCCCACCGCCTGTTGCTCTGGGCCTTGCAGGAAGGTCGGCAGCTCGAACTGAAGCGAGCCTTGCTGCGCGCCTATTTCAGCGACGGGCAGAACCCGAGCGACCGGGAAACCCTGGTGCGTCTGGCAACCGAAGCGGGACTGCAGGCGGCGCCTGCCCGTGAAGTGCTGACCAGCGGCGCGTTCGCCGACGAAGTCCGTGAACTCGAGGCTTTCTACCGCGCACGCGGCATCAACTCGGTGCCGGCCATGATCCTCAACGGCCGTCATCTGGTGTCCGGCTCGCAGTCGGTCGAGTACTACGAACAGATGCTGCGGGAAATCGCCTCCGCCGCTGCTTGATTGATCACGCCCTACCCCCTTACTTTCCATCGAGGTTTTATCATGAGCCATGCAAAAAAAGTCGTTGTGATTACTGGCGCTTCCCAAGGGATCGGCGCGGCGCTGGTCAAGGCCTACCGTGATCTCGATTACCGGGTGGTTGCCACCGCCCGCTCGGTCAAGCCGTCCACAGACCCGGACATCCTCACCGTCGCCGGTGACATTGCCGACCCGGCCACCGCCGAGCGCGTCATCCGTGAAGGCGTCGCCCGTTTTGGTCGCATCGACAGCCTGATCAACAATGCCGGGATCTTTATCGCCAAGCCGTTCACCGCCTACACCCACGAAGACTATGCCAACGTGCTGGCGGTGAACCTGAATGGTTTCTTCTACATCAGCCAGCTGGCGATTACCGAAATGGAGAAACAAGGCAAGGGCCATATCGTCAATGTCACCACCAGCCTGGTGGATCACGCCATTGACGGGGTGCCGTCGGTACTGGCCTCGCTGACCAAGGGTGGGCTCAATTCGGCGACCAAGTCCCTGGCCATCGAGTACGCCAAGCGCGGGATCCGGGTCAATGCGGTCAGCCCCGGGATCATCAAGACCCCGATGCATGCCGAAGAAACCCATGAGGCACTGGGCCGCCTGCATCCGGTCGGGCGGATGGGGGAAACCAGCGATATCGTCCAGGCGATTGTCTACCTGGAGTCGGCCGGGTTTGTGACGGGTGAGATCCTGCATGTGGACGGTGGGCAGAGCGCCGGGCACTAAGCACCTGAGCTGAAGAAGAACGCCTCGACCTGTAGGATTCGGGGCGTTTTTATTGGAGGTCGACGGCCAGGCTCAATCCATGTTGGGTAAAGGACTCCGTTGGCCGGCGTTCTGAAAATCGGCAATCTGCTGCCACATCGCAAGCGGATTGGAATACATGGGAAAGTGGCCACACTGCGCGATGGGGGCCAGCCGCACGCCTTCAGCCTGGATATGCGAGAGATAGGACAACGAGGCGTTCTGTTCGCCATACATGAACATGCGCGGGCATTTCAGGCCGAGAAATTTGCCCATCAGGTCCGCGTTATCGGAAAGCTCAACCATTGACTGGAAGATCCCGCGCACCGCGCCGGCCCGCACCTTGTGTCGCAAGCTGGCCGAATAAAGCGCACTGGCATACGCCGGAGCCTGGCGGGTACGCTCGATAAACGCGGCAAAAAAAGCCTCGGGATCGTCCGCCGGATAATCGACGATCTGTCGGCTGAGAAAGCAGTCTTCCGGGGCAATATTGCCCTCGATATCGACGAAGCTGAGTATCCGCTGCGGGAACTGATGGGCCAGCATCAGCGCGGTGAGTCCGCCCATGGAGTGACCGACCAGATGGAAGCGCTCGATACCGAAATGCTCCAGCACCTGCAAGGCCGTCTGCAGCAGGAAAGGGATGGAGATCCTCGATAAATCACTGCACTGGCTCTCACCACAGCCCGGCGCGTCGTACGCGACAAAGGGATGACCGGAAAAGGCACCCTGCAGCACGATGTCAGCATAGTCTTCCTTGGTCGAGCCAAAACCATGCAGGAAGACAATGGGCACCAAGTCACCCTCACGATAAATGGCCGCCACGTTCAGTTGAACCCCTTCGACTGTAAGAGGGAGCTGCGTATGGGTGAATGTTTCCGGTGAGGGCACGGAGGTAACTCCTTGAACAAAAGGTTTTCGCACGGACACGAATTGCCGACGGTACGGGCGACAATCTCAAGGGAATCAGGTTTTCTGTAAATTCCTGATTCAGGAAGGTTTTCATACGCAAAACCTATCAGCCTTGAAAAACACCCCGCTCACACCTTGGCCTGGAACCGGGCGACCAGCGCTTCGACCAATGGATGGGGTCGGCTGGTATTCCAGGCCATCGCGGTGGTGACCACCTGCAACTTCTGGCTCAGCGGCCGGAACACCACATTGGCGGGAGCCAGCTTTTTCAGCGACGCCGGTACCAGCGCAATACCTTGGCCATAGCTGACAAAGGCGATCTGCGACGCGACCGAACGCACTTCATGCAAGACACGCGGGGAGAAACCACTGGCCCGACAGGTCGCAATCAGGTTATCGAAATACACCGGGCTGACCTTCCGAGAAAACATCACCAAGGCTTCGTTGGCCAGACTCGACAGACTGATACGCGAACGCGAGGCCAATGGGTGATCGACGGGCAATGCCACCACCAGACGATCTTCCGTCAATGGCAGTGACCGGATCGACGCCCCCAGATCACCGTCCAGCCGGGCAAACGCCAGATCGATATCCCCGGCCTCCAGCGCCGGGACGGCTTCAACGCTGTCGATTTCCCGCACCGACACCGTGAGGTGCGGGTATTCACGCTTCAGTTGTTCGATCAGCCCCGGCAACACGTCAAACATGGCCGTTGAAATCGCGCCGATGGTCAACAGGCCCGACTGCCCCGCCACCGCCTCTTCCACGGCCAGTTCCAGACGTTCCAGTTGCTCGGCGAACTTGCGTACCGCCGGCAGGATCGCGGCCCCGACCGGGGTCAGTTTCGCACCCCGTCGCGAACGCTCGAAGAGCGTGACCTTGAGCGCTTGTTCCAGGACCTGGATCTGCTCGCTCAACGGTGGCTGGGACATGCCCAGACGCTTGGCGGCGCGGCCGAAATTCTGTTCCTCGGCAACCGCCAGGAACAACCAGAGGTGACGAATCAGACGGAAATTGATCATGGTTTATCCATAGGTTCAGCGTATCCAACGCTTCTGTGATTAGTAATATACCTATCAAACCTCCTCGCCGACACTGGGCGCCTCCGTCACCACAGGGGCTCCCCCATGACCCACAAGAGTTTGCTGGAACGCTTGGCGGCGCTGGACACCAACACCGTGTCCGATGCGCTCGATTTCCTCGGCCTGCCCGGCGCCACGGTAGGGCTACGTCCGCTGTGGAAGTGCCCGAAAATCGTCGGCCGGGCCAGTACCGTACTGCTGGCCCCCAAGTCCGATAAAACACCCACCGTGCACCTGATCACTCCGGTGGTCGAACAGATCGACAGCGACGATCGTGTACTGGTGATTGCCGGCGGTCTCGAAGGCATTTCCTGCTGGGGCGATATCCTCGCCAATGCCGCGTCCGCCAAGCAGGTACGCGGCACGGTGATCGACGGTTTCAGTCGCGATATCGACGGCAGCGCAGCGATCGGCTACCCGGTCTACGGCCGTGGCGTCACGATGATCAGCGCGCGCAATCGTGTGGTGCAGGTCGATGCCGCCGTGACAATCAACGTGGCCGGCGTGGCCGTCAGCGAGGATGACTATGTGATCGCCGACAACTGCGGCACGGTGTTCGTCTCCACTGTCCACATCGATAAAGTGCTCGACCTTGGCGAACGTATTGCCCGTCGCCAGGACGGCATGGTCGAGGCCGTGCGCAGCGGCCGCTCGGTGGCCGAGGTGATGCATGACACCCAGTTCGAAGCCATCCATGTGGAGCACAGCCGATGAGCCCGGAAGACCGCCAACTGGTCGCCCTCTTCGAGGGACTCGACACCCCGGGCGTGTCCGATGCCATGGACAAGCTCGGCCTGCCCGGCCAATGCTTCGGGATCGCGCCCCTGGGCAATTACAGCCAGGTGATCGTCGGCCCGGCGTTCACCGTGCAGTACGTCACGGCCAGCGTGCCGCCCGGCACCGTGGGTGACTTTATCGAGGACGTGGCGCCCGGTGACATCGTGGTCATCGACAACGGCGGGCGCACCGACTGCACGGTCTGGGGCGACATCATGACCCAGTACGCCGGCGCACGACGGATTGCCGGCACCGTTATCGACGGTGTCTGCCGAGACGTGAACAAGGCGCTGGGCGATGGCTACCCGATCTTCAGCAAGGGCCGCTTCATGCGCACCGGCAAGGACCGCGTACAGGTTCAGTCAGTCAACCAACCGGTGTCCATCGGCAGCGCCCGGGTTTGCGCCCGCGACATCGTGGTCGCCGATGCCAACGGCGTGGTGATCGTGCCCCGTGCCCGTGCCGTCGAAGTAGCGGCCTATGCCCGCCAGATCGAAACGGTCGAAGCCGAGATTCGCGCCCTGATCAACCAAGGCAAAACCCTGAAAGAAGCCAGGGCCGCATTGGGTTATCACAACCTGCAGAGGAAAGTATGAGCATCGATATTCAACGCCTGAACCGGCGCCTGGCCAGCGCGCAACCGTCGGCGACCTACCGGATCATGGACCGGGTGGCGGAACGGCGGGCGCAAGGCGCAACGATCATTTCACTCTGCGCGGGCGAACCGGACTTCGATACGCCCGCGCATGTACGCGCAGCGGCCATTGATGCCATCGAACACGGCCACACCCGCTACACCCAGGTCGCCGGTGTCCGTTCGCTGCGTGAAGCGGTGGCCGCCAAGTTCCGGCGCGAGAACGGCCTGGACGTCACCTGGCAGGACACCCTGGTCTGCAACGGCGGCAAACAGGTGATCTACAACGCCCTGGCGGCCACGCTGAACGAGGGCGACCAGGTCATAGTACCCGCGCCCTACTGGGTCAGTTACCCGGAGATGGTCCAGCTGTGCGGTGGCGAAACCCGGATCGTCGTCTGTGATGCCGATACGGGTTTCAAGCTGACCGCCTCGGCACTGAATGACGCAATCACGCCGCAGACCCGCTGGCTGATCCTCAATTCGCCGTCCAACCCCACCGGCGCGGTGTACAGCCGGGAGGAGCTCCAGGCACTGGCCGAGGTATTGCTGGCCCATCCCCAGGTGCTGATCCTGGCCGATGATATCTATGAACACCTGATCTTCGACGATCAAACCTTCCATACCCTGGCCCAGGTGGAGCCACGGCTGGCAGCGCGAACCCTGACCATGAACGGCGTCTCCAAGGCCTATGCCATGACCGGCTGGCGCATCGGCTTTGCCACCGGGCCACGCTGGTTGCTGGATGCCATGGAAAAGCTGCAAGGGCAACAGACCTCGGGGGCGAGTTCGGTTTCACAACAAGCGGCACTCGCGGCACTGGAAGGCCCCAAGGACTTCATCCAGGAAAGCCGGGCGGTTTTCCAGCGTCGTCGCGACTTGATGGTGGCACTGCTGAATGACATACCAGGACTGGAATGCGTGAGTCCGGCGGGCGCGTTCTATGCTTTTGCCTCCTGTGCCGGCCTGATTGGCAGCACCTCTCCCGCAGGGCGAGTACTGCACAACGATGAAGATATCGCCCATGCGCTGCTGGATGAAGCGGATGTCGCCGTTGTGCAGGGCAGCGCGTTCGGGTTGGGGCCTTATATCCGTATCGCCTATGCCTTGGATGACGATTCGCTACGTCAGGCCTGCGATGCCATTCAACGGTTTTGTCGTTCATTGCGTTAAGCCGGAACAGGCAACTGCGGACATAATGCCCGTTCGGAGCGCGCCAACCCCGGCCTCCCTAGCCGGGTAGCACAACCGTCGTTACTTGCGAGCGGCTTTTTCCAGCATGCGGTTGGCCCGTTCGTTGGCCTCGTCGGCCGTGCGTTGCGCCTGGGCGGCGGCGGCCATTGCCTGCTCGGCCTTGGTGTAGGCCTCATCAGCTTTTAAGCGGGCCGACGCGGCATTGTTTTCCGCGGAGTCCAGGCGCGCATCCATTTCACGGGCATGTTGATGACTGCAACCCGCGGTTGCCGCCAGCATCACGCCCAGTACTGCAACAGACAGAAACTTGTTCATGGTATTGCCCTCGGTAAGTGCACTTGAGAAATCAGATGGTCCGGAAAGTATCGGGGCTGAAGAAAACCGAACTCTGATCTTTATCAACTAACGGCGCGAATGTCGGACACAACCCTTCGCCCAAAGGGCAACACCCGTGGACCGCAGATCCAGGCATTTTTGATATAACTCAATGATTTCCCAGCCCCAAAGCGTAGAACTCGGAAGTGGCCGGTCTGTTGCGCTGCGTCATGAACGACGAACCCGAATAGCCCGGCGTTGAAAATACCGCCCTCTCCCCTCTTTGCTCCCTGGGCCAAGGTCATGAAAAAGACTCATCAGTGGAACCTGTCGTATTTCTTCATCGCCTTGTTGGCGTTTGCCGCACTGCAGATGTTCCTCGGTCAACAACACCCCGTGGAAAGCCTGCCCTACAGCCAGTTCCTCCAACTGCTGGACGCTCACAAAGTCAGTGACTTGCAAGTGGAAAAGGATCAGATCAGCGGCAAGCTGCAAGAACCCATCAATGGCCATGATCGATTCAGCACGGTACGCGTCGACCCCGCCCTGGCGACCGAACTGGCACAGTCCAATGCCTCCTTCTCCGGGGTCACTGAAAACACCTTGCTCACCGGCTTGATCGGCTGGCTGCTGCCCTTTGTCATGATCATGGTGGTCTGGCACTTCCTGTTCCGCGGCATGGCCGAGAAGCAGGGCCTCGGCGGAATGATGAATGTCGGCAAGTCGCGGGCCAAGGTCTTTGTCCAGCGCGATACCGGCGTGACCTTTGCCGATGTCGCCGGTATCGACGAGGCCAAGGCCGAGCTGGTGGAAATCGTCTCCTTCCTCAAGGACAAGGAACAATACTCGCGCCTGGGCGCCCATATTCCCAAAGGCACGCTGCTGGTCGGTCCTCCGGGGACCGGCAAGACCCTGGCGGCCAAGGCCATTGCCGGTGAAGCCGGCGTACCGTTTTTTTCCATCTCGGGGTCCGAATTCGTCGAGATGTTCGTTGGCGTCGGCGCCGCCCGGGTCCGTGACCTGTTCGAGCAGGCACGGCAGGCCGCCCCCTGCATTATTTTCATCGACGAGCTGGATGCCTTGGGCAAGGCGCGCGGTGTGGGAACCCTGGGGGGCAACGATGAAAAAGAACAGACCCTCAATCAGCTACTGGCGGAACTGGATGGCTTTGACCCCCGCGAAGGGGTGGTCCTGCTGGCGGCGACCAACCGCCCGGAAATTCTTGATCCCGCCCTGCTGCGCGCCGGTCGCTTTGATCGGCAGATCCTGATCGACCGTCCCGACCGCAAGGGACGCCTGGCCATTCTCAAGGTCCACCTGCAGAAAATCACCCTGGACCCCGGCACCGATGCCGAGCGAATTGCCGATATCACCACTGGTTTTACCGGGGCCGACTTGGCCAACCTGATCAATGAAGCCGCAATCGTCGCCACCCGCCGGGCAGGCTCGAGCGTCAACCTGCAGGACTTCACCAACGCGGTAGAACGCATCGTCGTGGGCCTTGAACATAAAAGCAGCCTGCTGCATCCCGAAGAACGCCTGATCGTGGCCTATCACGAGATGGGACATGCCCTGGCTGCCGCGACCCTGCCCGGGATGGACCCGGTGCACAAAGTGTCCATTATCCCCCGCGCCGCCGGCTCATTGGGCTACACCTTGCAGCGACCGACCGAAGACCACTTCCTGATCAGTTGCCAGATGCTCAAGGATCGGATTGTGGTGCTGATGGCCGGACGCGCGGCCGAATACATCGTCTATGGCCAGATCTCCACTGGTGCGGCCGACGATCTGGCACGCGCCACCGATATCGCCCGGCAGTTGATCACCCGCTTCGGCATGAGCGCCGAGCTCGGCCAGTCGGTACTGGAACGGCGGTCTTCCACCTATCTGGGTGAACATCTGCCTGGCATGGGCGAAAAAGACTACTCGGAACAGACTGCCCGGGAGATCGACCTGGGTATTCGTGTCTTGCTCGATGAAGCCTATACACGTGCGCAGGCGCTGCTCAAGCAGCGGCGCGCCGATCTGGATAGCGGTGCCAACCTGTTGATGGAGAAGGAGACGCTCACGCCCGAGGAGTTCCCCGCCCTGATGCCGTCGGCCTGCGAAGCCCGTCATGTTATCGCCCTCACCGGCCCATTGGGTCAGGCCGTGGACGGGACCACGCCCCTCTTCGAGCGGCACCGCTGAACAACATGGGCAGCTGATCTGGGATCGCTGCAACATCACTGTTTCAGGAGAATCGTCATGCATGCCATGGTCCTGCACGCCCCCGGCCAGCCCCTGCAATCGGAGGAGCGGCAGATTCCGCATCCAGCGCAAGGGCAACTGCTGATCAAGGTGCTGGCCTGTGGCGTGTGCCGCACGGATCTGCATCTGCTGGACGGAGAACTGCCCCAGGCGGTGCTGCCCAGGGTGCCCGGGCATGAAATCGTCGGTGAAGTGATCGCTGTCGGCAGCGATGTCGCCTCCAGCTGGATCGGCCAGCGGGTCGGCGTGCCCTGGTTGGGCTGGACATGCGGGGAATGCGAATTCTGCCGCTCGGGCCGGGAAAATCTCTGCGAGCAAGCGCAATTCACCGGCTGTCACCTGGACGGCGGCTATGCGCAATACACAGTGGCCGATGCCCGATTCTGCTTTGCCCTGCCCGAAGGCATGAGCGCGACTGAAGCCGCGCCCCTGCTCTGCGCCGGCTTGATCGGCTTTCGCGCCTTGCGCATGGCCGGCACGGCGCAGCACCTGGGTCTCTACGGCTTCGGCGCGGCGGCCCATCTGGCGATCCAGGTGGCGCTGGGCCGGGGACAGCAAGTCTATGCCTTCACCCGGCCCGGAGACACCGAAGGCCAGGCTTACGCTCGTGCACTCGGCGCGACCTGGGCGGGCCCTTCGGACCAGCCGTCCCCCCACCTGCTGGATGCGAGCCTGATCTTTGCCCCGGTCGGTCCGTTGGTCCCACAGGCGCTGGCCTCCACGGTCCGCGGGGGCTGTGTGATCTGCGCCGGTATTCATATGAGCGATGTGCCAGGTTTTCCCTACCGGCTACTGTGGGGCGAACGCTGCATACGCTCGGTAGCCAATCTCACGCGCGACGACGGCACGGCATTTTTCGACGAAATCCGCCGCACACCGGTACATTGCGACGTCACGGTTTTTCCCCTGGCCGAGGCCAACCAGGCCTTGGCGCAACTCAGGGCGGGAGCGGTCAAGGGGGCAATCGTGCTGACCCCCTGGCCAGCAACCGAGCAGGATCACGATGCGCTCTAGCGAGTTGTCATTACCCTCTGAAAATATCGAAAGGCTCGATTCTCAGGACCTTGCGGATACCCACATAGCTGGAGACCCCGGCGATCAGGAGCACCATGACGAAGGCCAGCCCGAGGTTCCAGAACGTGATGATGGCCGCGTAGTTGGGCAGGTTGGAGCGCGCCACGGAGATCATCAGCGTGACCAGGCCGATACCCAGTCCATAACCGGTCATCGCCGTGAACGTGGCCATGAACAGGATCATGTAGATCAGTTCACGGCTCTTGGCGCCAATGGCCTTGAGGGCGGCAAACTTGTCCAGGTTTTCCAGGATAAAGGTGTAGAAGGTCTGGCCGGAAATCGACAGACCGACCAGAAAGCTGATGACTGTCATCATCAGGATATTGGTGCCTACCCCGGTCTGATAGATGTAGTAATTGGCGATGCGCTGGTTGAACTCGTCCTTGGTCAGGGCGATGTACCCCAACTTCGAGACCTGTTGCTTGATCTGGCTCACGGCCGCTTCATCGCGGGGATCCAGGAGGATATAGGAGATGGTGAACCGGGTGGTCGGCAGGTATTCGATGGCGCGCCGGTAGGTGGTGTAGAGCGTCGGCACCCCGGTCAGGCCGCTGGTGAGGACCTTGGCAATGCCGACAATGGTGCCGCGATGATCATTGAGCTCGAAGGCGGTGCCTATCCTTGGGTTCTCCAGCTTCGAAAACTCGGCATCGTGGACCATGATGAACGCGTTTTCGGCGTAGATATCCTCGATGGCCCCCTGCTCCAGTAACGGCCGGCCGAACAGGCTGGTGTCGTCCAGGCCGATCACACTGACCGACTGGTAAGTGCCGCTGGCCAGCCGGACCTGGGCGCCGCCGATGAAAATCGGCACGGCATAGCGGACCTGGTCCATGCTGCGCACTGCATCAAGCAGGTAATCCGGCAGCGGGATGACGCTGGTCGGGGTGTTCACGGCAGGGTCCAGGATCCACATCGCCGCACCGATATTGGTCACCGTCGAGTAGGCCCGGTTGAGGATCCCGGCAAACATCGCCGTCATCTGCATCATCAGGAATACCGAAAAGGTAATACCCACCAGCAACGCGGAAAACTTGGAGCGGTCATTGACCAGGAGTTTGAAACCTATGCGCAGAATGCCGAAGTGCTTCATGGGCCGGGCCTGCTGCCGGTGGCGTCGACTCGGTTCCACCAGCCCCCCCCAGGGCAACGAACAGGCCGACGGTGTCCTGATGACGTTGGGCAAGCGCCTGCAAATAGGCGATGTTGACCTGATGCAGTTGCACATCGGCAGCCAGCAGATCCAGATAGGTCACCAGGCCCGAGCGATAGTTGGCTTGCAACAACCGCAAGGCCTCTGCGGAGGCGGCCTGGGCTTCGGCTTGCTTTTGCAAGGCCTGGGCATCGAACTCCAGTGCCTTGAGGGTATCGGCGACCTGGGCGAAAGATTCCAGCACCACTTCCCGATAACTCGCCGCGGCCTGCTGATAGGCATCGATCGCGGCCTTGCGGCCAAACCACAGGCTGCCACCCTGGAACAGCGGGATATCGATCGACGGCCCGACACTCCAGAAACGCCCGGCACCGGCGAACAATGATCCGGGGCTTGATCCGGCAGTGCCATAGGTGCCAGTCAGGCTGAAGCTGGGAAACATCGCCGCCGTAGCCACGCCGATAGCGGCGCTGGCCTGGTGCAGCTGTGCTTCGGCGGAGAGGATGTCCGGGCGCTGGCGGACCAATACCGAAGGCAGGCTGACGGGGAGATCCTTGGGTAACGACAGCCCGCTCAACTGGATGTCCGGGAGTTTGACTTCGGACGGTACAACGCCTTCCAGGGTGGCCAGCAAATGCTCGGCCTGGCTGACTTTCTGCCGCAGGGCCGGCAACAGCGCCTCGTTGCTGGCGATCAGGCTTTGCAAGCTGAGGATCGCCGAATACGGCGTCGTACCGCTGCGTACCTGCACCTGGGTGGTTTGCAGCTGCTGCTTTTGCAGTTCGATCAGTTGTTCGGTGGCCTGGATCTGCGCGGCATAAGCTGCGCGAGCAATGGCGGCATTGACGACATTGGCGGTCAAGGTGAGGTAAGCCGCCTGGGTCAGCCAGGTCTGATGATCGACCTGGGCCTGCAGGCCTTCCACGGTTCGACGTTCGCCGCCGAAAATATCCAGGGTGTAGCTGATCGTGCCACTCAAGGTCACGACATTGAAGATCGAGCCCTTGGTACCCAGTCCTTGCTGGATGGGTGCGCTGCGCTCACGATCGGCACCCGCGTGAACGTCCAGGTGCGGGTAGAAAACCCCATAGCCGGCCATGAGCGTATCCTGGCTTTGCCGCAAGCTGGCCTCGGCTGCCCGCAGGGTCATGTTGTTGGCAATCGCCTGATGGACCACCGCATCCAGCGAAGCGGACTGGAACAGCCGCCACCAGTCAGGCGCGACCTCGGCCCCCGGCAAAAAGCGCTGCGCCTGCCCTTGGGCGGCCACGGTGGCGCTGATCGGATCGCGAATATAACCCTCCTGTGCCGGGGCCGCCGGACGTGAGAAATCCGGACCGAGGGTGCACGCGCTGGTCAGCGTCAACAAGCTGAGGACCAGCCAGCGGCCACAGGGCCGCATCGGGCGAAACACGCGCGACTGGTCCATTATTTCTGCCCTATGAAAACATCCACCAACTGCCCCGGGTACACCATCGGGAGGTCTTTTTTCTCAAAGCGGAAAATCACCGGCAAGACCCTCAGGTCGACTTTCTCCTGGCGCTGATCGGACAACTCGATTTTCGGCGAAACATAGGGCTGCACCCGCACGAACTCCAGCGGTACCTTGATCTCCGTGCCATGGATCTGCATCTGCGCGCGGATATGTTCAGGCGCCGGCAAGCGGGCAATCAGGATCTCGTCGATGTAACAGCGCACGGCCAGATGATCCTGCTCGGAACTCATGACCAGCAACGGCGTGAACCCCTCGGTGTAGGTGTTATAGGCGCCCTGGGACGACACATAGCTGCCGACGGTGCTGTTGATGGCCAACACCACCCCATTCGCGGGCGCCTTGATCGCATACTGCGCCAGCGTCGCCGCCGCGGCCTTCAACGCCGCCTGGGCCTGGGCCGCCGTGTCCCTGGCGGTATCGAGGGTATCCTTGCTGATCGACTTGGGGTCCATGCCGTAGGAGGCCAGACGCTTGTTGTACTGGTCCCGGGCAGTGCTCAGATTGGCCTGTGCCAACTCGAAATTGGCCCTGGGCACGGCATCGTCAAGGGTCACCAACGGCATCCCCAGGGTCACCTTCTGCCCCTCGTGCACCAACAGTTGCGTCACTGGCCCGGCCACCTGCGGGTAAATCACGATGTCGGAGCCGCCGGACTGTTCACTCTCGATAATGCCGTTGGCATAAATCGCGGTCTCATAGGGACTGCTCGCCGGGGCGAAGACCGGCGGCGGCGTCTGTGGAGTGCGCCCAAACAGATAGGCGGCCACCAGGCCCGCCAGGACACCGAGTACGGCCACACCGAACAGCAGGCGGTTTTTCATGAGGCGACCCGTTCCAGTTCGGTGATGCGCCCGTCTTCCATGTGAATGATGCGATCGGCGTACTCGTTGATCCGCGCATCGTGGGTGACGATCAGGATGCACCGCTGCTGGTTGAGGATATGGGTCTTGACGAAGGCGATGATCATTTTCCCGGTATCGCCATCGAGGGACGCGGTCGGCTCGTCGAAGATCAGAATCTGTGGTTCGCCGACAATCGCCCGGGCAATGGCCACCCGTTGTTGTTCGCCGCCGGACAGCTTGACCGGCAGAATATCCCCGCGATCCTTGAGGCCGACCACTTCCAGGCTGCGCCGAGCCCGGACAATGGCATCGTCCCAGTCGTGATGCTGGAGAATCAGCGGAATCGCCACATTCTCGGCGGCGGTCAAGCGCGCGAAGAGGTGATAGTCCTGAAACACGAAGCCAATGTTATTGAGGCGCAGCTCGGCCAATTGGTCAGTGCCTAGGCTCCAGATATCCTGGCCATTGATGGTCACCGTGCCGGCATCGGGGCGCAGGATGCCGGAGATCATGCTGAGAAACGTGGTCTTGCCACTCCCGGAAGGACCGACGATAAACACCATCTCGCCAAACCCGGCGACCAGTGATACCTGGTTGACCGCCTGCATGCGCGCATTGCCTTCGCCAAACCATTTGCTCAGGCCGTTTGAAACGATCGCCGGATGCGTTGTAGAAACGACTGGAGCGGTACTCATGATCTCTCCTGCCCGGCATGCCATGGTATGGAAATGGCTACGCGGTGTTTGCCAGCCTTGGGTACATCGGTTGTGACGGCGCGCTTTCCCGGGTCTCCGTTGGAAACTCCAGGGGGTGTGGCAAGTATCTGGCGCCCTTGCCAATGCCCCCTGATCTTTATCAACAAATGGCCATCTATCGGTCTACAAAAAGCACTGTTGATTTAGCTCAATAATTTTTCGTCGCCCCAGGGTAGAAAGCACTGATCGGTACCAGGCGCGAGGGTGGTAGGCGATCATTTTTCTTCCATTGCTGGAGGCCGACCATGCTGGCAGTCACCCTGATCAATACACTGGCCGTCATCGTCGTCGTGGTGATCCACTACGAGTGCCTGTTACGGCTGAACGACTGGCTGCCCCGACTCAAGCTCTCGAACCGTTTCAGGATTGTCATCGGGGTATTCGGCGCGCTGGTCGCCCACGCGGCGGAAGTCTGGTGCTTCGCCCTGGTCTATTACCTGATGGTCAGTTCCGGCAAATGGGGAAGCCTGGAGGGCAACTTCGATGGCTCGTTCATGGACTGCGTGTACTTTTCCTTCACCACCTACACCACGATCGGTTTCGGCGACATCTCCCCCGTCGGCCACCTCAAGTACCTGACCGGGCTGCAGGGCTTGACCGGCCTGGTGCTGATTTCCTGGACCGCCTCGTTTCTGTTTCTCGAAATGCAGAAATACTGGAAGAACAAATAGCCCTCGAGGCCGCCGTCAGGCTCCGGACTTGATTTTCATCAAGTCCGAAACCCGAAGTTCAAGCTCAATGACATGGCAGGTCGAGCATCAGGTTGTCGGTTGTCACCGGCTCTCCAGGCTGATGCCGCCATTGATCCATGACCTCTTCGCAGAGTCCTCGCACCATGACCGACACCCTTGAGTCCCCAGCCATTTCCACCAAGGCCTTGCGCAAATGCTTCGACCACTTCGTGGCGCTCGAAGGTTTGGACCTGCAAGTGCCCCATGGCTGTATCTTCGGCCTGCTGGGTCCCAATGGCGCCGGCAAGAGCACCGTTATCAAGATGCTGACCACCTTGCTCGACCCCACCTCCGGCTCGGCAACGGTGGCCGGTTTTGATATTGCCCGTCGACCGATCGAGGTCCGCCGCCATATCGGCTATGTGCCACAGATGCTTTCGGCTGACGGAGCATTGACCGCCATTGAAAACTTGAACCTGTCGGCCCGTTTGCAAGGCCTGCGCGGCGCCAAAAGGCAGGCGCGGGTGAAAGAGGCGCTGGCGTTCGCCGGGCTTGAAGAGACCGCATCGAAATTGGTCCGGACCTACTCCGGCGGCATGATTCGCCGCCTTGAAATCGCCCAGGCCACGCTGCACTACCCACAAGTCCTGTTCCTCGATGAACCGACCATCGGCCTCGACCCCATCGCCCGCCGGACCGTATGGGAACGCTTGCTGCAATTGCGCCAGAGCAAAGGCACCACCATCCTGATCACCACCCACGACATGGAGGAAGCCGACGTGCTTTGCGACGAGCTGGCGATTCTTCACCAGGGGCGCCTGGCCGTCGTCGGCAAACCCGCTGAACTCAAGGCGCAGGTGGGCAAGCAGGCCAGCCTGGACGATGTGTTCGTTTACTTCAGTGGCGTCAGTATTGAGCAGGGCGGCAACTATCGCGGTACTCGCGAGAGCCGCGATGTCGCTCAGAGGTTGGGATGATGAGCCTGTTCGATTACCTCAATGAGACATTCGCGGTCTGCAATGCCGAGGTGCGCAAGCTGATTCGCGACCCCACCGAGTTGCTGTCGCGAGCCGTCCAGCCGGTGCTGTGGCTGGCGATATTCGGGCAGGTTTTCAGCCAGGTACGCGGCATCCCCACGGGCAACCTGCGCTACCTGGATTACATGGCGCCGGGCATCCTGGCGCAAAGCATTCTGTTCAGCGCCATTTTCTACGGCATCGCCATTATCTGGGAGCGTGACCTGGGTATCGTCCACAAGCTTCTGGTGACCCCGGCGCATCGTAGCGCCCTGATCATGGGCAAGGCCTTTGCCGCCGGCCTGCGCGGGCTGGTACAGGCGATCGTGGTCTATCTGGTGGCCATCGCCTTGAAAGTCGAAATCCGCTGGGAGCTGCTGCCGATCCTCACCGTTGCCGCGGGGGTGTTCGTCGGCTCGTGTATTTTCTCGACCTTTTCCCTGGTGATTGCCTGCATCGTCAAGACCCGGGAGCGCTTCATGGGGATCGGCCAGGTCCTGACCATGCCGCTGTTCTTTGCCTCGAACGCCATTTACCCGCTGGAGCTGATGCCCGGTTGGCTGAAAGTTGTCGCGGTCTGCAACCCACTGACCTACCTGGTAGATGCCTTGCGCGGCGGCATGATTGTCGGCGGCAACAGTGTGTATGCCTTGAGTACGAGCTTTGCGGTAATGCTGTCGGTTTTCGCCCTGCTTTTACTGCTGGCGGCCAGGCTTTATCCCGGATTGGCGCGCTGAGAAAACATTCATCAAGGCACTCGGGGTCTTCTGACATAGATCAGATTCCCCCCCGTGCGCCACTCCTATGCTCGACCTGACAATCACGGTACCGGCAGGGGCTGAAGATGAAAAAGTCAGGTTTGATCGCTCAATGCTTGTTGGTGGCAGCCAGCGCTTTTCTGTTGCCCTCCACCCAGGTCATGGCGAATCCACAAATGCCAGCGTCAGGGGGGATGTTCAAACTCCATTCGGAGTTCGACTGGATCAAACATACCCAACTGACCCTTGACGATCTCAAAGGCAAACTGAATCTGAAAGCGGAGCAATTGCCGGCCTGGGAGACCTGGTCGTCAGGGGTCCTGGCCGATGCCAAGGAGCAACTGAAAAAGGACAACGGCGAAGGTGAAAAGGACGCCGCCGCCCCGAAGGCACTGGTTGACCAGACCACGCCGGAAAGAATGGCCAGGGGCATAGAGCGCCTGCGCGCCCAGACCCAGTGGATGCAGGCCCACCTGGTACGCCTGGATGCGGCGCAGGTGCGTACCCAGGCCTTCTACGACACCTTGGCCGCCGAACAGAAGACCATTTTCGATCTGTTCTGGACAGTGATGCACCACCGGGCCTCCGCCGCCGATGGTTGGCAGATGCCCATGCAATCGCTCACCCCGGCGCAGGAAGAAGACCGCGACGAAACCGTCGAACAATAAGCGCCACTGAACGTTCCATTATTGGACAGAGATCATGAATATCGATTCGGTAAAACGTTGCGTTCTCGTGGGCATGCTTGTGATCGCTACCAGTCTCGCGGTACCAGCCAGCGCCGCACCGCGCGGAGGCGGTTATCGAGGCGGCGCGGGTTGGTGGGGGCTGGCGCTTGGCCTGGGCCTGGGTTGGGAGGCGGGACGTCTCAGCGGCCCGTATTACGCTCCGGCTTATCCGGTCTACTACTACCCGGTCCCTGAGTACTACTACCCGGATATCCCGCCCTCGGTGGTGATCGCAGCACCGCCGGTGGTCACCGCGCCTGCGACGCCCTCTGCGGCAAACTGGTATTACTGTCCGTCAGCCAAGGGCTACTACCCCTATGTGCGCGAGTGTCCTGAAGGCTGGCGGATGGTGCCGGCGACACCCCCGCGCCCAAGTAGGAGCAACGGTCTGATCGCCCGGTTCAGCCAATCCAGCGGATCTGCGCCTCGTTGCGCTGGACCGGGGCCGGCACGGACTTGGGATGCCCCAGGATGATCGGCGCAACCGGCAACCATTCGGCGGGAAGACCCAGCAGGCCCTTCCCCTCCGGCGTATCGAGAAAAGTCTGGGCAAACCCGATCCAGCAGCTGCCGAGCCCCTCGGCATAGGCGGCGAGCATCAGGTTCTCGGCAGCCAATGCGCAATCTTCGACCATCCACTGGCCTTGGGTGCTCCCCGAAATCAGGATGAGCACCGGTGCCTGATAGAAGATCTGGAAATCCGCATCATTAAGCACCGAATGGAAGTGCTCGGACAGGGTTGCCGCGGGCATGGTCGCGAGCATGTGGGCCTTGGCCTCGCGAGAGATCCGATTCAGCAACGCCTGATCACGTATCACCGTGAACGTCCACGGTTGCTGGTTGACCGCACTGGGCGCCTGGATGGCGGCATTGATCAAGCGCTGAATAAGCGGTTCGTCAACGGCTTGCGTGGTGTATTCGCGTATCGAGCGACGGCCCGAGATCGCCTCATTGATATTCATGAATGTAGACCTCCGATAGTGTCCTTTCACACAGTCGCGCGGCAACGATGAGCTAACCTTGATATAGATCAAGTCAGCACTCCGGACAGTGCCATGTCACACGGCTTTGACTTTCATCATATGGACGCGGCCGGACTCGACACACACTGAATCCGCCTCGCATTCGCGAGACGGATGACGCGAGTGAGCGTGACTTGCGCAGGAGCGCTCAGATGTGCGGTAAATTCATGGTGTGTGTCGTGCTGGCGGGTCTCTGCGCACTGGCCTGGGGCACGGACGGCGTCACACCGCCCGCGGAACCCCGTGTCGCGATTCTGGTTTACCACCGTTTCTCGGAAACGGCGGACGACTCGATGACCGTGCGCATGAGCACCTTCGAAGCCCAGTTACAGGTTCTGCACGAGCGTGGCTACCAGATCGTGCCGCTGCGTGAGGTGGTCGACTGGCTGCGCGATCCCCATGCGACGCTGCCGCCGAAGCCGGTGGTGATCACAGTGGACGACGGGCATCGTTCGGTCTTCGAAAAACTGCTGCCCATCGTGTTGCGCGATCGCTTTGCGGTCACGCTGTTCATCTATCCATCGGCGATCTCGAACGCTTCCTATGCGCTGACCTGGGAGCAATTGCGGACCCTGAAGCAGAGCGGGCTGTTCGACATCCAGTCGCACACCTACTGGCATCCCAATTTCAAGGTCGAGCGCAAACAGCGTACGCCCGCCGACTTCGAACAGTTCGTCCGCACGCAACTGGACAATTCACGTCGCCGTCTCGAGGCTCAAACGGGCGCGTCTATCGACATGCTCGCCTGGCCTTACGGCATCTACGACGACGAATTGCTCGTACTGGCCGCCGAAGAGCACTACGTGGCCGCCTTCACCCTCGACGCCCGCAAGACCGACCGCCACGCACGGCTGCTGGCACTGCCGCGCTTCCTGATGATCGATGCCTATGGCGCCAAGGCGTTCGCCCGCCTGCTCGGCGAACCGGATACCCCGACGACACCCGCAACGGGGAACACACCATGACCCTCCGTTCCTCAAGGCGATACGCGATTGCGCTACTGCTCACCATTGCAACCCTGCTGACAGGCCAGGAAGCCCTGGCCGTGAGCGGCATCGTGCTCGACTCAAGCACGCAGGAGCCACTGGTCGGCGCAATCATCACCACCTCGGCCGGCGTCACCCGCACCGATGAGCACGGGCGCTTCGAGACCGCCCAGGCGGCCACGAGCGTCGGGGCTCGCGCGCCCGGGTATCTGCGTGCGCAAGCCCAGGTGTCCGACGAAACGCCCATCACCCTCCTATTGACCCCATTTCGTCCGAAAGCGGTCTATCTGTCGGTATTCGGCGTGACCAGCGCGAGCCTGCGCAACCAAGCCGTAAGCCTGTCCCAGAGCACGGTCATCAATGCCTTGGTCATCGACGTCAAGGGCGATCGCGGCCTGACGCCCTATCACAGCGCGGCCCGCGAGAAGAGTGGCGCCACCGCCCATCTGGCCGAGCGCTCACCGCAGGTACAGGACTTTCCGGCACTGCTGGCCAGGCTGCATGCGCAACACCTGTACCTGATCGCGCGCATCGTGGTGTTCAAGGACGACCCGCTCGCCAGCGCGCATCCGGAATGGAGCGTGCACACCACGCAAGGCGCGCCATGGCGCGATAACGAAAAGCTGCAATGGATGGACCCGTTTTCCCACGACGTCTGGCAGCACAATCTCGATATCGCCGATGAGGCAGCACAAATGGGCTTCGATGAGGTCCAGTTCGACTATGTGCGCTTTCCCGACAAGGGCGGATTACACTTTGCCCAGCCGAATACCCGGGGCAACCGGACAGCGGCGATCGTCGGTTTCCTGCAAGCCGCCCGCGCGCGACTGGCGCCCTACAACGTATTCGTCTCCGCCGACATCTTCGGCTATGTTTGCTGGAATCTCGACGACACCGCCATCGGCCAGCAACTCGAAACCCTCGGCGCACCGCTGGACTATATTTCGCCGATGCTCTATCCATCCGGTTTCACCTGGGGACTGCCGGGGCTGAGCAACCCGGTCAGCGATCCCGGCCAGATCGTCAGGCGCTCCCTGGCGGAGGCCGTGAAGCGCACCCACCTGCCAGGCGTGCGTTTTCGTCCGTGGCTCCAGGCCTTTCGCGATTATGCCTTCGATCATCGCGTATTTGACGCCGCCGCGATCAGTGCCCAGATAAAGGCCGCCGACGCCGCCGACAGCGATGGATGGATGTTATGGAACCCGCACAATCACTACGCCGCCGCCGATTTGCCGCAACGTTGATCGGGGCACTGAAAGTCTCGGTGCTCCTCGCCGGCCTGGCAACAATACAGATCGCCGGGGCCGCCGACCTCGATGCGGCCGCTCGCCTGCAAGCCGCACGGATCGTCGAGGGGCAGATCGCCGCCGGGCGTATCCCGGGGGCCGTCGTGCTGATCGGGGACGCCAGCCATGTGTTCTATCGCCAGGCCTTTGGACAGCGCGCCACACTACCGGCCCCTGAGCCGATGACACTGGACACCGAGTTCGATCTCGCCTCGCTGACCAAGGTCATCGCCACCACCACGGCGATCATGCAACTGGCCGAAGCCGGCCGCCTCGACCTGGATGCCCCCGTTGCACACTATTGGCCGGCCTTTGCAGCCCACGGCAAGGACAGGGTAACCGTGCGCAACCTGTTGGCGCACACCTCCGGGCTACGCGCGGGCCTGCCCGCACGCCCCGCTCAGCCGGGCCGCGAAGGCGTATTGAAGGCCATCGCCGCAGAGTCTCCGCGCAGCACGCCCGGTGAACGGGTCATCTACAGCGACCTGAATTTCGTGGTCCTCGGCGAACTGATCGAGCGGGTCAGCCACCGTTCGCTCGATGCCTATTGCCAGGCTTATATCTTTGCTCCACTCGGCATGCGCGACACGCTCTTTCTCCCGGACGTCCGGCGAGCGGCACGCAGTGCCCCGACAACCCCGGACAAGGCCGGCATGCGCCAGGGCCGCGTGCACGATCCGACCGCCCAATGGATGGGCGGTGTCTCCGGCAATGCCGGGCTGTTTTCCACCGCGGACGACCTCGCCCGCTTCGCGCAGATGCTACTGAACGACGGACGCGTGGGCAGCACGCCGATCCTGCGACCGCAGAGCATTAGCGCACTCGCCACGGCCGCCTCGCCCCTCGCGAGCCCGCCGTGGCGCGGACTCGGCTGGGAACTGGCCGCCCCCTTGGTGCCCAATCGTGATCGTCTACCGCCCATTGGCATGCTCGGCCACACCGGATATACCGGCACGGGCCTGTGGATCGATACCCAGACACACCAGTTCATCGTCATCCTGAGCAACCGCGTGCATCCGAATGATCGCGGTGACGCGCGCCCGCTGCGTGCCCAGTTGCTCGCGCTGCTGGCCAGCCGGGCGACACCGACCAGCACCGCGCAAATCGCTCGATTGCAGCCGTCGGCATGGCCGGCGTTGCAGGCCGCCACCCAGTTGCCCACCTCGATCGGCCCGGTGCAGACCGGTATCGACGTACTGGAGGCGCAGCAGTTTGCAGCACTCGCCGGCCTGCGCGTGGGCCTGATCACCAATCGCAGCGGCTTCGACGCCAACGGTCGGCGCACCGTCGACGTGCTCGCCCATGCGCCAGGCGTCAGGCTGACAGCACTGTTCTCGCCGGAGCACGGGCTGAACACCGATCTCGACGAGCGGGTCGGCGACACCCTCGACAGCGCCACGGGCCTCACCGTCCATAGCCTCTACGGTGCGACACAGCGCTTCCCGGCCGGCTCGCTCCAGGGGCTAGATGCGCTGGTCTTCGATATCCAGGATGCCGGCGTGCGTTTCTTCACCTACGAGACCACATTGGGCTACGCACTCGAAGCCGCGGCGGCACAAGGCATACCGCTGTTTGTCCTGGACCGCCCCGATCCGCTCGGCGGGCAGCGCTTCGGCGGGCCGCTGCTGGACAGCCGCCACACCTCATTCACCGGTTATTTCCCGCTTCCGCTGCTCCCCGGCATGACCGTCGGCGAACTGGCAAGTCTGTTCAACCACAACAAGCACATCGGCGCGGACCTGCGCGTCGTACCGATGCAAGGCTACCGCCGCTCCATGACCTTCGCCGACACAGGCCTGGGCTGGGTGCCGCTCTCACCGAACCTGCGCACGCTGCCGCAACTGGACCTGTACCCGGAAGTCGGCTTGCTCGAAGGTGCGAATTTGAGTGTCGGACGCGGCACAGCGCATCCGTTCGAATGGATAGGCGCCCCCTGGATCGACGCCGGCCGACTGGCAGACAGGCTGAATGCACTGGATACAGGCATGCATTTCGAAAAGATCGATTTCGTCCCCACCGAGTCGACCTGGCGCGGTCAACTCTGTCATGGCGTCAGCATCGTGCGCGACACCACCGCCACTCCGCGTCCCGTCGCCAGCCTCGGCTTGACGCTGCTCGCCACCCTGCACGCGCTCTACCCCGACACCTTCGATCTGGCGGCGACCAGGGCGTCGGTCGGTTCACAAGCGGTGTGGCAAGCGATCCACGACGGCGCGGCAGCGGACGCGGCGCAAGCGCTCGATGCCTCGTCCCTTGAGCGCTTCGCGCGACTGCGCCAGGAGAGTTTGCGCTATTGAGCGAGCCAGCCATCTGGGTAACGGCAGCGTCACCGCCATCCTATACAACGCTTAGCAGCCATCCGAGCAAGCCACAGCCGAGGACGACCAACCACGGCGGGACCTTCCAGAACATCAGGGCGACCAGGGCCAGCAGCGCCAGGCCGAAGTCCTGAGGCTTGAATATTGCGCTGCTCCAGACCGGATTGTACAAGGCCGCCAGGAGCAACCCGACCACCCCCGCGTTAACCCCGGCAAGCGCCGACCGGGTGCGCACGCTGTGCCGCAGGCGCTCCCAGAATGGCAACACACCGATCACCAGCAGGAACGAAGGCACGAAAATAGCGATGAGGCACAGCGTCGCGCCAGCCCAACCCGAAGGCTGGACGCTCATGGAGGCCCCGAGAAAAGCCGAAAAGGTCAGGAGCGGGCCCGGAACCGCCTGCGCCAGGCCATAGCCGGCGAGAAACGTATCATTGGCGACCCAACCATTGGGTACCGTGGCCGCCTGCAGCAACGGCAGCACCACGTGCCCGCCGCCAAAGACCAAGGAACCGGCACGGTAGAAGGCGTTCACCATGGCAAGCCAGGGTGAAGGCCAGACCTCGATCGCCAACGGCAAGCCAACCAAGAGGGCGAAGAACAGCACCAGCGAAATCAGCCCGGCTTTGCGACTGACCGAGATCGGCAAAGACTCCGCCGCCCGACCTTGAGCCGGTTTGAACAGCAGCAAACCGATGACAGCGCTGCAGACGATCACTCCGATCTGCCCCCAGGCATTGGGCCACAGCAAGGCGGCGCAGGCAGCGAAGGCGGCAATGGTCACCCGAGGCACATCGGTGCAAAGATTGCGCGCCATGCCCCAGACCGCTTGAGCCACCACGGCCACCGCGACGATCTTGAGGCCGTGCAGCAGGCCACTGGGCAATGCACTTCCCCAGATGGACATCCCCTGGGCGAACAGAACCAGGACGATAGCTGACGGCAAGGTGAACCCGGCCCACGCAGCGACAGCCCCCCGAAGCCCGGCACGTGAAAGCCCCACGCCAATGCCGACCTGGCTACTGGCGGGCCCCGGAAGAAACTGGCACAAGGCGACCAGATCGACATAACTCTGCTCGCTGAGCCATTGGCGTCGAACCACGAACGCCTCGCGAAAATAACCCAGATGCGCAATCGGACCGCCGAAAGAGGTCAGCCCCAGGCGCAAGAACACCAGGAACACCGACCATGCGGAGTCAGGCTTGCCGCCCATGGCATTAGGTTCTACTGACAATCTACAGACTCCCAAGCTGGCCACTGTGATTCAGCGGTTATCCGCTGGCTGGCCTCTCAAGTCTCGCAGCAGTACAGAAGAAATATCCAGTGCCATCGACCACCCGCCTGGCAATCAAAGGTTTCAGTCTATGTGTGTAGGCGAGCCTTACTGTTTGACCTCAAGCATGTCGAACCCCTTGGGGCGGTGCCACTGATCCGAAATCCATCGGGGCCTGACACCCGACACGGAGCCTATTGCCGGAGCCCCTTACAAGGACCTGTCACGCCGGGCATCGACCCGCTGCAGGGTCATGCTCGGCGTCTCATCGAACAGCTTGCGGTATTCGCAGGAAAACCGCCCCAGATGGCTGAACCCCCAGCCCATCGCGATCACCGAGATATTGTGGGCCGAGCGATCTTCAAGGATTTCCTGGCGGACACCCATCAGGCGGTATTTCTTCAGGTAAGCCATGGGCGACATTTCGAAGTACTTCCTGAAGTCTTCGAACAACTTGAAACGCGACACCCCGGCGGCGGCCTCGATATCGTCAAGGTTCAGCACATCACGGGCATGGGCATGAATGAAGTCCTTGGCGCGAACCAGGTAGTGCGGCAGCTTGATGCCCAGACGTTCGCGCAGCTCGGTGGAGTAGTTGTGCGGCTGGGACAGGATCAGGCCCTTGAGCAAGGCGCTCTCCAGGTCACGATTGAACAGCAGCTGGCCGTACAGCTCACTGCGCTCCATTTCCTCGATAAAGTGCCTGACCGTGCGCCACCACGAGGCAACGGACCCGGTCACCGCATCCATTTCGGGCTCGAAACACAGCGGGGTGTCCAAGGGATGCTGCAACATGTCTTCCAGGGTCTTGCGCATGGCACTGCGGGTGATGACCACCTGCAGCTTGCGGCAGTCGCCGGTGATGCTCAATTGCTGGCTCTGGTTAGGCGAAACAATGACGCCATGATCACGATCAGAGCGTAACAGCACCCCGCCCCTGCTCAGTTCCTGCTCACCGCTCAAGGGCAGGCTCAGGCTGTAGCTGTTGAAGCTGTCGACGTCGGTGACGCCGACCGTGACATCGGTGCCGTACTCGATGATGCCCAGGGTGGTCGACATCGATTTGAGCACGTTGCCACTGTGGTGGAACTGGATGCTGTCGGGTTTGCTCGCATAGAGCAAATGGGGGCCGCAGATAGCCGACATCCATGAGTGCGCCCCGGCCAGATCGAAGCGATCGGCATGAATGTCTCGAAAATGATGTTCGGGTTTGCTACTCATCGGCGTTACTCAACAAGGCTTTTATCGGTACGCGCTCTGACGGCACGTTCGCGGGTATAGAAGCAATCCCCGCGCCAAGTCATCGTTACATAATAGGCGGGCGTCGGGTGTCATCCCGTGAGCAGACGACCTTGTTTCCGGCATTTAGTGGGCGATTACCGGCCACAAAATTTCCGGACTGTCTTCGCCAACTATGCGGATAGACCGCAAGGCTGGCGGCCACTTTAAATGCAGGTACCGATTCGCCCGATGAAACAGGTACCGACTCATGCATTATTCGAAAAGCGTCGCCCAATGGCAGACCTTCATCCAGGGTTGCCTGGACTTCCGTCCGGTGGAAGGCATCTACCGTATCGCCCGGGAAATGTTCACCGAGCCTGAACTGTTCGATCTCGAGATGGAACTGATCTTCGAGAAGAACTGGATCTACGCCTGTCACGAAAGCGAGATCGCCCACAAACACGACTTCATGACGATGCGTGCCGGTCGCCAGCCGTTGATCATCACCCGCGACGGCGAAGGTCGCCTCAACGCCCTGATCAACGCCTGCCAGCATCGCGGCACGACCCTGACCCGCGTCGGCAAGGGCAACCAGTCGACCTTCACCTGCCCTTTCCACGCCTGGTGCTACAAGAGCGATGGCCGCCTGGTCAAGGTCAAGGCGCCGGGTGAGTACCCCGAGGGTTTCGACAAGGCCACCCGCGGCCTGAAAAAGGCCCGTATCGAAAGCTACAAGGGTTTTGTCTTCGTCAGTCTTGATGTCGACGGCAACGACAGCCTGCAAGACTACCTGGGCGACGCCAAGGTGTTCTTCGACATGATGGTGGCGCAATCGGCCACTGGCGAGCTGGAAGTGCTGCCCGGCAAGTCGTCCTACACCTATGACGGCAACTGGAAGCTGCAGAACGAAAACGGCCTGGACGGTTATCACGTCAGTACCGTGCACTACAACTACGTCGCCACGGTGCAGCATCGCCAACAGGTCAACGCCGAAAAAGGCACCGCTTCGGGCGACACCCTGGACTACAGCAAACTGGGCGCCGGCGATGCCGAGACCGACGACGGCTGGTTCTCCTTCAACAACGGCCACAGCCTGCTGTTCAGCGATATGCCCAACCCGACGGTGCGCCCTGGTTACGCCACGATCATGCCGCGCCTGATCGAAGAGTATGGCCAGGACAAGGCCGAGTGGATGATGCATCGCCTGCGCAACCTGAACGTCTACCCGAGCATGTTTTTCCTCGACCAGATCAGCTCGCAGTTGCGGATCATTCGTCCCCTGGCCTGGAACAAGACCGAGATCCACAGCTTCTGCCTGGGAGTCAAAGGCGAGTCGGATGCCGATCGCGAAAACCGTATTCGCCAGTTCGAAGACTTCTTCAATGTCTCCGGCCTCGGCACCCCCGACGACCTGGTGGAATTCCGTGAAGCCCAGCGCGGCTTCCAGGCTCGCCTGGAGCGCTGGAGTGACATCTCCCGCGGCCACGACAAATGGGTCACCGGGCCGACCCGCAACAGTGAAACCCTCGGCATCGAACCGGCCCTGACCGGAACCGAATTCACCCACGAAGGGCTCTACGTCAACCAGCACGGCAACTGGCAGCGCTTCCTGCTCGAAGGCCTGGCGCGCAAGGCCGCCGAAGAACAACCCCTGCAACTGCGCGAGGTGTAAGCATGAATTCGCAACTGCAATACCGTGTGGAGCAATTTCTTTACCGCAAGGCCGAACTCTGCGATGCCCAGGACTGGGACGCCTACCTCGACCTGTTCAGCGAGGACAGCGAATTCCACCTGCCGCAATGGGACTCGGAGCACGTCTACACCACCGATCCGAAGAAAGGCATGTCGCTGATCTACTACGCCAACCGCGGTGGCCTGGAAGATCGGGTATTCCGCCTGCGCACCGGCAAGGCCGCCTCGACCATCCCGATGCCGCGTACCTTGCACATGATCAACAATGTGCGCATTGCGGCGCTGGAAAACGATGAGCTGGAGGTCAGGGTCAACTGGCAGACGCTGTACTACCGCATGGCCACTTCCGAGCAGTTCTACGGCCGCGCCACCTATCGCCTGCGGCCCGACGGCGAGAGCTGGAAGATCACCCGCAAGCATGTGCTGCTGCTCAACGACACGATCAATTCAGTGCTCGATTTCTACCACCTGTAAGCCACGGAGTACGCGCCATGACCCACAAAGTGGCTTTCAATTTTGCCGATGGCAAGACCTCGTTTTTTGAGGTCAAGGCCAACGAATTGCTGCTCGATGCGGCCCTGCGCAACGGTGTGAACATTCCCCTGGATTGTCGCGAAGGTGTCTGTGGCACCTGCCAGGGGCGCTGCGAATCCGGCCAGTACACACAGGACTATGTCGACGACGAAGTGTTCAGCGAAACCGACCTGGCGCAAGGCAGGATGCTTTCGTGCCAGACCCGCGTGCAGTCCGCGGCGTCCTTTTACTTCGACTTCGATTCAAGCCTGTGCAATGCCGGCGCCACCCAGCGCATACAGGCCGTTATCGCCAAGGTCGAGCAGGTTTCCGGCAGCACCGCAATCCTGCACGTCGACGCCAGTTCCAGCGAGCGGCTGCTGGATTTCCTGCCCGGCCAATACGCGCGCCTGAAGGTGCCCGGCACCGATGCCTGGCGCTCCTACTCGTTCGCCAACCGGCCCAACCCGGGCAATCAGCTGCAATTCCTTATTCGGTTGCTACCGGATGGCGTGATGAGCAACTTTATCCGCGAACGTTGTGAACCTGGGCAAGCGCTGGAGTTCGAGGCCCCGCTGGGCAGTTTCTATCTGCGCGAGGTCAACAAGCCGCTGGTGATGGTGGCGGGCGGCACGGGCCTTTCGGCGTTTCTCGGCATGCTCGACGAGATTGCCGACAGGGGCGGATGCCAACACCCCATCAAGCTGTTCTATGGCGTCAATCAGCACACTGATTTGTGCGAACTGAATCGCCTGGCGGACTATCAAACCCGCATCGAAGGTTTCGAGTATCACCTGGTGGTCAGCCAGCCGGCGGCGGAATGGCCAGGCAAGACCGGACGAATTCCCGAACACTTTGATCGCCAGGCCATGAACGCCAATCCATTCGACATTTACTTGTGTGGTCCGCCGCCGATGATAGAGGCGGTCAAAACGTGGTTGACCGAACAGGATGTCGACGGCTTTCATCTCTATTACGAGAAGTTTATCGACAGCAACTCGGGGACCTGACCAGCGACCGCGCTGCCGAGCCCGACCTGTTCAAGGTAGGCCTCCAGCATCGCCACCTCCCCGGCCGCGATAATCGCCCCAATGTAGCCATCCGGCCGCACCAGCAGCCAATCGCCGACCGCCGGATGGTAGGCGTCGTGAAAGTGGCCTCCCGAGTCGAACACGTCACCGTGCGGACCGAAAACATGGATATGCAGGCCCGGGCGTGGTTGCACCGAACCACGCTCGACCTGATAGCCCAACAGCGTCCAATGCCCGCCTCGGAACAGTTCGAACAGTCGGCTCGATTGACCGGCGGCCCCCCGGACCGGGGCATCCGGGGCACGGTCGCCGACGACCACGCCGCTGGCAGATATGGCCTTTCCCAGCGCAAGCGAGGACTCGGGATAACCGATATCGAGCTGGTGCACTTCCCGGCCACGGCGCATCTGGCCTCGGGTCTGGGCATCGAGCAGCCTGGTTGCCAACCCGAGCATCGCGGCCGCCACCGGCCGACGTTCTTCCTCATAGGTATCGAGCAAGATATCGGGCGCCCCCTGCGCCACCGCCGCCAGCTTCCAACCCAGATTGTAGGCATCCTGCACGCTGGTATTGAGGCCCTGGCCACCGGTCGGCGGATGGATATGCGCGGCATCCCCGACGAGGAACACCCGATCGACGCGGTAGTGATCGGCCAGCCGAGCGTTCATGTTGTACGCCGATGCCCAGGACACGGACCGGATCTGGATATCGTCGCGTCCTGTACGCTCCGCCACCATGGCTGCCAGCCCTTGGACGCCAAGGTCGACATCGACGTCGAGCGGAATTGGCCCCTGTATCTGGAACATTTCGGTCCCGGCGAGCGGGCAAAGAAAAAGCTGCCGCTGCATGTCGCCATCGTTGAAACAGTGCCAGACATCCCGCGCAAGCCCCGTCAGCAGCACATCGGCGACGATGGCGCGAACGCCCAGGGTCTTGCCCGGGAAGCCGATGCCAAGGGCATTGCGCACAAAACTGCGACCGCCATCGGCACCCACCAGCCAGCGCGCGCGCAGACTCTGTTCGCCCTTCGGGCCTGAAAGCTGCGCCGTCACGCCGTCCGCGTCCTGCTCGAAAGCGACCAGCTCACAACCGAATTCAGGCTGCCGCCCCAGCTCAAGCAGACGCTCGCGCATAACGCCCTCGGTGAGGAATTGCGGCACCATCAGCGGCAGTTGATAAGGCTCGCCCGGCGTCGTGTCATTAGGTTCCATAAGATCGGAATCGCTGTAACCGCCATCGTCGCGGTAATGCCGTTGCAGCGGGTATACCCCGCCCGCCGCGACGAGCCGGTCCAGAATGCCAAGATCCTCGAAGACTTCCTGGGTCCTGGGTTGAATGCCCTTGCCACGGGAACCGCCGAACGGGCCATCCATCTTCTCGATCAGGCGAAAGGAAATCCCCCTTCGCGCCAGGTCAATCGCCAACGTCAGACCCGCCGCCCCCGCACCACAGATCAGTACATCGACTTCACACTGCGCTTTCATCTCGACCTCGATATGTGTAATTTGCACATATCAGTGTTAGCTCGGAGGAAAAATAGTGTCAACAAAAAATGTGCAAAATACACATATCAACACTCGGATTCGTGAGCTTCATGGGGCATTGGTCGAGATTGTGGGCGTTATGAACCGCCCGCAGCGTGACGAAGCGATGGTTCGAGAAGCCGGTATCTCCCTCGAAGGTGCGCTGTTCCCGCTGCTGGTCCTGGTTGAACGGCTAGGCCCTATCGGCGTTGTCGAATTGGCTGATCGCGTGGGACGCGACTACACCACGGTCAGCCGGCAAGTGGCGAAACTGGAAGGCCTCGCCCTGGTCGACCGCCAGGCGAACGCGAACGACCGCCGCGTCCGTGAAACGGTCATCACCGAGAAAGGCAAGGTGATGACCGATCGGATCGATGAAGCACGTGAAAGGCTTGGGCAGGCCATTTTCGCAACCTGGGACGACCAGGATGTGGATGACCTGGTACGCCTGATGCGCCGGTTTGCCGATGAGCTCAAGGGGGATGGTTCGGCTGACTCGTGAGCGTCGACTGATCGCGTCTGCCCTTGCAGATCATGACCTCGGAGAATGCTCGAAGCTGATTGGAACAAGATCCTTCTTGCAGGCTGATGAACCGCTTATTAGACAGCAGCCTGCCGCCCCTGTCTGTCCCTTGAAACCCCGACAACGACTGAAAAGCCGCCCCGGACAACCCTTGCGCAGAAGGCTTCGACAGCCATAAAGGCCAATGGCCATAGTGGTTTGCCAGCGTTTTCCTCCACCTGAAAAGCCTACAGTTTGCGTCCCTATTTCCCAGTACAGACGTAGGATAAAACCTTGAGATTGAATGTCGGATATCATCGACTGATAACGGCGCCCCCAGCATGGAGCTACTTTTCGAACAATCACTATCAGGGAAGATAACAGCATGAAGCTGACGCACGACCTCACCCACGGCCACGATCCGTACCTTTACCTGCGCCTGGGCGAACTGGTTTCCAGCGCCGCCGAGGACGCCTTTGCCGAGCATATGCTGGCGTTCGTCAACAGCCTGGTGCCGATTCACGGACTGGACCTCAGCGAATGGACCCTGGATGCGGACCGAACCCGTATCGGCCCGAGCAAATGCCTCGGCAGCGCCGGCCAGCCCCACGACCTTTGCGCGCCGGACACGCTGCCCCATCCGCTGCTGCAAAGCGTCATGGAGATGGAGGCGCCATTGCTGATCCAGCTCAAGACACCGCCGAGCCCGCAACACCCACGGCGCAGCACTCACCAGTGCCATCTGGTGTCGGGCAGTGGCGATCTGCGCTGGGTCATCTGCGTCCATCGCCTGGCGAGTTTGCGGGCGTTCTCCGTGGCTGAGTTGACGCTGCTCAAGAGCCTCTCCGATACGTTGCTACCGCTGGTGGCGCACCGTGCACAGCTGCTGGCCCAACCCGGAACACGATGGACCGGCACCACGCAGGCCGACTCGGAGCTGGAGTCCCTGCATCAGGCCTTCAGCGGAAGGCTGGCGCAGGATGCGGTCAACCTTTCCGCGCGCGAGCAAGAGGTTTGCCTGGGCCTGCTGACCGGTATCACCGTATCGGAAATGGCCCAGCGCCTGAACGTCAAGAACAGCTCGGTGGAAACCTACCTCAAGCGCGCCACCACCAAGCTGGGGGTCAGTGGCCGGCATGGTTTGACGCGCTGGATGGCGTTTGTGCCCAGCCGGGCGAAGCATGTATCCGCGGTTGCAGAAGATATGCCTGCCGTACCGGAGGCCAAGGCCGGGACACGAAAGGATCACTATGGGTGAGCCTGGCATCCCTGCTCATCGCTCACATCAATCTCGAATGTCTGCCTCATGGCGTCGACGATAAAGTCGATAACCGCGCGAATCATCGGCGAATTACGCAGATCGGCGTGCACGACCAGCCATATGTCGCGATGGAAAGCCTCACCCTCGAACGGCAATCGTTGCAGGCCAGGCTCCTCCTCGCCCATGAAGAGCGGCAGGCCAGCCACACCGATCCCCGTGAGCGCCGCCACTTTCTGCGTACTGAGGTCGCTGACTTCACAGACGATCGGTCGATGAGCAGCGACCGTCAGCATCCATTTCTGATGGGGCATATCCGCATACTGTGGGTCATAGATAATGAAGCCCCAATCATCCGGTTGCCGTGCATGCGGGTAGTCACAGCTGGCGTACAGCCCGAAGGGCATCCGGCCCAATCTTCGCGTGACATTGCGCGGCTCGCTCGGGCGGAACAGCCGTACCGCAATGTCCGCCTCGCGCCGTCCCAGCGAGACGCTCTGTACCTGGCTGGCAATCGACAACTGGATGCCCGGGTACTGCTGACGAAATACCCCCAAGTGTCGGGCGAAGAAATTGCTGGCGAGCACAGGGGGAACACTCAGGGTCACCCTCCCCGTCATCGACGGCTGTTCGGCGCGCGTTACGCGCTCCACGGCGAAGGCACTCGCCTCCATCTGCGTGGCCAACTCGAACACCTGCCGGCCCAGGGCTGTGAGCCGGCAGGCGCGCGGCAGGCGGTCGACCAGACGCACTTGCAACTCGGTTTCCAACGCGCCCAGACGTCGACCAACCGTGGCGTGGTCGACTTTCAGTTGCCGTGCCGCTGCGGAAAGGCTCCCGGTCTGGGCCACGGCGATGAAATAACGCAGGTTTTCCCAGTCAAACATCGGTGCATTTTCTCCGGTTAACTGTGCAGGTTTATGGAGTATTCGAACAGAAGGACCGTCCGTACGCTAGAGGCTTTCCATGTGAAGGAACCTCCCATGCCCAGCCCGATCCGCTCGCGCCCCGGTTTAACCCAGGTGGCCACCTGCCTCGGATTTGTCGTCGTGCTGATCGATGTCAGCGTCGTCAATGTCGCGCTCGATGCGCTGCGCCTGGCGTTCGGCGCCAACGTCCTGGACCTGCAATGGGTGGTCAACGCCTACGGCCTGGTATTCGCCTCTTCACTGCTGCTGGCCGGGGCGCTGGGGGATCGCTTTGGCGCCAAGCGCGTGTTTATGGCGGGATTCGCCTTGTTCAGCCTTGCCTCTGTCGGTTGCGGCCTGTCGACTTCCCTGGCCGCCCTGATCGGTTGGCGAGTGGTGCAGGGATTGGGTGCCGCGCTGCTGGTGCCCACTTCGCTGTCATTGCTGCGCCAGGTTTTCGAGGACCCGGTTGCCCGCAGCCGGGCCATCGGCTGGTGGGGCGCCGGTGGTGGTATCGCCTTGGCCGCGGGACCGGTGCTCGGCGGCGTGCTGATAGAGAGCTGGGGATGGCGCAGCATTTTCCTGATCAACCTGCCCATCGGTCTGATCGGTCTCTGGCTGACCGCGCGTCATGCTCCCGCCTCTGTAGCGCAGCACGGACGCAGCCTTGATCTACCCGGACAAGTGACCGGTGTACTTGCGCTGGGAACGCTGACCCTGGCCCTGACCGAAGCCACCGAACTGGGTTGGTCCAGTCCGACTGTCCTGAGCGTGATGGGGTTGTGCATCGCCTTCAGCGGCGCCTTTCTCTGGCAGGAGGCGCGCAACCCCGATGCGATGCTGCCGCTGGAGTTGTTCCGGGATCGGACAGTCAGTAGCACGACCGCCATCGGCTTGATCATCAACCTGGTGTTCTACGGAATGGTCTTTACCTTCAGCCTGCTCTTCCAGTCGATCTGGCAATTGACTCCGCAACGCACCGGCCTGGCCTTCCTGCCGATGATGGCGGTGCTGATGTTGATGAATATCCTCGCAGGGCGACTCGCCGAGCGCCTGAGCGAGCGGGTCCTGGTGATGGCGGGACTGACGGTTTCTGCCTGCGGTTACGCCCTGATGCTGCCCGCACTGGCGGCGCAGTCCTACACGCTTCTGGTCGTGCCGATGCTCCTTGCCGGCAGTGGCATCGCCCTGGTGATTCCAACAATCACCCAGGCGGTACTGACGGCAGTTCCTGCAAACCGTGCGGGCGTCGCCTCCGGCCTGCTGAATGCGGCGCGACAAGTCGGGGGCGTGATGGGCGTAGCGCTCTTTGGCGGCCTGGTCCGGCACTCGCAGCCGGCGCTGTTTATGCTCGGTATGGAGCAGGCACTGATGGCCTGCGTGGCGCTACTGGCGGTGAGCATTGTTACGGGGTTCCTTGGCTTGAAAAAGAACCCCGCTCAACGCCTTGCCGGTAGTCGTGCCGGCGCCTGAAGACGTGAACTTCAGCCCTGGGCCTTCGCGGCCGCCAGGTAGGGTGCCAAACGCCGCCCCATTTCCTCACCGAGTGCCTGCAGCGCGCTCATGGGGCGGACCATGACTTCGAACTCGACGATCTTGCCGGTCTCGTCGAAACGAATCATGTCGATGCCCTTGAGCTGTCGCCCCGCCACCTCGGCGCTGAATTCCAACACCACGCTGAGGCCGTCAGCCGTAGCCAGCTCACGATGATAGGTGAAGTTTTCAAAGACCTTGATGACCGTACCGAGGATGGTCGAGACCACCAGTACTCCAGGGTATGGGGTATGCGCCATGGGAGAACGGAACACCACCTCCGCCGCCAACAGTTCGGGCAAGGCGGCCAGGTCGCCGTGGGCGACCATGTCATGCCAGTGTTGCAGCGACGCGGCGGCTTGCGGGTGAAGCTTGAGTTCGGACATCTTGCGTTCCTCGGTATCGTTATTGTTCTGGAGTGCATTCAACGTTCAGCGGACCACCGCGAGCCCTGAAGGTATCGAGGATTTGCGGAGGGACTTCGACCTTCATTGAACTGTGCGGTGCAGCCTTATACCCTAGCCGATTAGAGCTTATGTCAAGGATAGTCATGCGCGTTATTGTAATCGGCGGTTTGGGCAACTTCGGAGCGCGTATCTGCCAACGCCTCGCACAGGAGCCCGGTTTGACCGTGATCGCGGCCAGTCGCAGCACTGGCGGGAGCGTCCATGGATTCAGCTCCGGACAGACCGTAGCCACCCTCTCCCTTGATATCCACTCCAGCGACTTCGAAGCCCGCCTCGCCGAAGCGGCGCCGGGGTTGATCATCCACTGTGCCGGGCCATTTCAGGGCCAGGACTATGGCGTCGCGAAGGCGGCGTGTGCTGTCGGCGCACACTACCTCGACCTCGCGGACGGTCGGGACTTTGTCGAGCACTTCTCAGCCAATGTAGACGCGCAGGCAAAAGCCGCGGGTGTACTTGCCATTTCGGGAGCCAGCAGCGTGCCCGGGTTGTCGTCCGCAGTGGTCGATCACCTGGCCAAGTCCTTTACCCGCGTGGACAGCATCAGGACCGTTATCGCCCCCGGTCAACAGGCCGCACGCGGCATCGCCACCATCAAGGCGGTGTTTGGTTATGCCGGGTTGGCCTTTGCACGCTGGAATGGCGGCACATGGCGCAAACAATACGGTTGGCAGGATATCCGGCGCTTCAGTTTCGTGGGCTTGGGCCCACGCCTGGGAGCGGCGTGCGATGTGCCGGACCTGGCCCTGTTTCCTGCTCGATACCCGGGTGTGCGCGATGTCGAGTTCCATGCGGCGCTGGAACTGGGGATTCAGCATATCTGCCTCTGGTCGGCAGCCGCCTTGCGCCGGCTTGGCGTGCCATTGCCGATCGATCGATGGGCGGCTCGGCTGGACGCACTGTCCGCGCGGGTGCTTGATCCACTGGGCAGCGATAAGGGGGCCATGAAGGTTCAAGTGCGTGGGGTGCTTGAGGGTGGCAAACAAGGTTGTTTGACTTGGCAGTTAACCGCACCGGGCGGGAACGGGCCGGAGATTCCCTGCATGGCGGCGGTGCTGCTCGCCCGCAAGTTGGCGAAGAACGAACTTCGCCTGACGGGAGCGCTCCCGTGCATGGGGTTACTGGAGTTGGAGGAGTTCGAGGTTGAATTCCAACGCTGGAAATTCACGTCTGCCGTTGTCGAGGAAGCGCAATGAAGCAACGTCGAATCAGCCTGATCATGCCCTCCTCGGCCGCCGATGCTTTTGAAGCTTTTCACAACCATAGTGTGCGTCGGCAGTGGGATACGTTGCTGTCCCATGCGGCGGTCGAGGGTGGGGGCAATCACCCTTACATCGGTGCGATCACGATCAACCAAGGGCGTGGCTGGAAACGTCTGTTTGCGTTGCGTACGCGGTTCGTTAACTACCTGCCTGCTCAAGTGGCGGCAGCGGTAATTGTGGAACCGGCGGGATGCTTTGAGTGGTGGGCCGCTTCAATGCGCCATCGTGATATTGACGATGCAACCTCGGAGCTGATTTATACGTTTAGCGTCCGGCTGCGACCACGGTGGTTGGGGTGGATGCTGGATCCGCTGGTCAACCGGGTGTTCGAATGGGAAACCCGGCAACGGTTTGCGGCGATGGCGGCGTACCTGCGGGGTGTTACCAAGGAGCGTGGGGGGTGAAAACGACGGCGGTCGGATGCATGAAGGCTCACTTTCAACCCTTTACCCTGTCCTCTTGGGGGTCGCTTTTGTCTAAAGCATAGGCACTAAGCCGTGTATTTAAAGCCCGCACGAGCTGTGGTCCTCCGACGCCGCCCTGGTGAAGGGGGATATCCCAATTTTGCATATGTTTCTTATAGATAACGAGTCCGCATCGCCCCCAGTCAAATTTGCCGATTTGATCCCAAGAAACTGTCCAGCCCGAATAAAGGAACCCTCCACGACCGGATATTCCTTCGGCGTTAACTACAAGGATGGGGCCTGCATAAATAGGTGACCACTTCGCGTTGTGCAAAATAGAAAACAACGTCGCAACGGCCAAGAATGCCGACACCCATGGCCAGTGAAAAAATATGATCCAATTACTTGGGTAAAAGATAAAATAAATCGGCACTAACAGTATAACGATACTGAGCACAAGGCCTCGGTCTTGAAGGTAAAACTCAACGTCTTCATGAGGGTCGGCTACGCGATCTAGAAATTTCATTGGCTGCTGCCTGAGCAAAATTGGGGTATTCGCACTGAAATTGGCTGCCCGTTCATGGCCGACAACTGCCTGAGTGTACGCATTTGGCATCCATCCCGCCTCCCATGGGCCACCAACGGCCACCGTCATATTCTGCAGGCTCATTGTTTCCACCTGTAAGGATTGAACCATGGCCCCGGTCGCCGACATTTGAAATACGCGGCGTTGCTCGATAGAGTCGCGCCCCGATCCGGCCAAAGGTGCCGGATGCTTGTGGTGAAAAGGGGTTGCCGTTGAACGAACAGACATTGTCCATGCGCCTGGAGCGCGTGGCGGCGCAGGTGCCCGCAGGTGCGCGCCTGGCCGATATCGGCTCGGATCACGGCTACCTGCCGGTGGCGTTGATGCGCCGTGGCGTTATCGCGGCGGCGGTGGCCGGCGAAGTGGCCTTGACGCCGTTCCACGCGGCCGAACGCACCGTGCGCGAGAACGACCTGGAGCAGCGGATCAGCGTGCGCCTGGCCAATGGCCTGACGGCAATCGAGCCGGGAGACGGAATCACGGCGATCAGCATCTGCGGCATGGGCGGCGAAACCATCCGCGATATTCTCGAGAGCGGCAAGGCACAACTGAGCGGCCAGGAACGCCTGATCCTGCAGCCCAACGGCGGCGAGCAGCCACTGCGCCAATGGCTGATGGAGAATGACTACGGCATCCTCTGCGAGGAACTGCTGCGGGAAAACCGCTTCGACTACGAAATCATCGTCGCCGAGCGCGTCGGGCCGGTGATGTATAGCGCTGAGGAGCTGTACTTCGGCCCGTTGCAGATGCAGGCACGCAGCCCGGTGTTCCTGGCCAAGTGGCAGCGTGTGTTGCGCGAGAAGCAGAAGACTTTGACCAATTTCGACCGGGCGCGGCAGGCAGTGCCTGAGGAGAAGGTGCAGGACCTCGCCCAGCAGGCCCGGTGGATCACCGAGCTGCTGGCTTGAGAGACTTTAGCTCGCGCTATGACTGATGTGTCCTGAAGCTCAAAGGGAGAATGTCAGCTCTTTATTGAAGTAACTCACTGACACAATGTGACCGGCACCTTTAGCGTCAAAGGGTTCACACATGGCGCCAGTAGACACCAAGTCACCTGCACGCAACGTCACGCCCCGTTCGGCCGCATGCTGGTAGAGGGCAGCCAGTGAGCTCAGACCAGCCTGGCGCCGCCGTCGATATTCAAGGTGGCGCCGTTCATAAACCCGTTGCTCATCAGGAAAACAACGGCAGCGCCCGCCTCTGTTGCGGTGCCCAGACGATGCAACGGCAGCGACTGTTCCAGCGCTGCCACGAACGCATCACGCCCATCGCCCAGTGCTTTGCTGAAAATGGGGGTATTGATCGGACCGGGTGACAGCGTGTTGACCCGGATCGGCGCCAATTCCAGGGCGAGACCCCGAGCCAGTGCTTCCATCGCAGCTGACGCAGCCGCCAACACAGCGCTGCCATGGGCATTGGGTCGCTCCGACAACATCCCGGAAATAAAGGTGATGGAACCGTCTTTCGCCAGGCGTTCGCCCAGGGCTCGAATGGCATGCACCGACGCCCACATACGTTCCTCAAATGCCTGGCGCAGATGGTCAATCTCGGCATCCAGCACCTTGCCCACCACATACGTGCCGGCAAGGAGCACCAAGTGATCTACTTTCGGGATATCCGCCAGGGCAGCGTAGAGGGCTTGGCTATCGGTGACATCGGCTGCGCGCCAGGCATCCAGGCCGTTGTCGCGGGCGGCCTGCTCGGCACGGCTGGCATCGGAACCGATAACGATCACCTGGGCACCGTCGGCCTTGGCTTGAATGGCCGTGGCCAAACCGATGCCGGACGTCCCCCCGAAAATCACCACGGTACGGCCATGCAGATTGGCGGGCAAAGCTTGATTGAGAGCCGGTGTAGTCGTCATGGTCCATCTCCTTGAACGCCCGGATGGCGTTGATGGGAGAAAGGCTAAAGCCTTGGGTCGAGATTGATAATTAGGGCAAAAGTCGCTTTACTCATGCCATGAAGGAACAAATAGGGTTGGACCGCCTTACCGGTCTCATTGCCTTTGCCCGCGCCGCTTCCCTGGGCAGCTATACCGCCGCGGCCCGCGACTTGTCTGTCTCGCCGTCAGCCATCAGCAAAAGCGTGCAACGCCTTGAACAGCACTTCGCACTAAAGCTGTTCAGCCGGACCACCCGCTCGCTCACCCTGACCCCGGAAGGACGGGATTTGTACGAACGGGCATTGCGTATTTTGCGCGAGGTGGAAGAGATCGATCAGGCCGCCGTTGCTTCTCGGGCCGAGCCTTCCGGCATATTGAAGGTCACCGCGCCGCCGCCGATCGGCCTGAACATCCTGGCGCCTGCCATTCCCAGATTTCGCGAGCGTTACCCAAAGCTCGCTATCGACCTGCGCCTGGGCGACCCGTATGCGGACATCATCGAGCAAGGCATCGACGTCGCGGTACGCGTGGGCAACCTGGCGGACTCGCGGCTGATCTCGAAAGCCTTGGGGCCGCATCGGATAGCCGCTTTCGCTTCACCGGCCTACCTGGCCAGGCGTGGCACTCCGCTGGAACTGAGCGACCTGGCGCACCACGACTGCGTGAACTTTCGTTATCAAAGCTCCGGCCAGGCATTGCGCTGGCCGTTCAATGTGGATGGGAAAGTGATCGAGTGGATGCCGGACTCGGCCATCGTCATCGATGCGAGCGATGCCGTTGCGGCAGTGGTTGCAGCGGGTGGCGGAATCGGTATGTCACCAACTTATGTCGCGGCGCCCTACGTGGCTCGTGGGGAATTAACGCCGCTCTTTCCTGAGTTTACGGTGGACCGGGCTTCCATCACGGCGTTGTGGCCGGAAAGTCGACGAGGCAGCCCCAACGTCAAAGCGTTTGTGGGGCTGCTCGAGGAGCTTTTCTCGACCCCCACGGTCTGGGACGAGATCGTTCGAAACGCTTAGATGTCTGCTTCTGACCGATATGTGCTGCATGGTCCTCTACCTGACCCCAGGCATCAGGAAGACGTCTTGGTCAGTGCATGCATTGTCATTCGCCTGGTTCTCGGTTGAGCTCGTGCTTCGTATCATAAGCCTGACGGCAGCCCTCTATGCTGGGCCAATTCTCCCTGATCCATGAAGTAAAACCCTCAAGAGCAGGAAGCATGCTCGCCCCCATCTCCGTCAACTCATACTCGACGCGTGGAGGCACTTCTGGAAAGTAATGCCGCACCAAAAGCCCATCGCGCTCAAGGTTACGGACGGTTAGCGTCAGTGGCTGCCCGATAAGCTCAGGCACGACGTACGCCGATGAACAAATCCAATTCCGTAGGTGGTGCTTCATTAACGACCGCAGCAATTTCTCTCACTTGCTCGGATGTCAGTAACCATTCACCGTCAGGACTTTTATCAAACCCATCCCAGCCAAGAACGCCCATTATTGCCTGCTCAAAATCAGGTTGAACCGTCAGGGAGTACTTCAACGAGTCATCCTCGTTATCGCCTGCCAAAAAACCGCTAATCCACAAATGCATCACCGATAACTCAAAAGGCATCACAGGTCAGCTGAAAAACATAGCGTTGGTCGTAAAATTTTCTACCCGCCAATGCTTCAATGGCGTCCAGCTGTGAGGTACTAAGATCGTAGCCTTCATCTCCACGCTGAGGAGCGGACCATGCCATGACCGCTGATAATTGCTCCTCGCAGTCATCAGGAAGCTCAATTTCAAAGACTATCAACTCGGTTTCTTTATCGAATGCTTCAATTACGTATCTCAGTTCATCAACCAGTCTATCACTGCCTATCCCTGCTTCAGTGTGGGTTGTGCGTGGCACTTAATCTATCTCTCCAGCCACTACACCGATGAACAGATCAAGGTCGTCGGGCAACGATTCTTTGACAACAAAAGCAATCTGTTGGACTTGGTGGCTGGTTAGCGGCAAATCCCCATCACATTCATCCGCGAGGTTTTTCCAACCCAGCACTTCCATGACTGCCTGTTCAAACTCGGGGCACACATCCAACTCATATTTCAGCGAGCTGTCTACAGAGTTGTCCACCAAAAAGCCAGTGATGCACAGGTACATAAATTCTCCTACTTCTCTACTTTCCGGCTAGGTGATCACCGTATCTGCGACCACCCTACCGCTGGCCAGTATCGGCCGGCTCCATCAGGTCTGCCTGCCCCCCAGTCAAGCTCTAACCGTCACTCCTCAAGCCCAATGAACATCTTTAAGTGAGTTGGAAGCGATTGCCCAATGAGTTCGGATATTTGCTCCAGTTGTTCCCCAGACAGTAGCCATTCACCCTCCGCCATTACATTCAGGTTTTCATAACCGAGTAGCCGCATGACTTTCTCGTTAAATCTGATATCCAGATCAAGTTCGAACTTGAGCGAATCATCATCGGCGTTATCGGGCAAAAAGCCACTAATACACAGATACATAAATATTCCTACTTCTCGACTCTTCAACCAGGATTGGCTGGTTTTGTTTGCTCACCTGTCTCTGGGCTGTACCCCACCAAGATAATTACTCTGTCTGCCATACACTTCGACCGCCCCGTTTTAAAAAATCAGCTCCCCTAAGCCAGTACACCAATGAACATCTTTAAATCAGCTGGCAGTGACTGCCCGATAAGCTCAGCTATTTTCTCTAGCTGTTCCTTATCCAGCAACCATTCTGCTGCAGACATTTCATTTAGGTTTTTATGGCCGAGAAGCTGCACGACTTGTTCGTTAAAACAGCTGCCCAAATCAAGCTCAAATTTGAGCGAATCATCATAGGTGCTTTCAGGTAAAAACCCACTGACACATAGGTACATGACGACCTTTCTCCTACTTCGGTGTAGAGAGCCTAATCTCTCACCACTCCAATAAACAGGTCCAAATCGCTGGGTAGCGGCTCTTTGATAACAGAAGCAATCTGTAAAATCTGATGGTTGGTAAGCGGTAGCTCCCCATCACTTTCCTCCGCTAAGCTTTTCCAGCCCAACACATCCATGACTGCCTGTTCAAACTCAGGGGCGACATCGAGATCATATTTTAACGAATCATCTTCATGATCTTCCGATAAGAAACCAGTTATGTATAGATGCATAAAATCTCCTACTTCTCTATTTTCCGACCAGGCTTGGCCGGTTTCGTTTGTTCACCTGTCTCTGGGTTGTATTCCCCAAGATGATTACCCTGCCTGTCATACATTTCGACCGCCCCGTGCTGGCTATCCCACTCGTAAATACGTCCCTTACGATCTTTCCAGCGAGTACGCTTTTTGCCTCCCCCCTGAACGCCACTTTTTACTCTGACCCTCGTAGCATCAGGGAAAGCCAGCAACCCCTTAGGCGCTTGATGATAAGAATGATCCCCCCCAAACGGCTTCGAATACACCACATAAATCGACTTCAACCCGGAATCGAGCGGGAACGTGATGATCCGGTCGCCAAGGGTAACGTCGTCGGCGACGGGATAACCGTCGATCTGTGAATCCACCCCTTCCTCAATGGGATGCACAAGGATGCTGCCCATCGGCGCATCCGTGTGTTCCGGGAAAGTCAGTTCGGGGGTGAGCAGCGGGCCACCGTTGGGCGTCCAGAGCAGGGTGATGCCGTCGCCCAGATGGGCTTCCAGCGTGCGGCCGTCGGCCCGCCATTGGGCTTTGACAATACGGACGCTATCGTCCCCGGAAGCCCCGGTGTGAATACCGTAGAGCTGCAACGCCCCCTCAGCGTCATGACGAAACTGGAAACGCACACGGGAAGCCGCAGCCGCCATCTGCCGCAGTTCGTCGTCGCTGTACAGGGTCCCGTCCCCCATGCGAGCGGGGAGCATGCCGGCGATAAAGACCGTGGCACCACCACCGGCCACCATGGCGCTACGCAACATCCACCGGAAACCCTGTTGGACGATGCCGCCTCCGGCGATTCGACCCAGCGCCGCGTCGGCTCCCAGCGTCGCGCCAAGCACGGCGGCTCCAGCGGGAATCGCCTTGGTTTTCGACACCATGACCTTGCCGAAATGGGAGGCCGGTTCCGTAGCCGTGCCCGCCTCCGTACAGCACCAGTTTGCGGGGTCACAGGACTTGGCAAAGATCGCGCCTTGTGACGGTTTCGGCTGCGGCCATGGATCCTTCTTAAGGGGGATCTCCGGAGGCGCCGGGGCGGGGTCTTTCTGTTCGACACCACCGAAGCAGCCCCAGCTTTCGGTCCGCCAGTCAGGCTCCTTGCACCAGGAGCATGGCTGGCCGGGCCGACAGAAGAGACAATCTTTTTTGTCGCGTCCGAAAAAATCGTTGCTCCATTTCAAACCCATGTTCCTTCGTACTGGTTCGGAGTACGAAGGAACATGGAGGAAGTTTTTACGGCGATAAAGCCCCTGAAGAGTATTTACAAAATTCCCTTCAGTACTTACAGATTGGTCCTACTTCAGGCCGCCGGTCGACGCTCGCTTGCCCGCGAAGCTTTTAGCGTCCTTACCCAGCAGGCCCTGTGGATCACCGTGCCTGGCTGAGCACGGTCCAGGTTTCGTACGAAATGAATGAGCGGAGCACATCTATCTGGCAGGACGGTCAGAGGGTGCTCGCGACCTGTCACGGAGGTCAGTTATTTCAGCCTCTCGCAAGAGAACTCTCTTTCCATTGAGTGAAGTTTCCTAGAAAATCCCAGCCGCTTGTTTGCGCCTGATCTGGCGGCTAGTCTTGATTCCGTCACTGCCAATTCAGTGACCGGGTTTAGTCGCCCGCTGGTTTGATCAGGCGCGCAGCGCCACCTTCTACGAGGCGCTTTTTTTCAGCCTCCGTTTTATGGTGGTCGTGCGCAGGGCACTTCGGTGCGCCGGGTTTCCTGATCACCGGTCGACTAACCTGCGTACGGCTGCCACCCCCTCGTTTAGTCGCGAATGTGGCGGCTCCCTCAACAGATCGGGAGTAACCACTCTATGTTCAAGATCACCCCAAATCCACCTGCAACACCCAACGTGGAAACCATCGACCCTCGTATCGCCGACCGGGCTTTGTCTCACTACAACCTCGGTCCGGATGCAGGCTCGAAAGCCGCCCCAAAAACTGTGCTGCATGGTCATCTACCTGACCCCAGGAATCAGGAAGACGCTCTGGTCAACGTCTACTCGATTCTGCAATCCGCTGCGGCCACAGCCTATGAACACGCCGACAACCAAACCGGTTCTAACCGCAAGGTAGCGATGGGTGTGGTGCATCTGATTGAGCTGGCACAGCTGAGGATGGACTCGGTGTTGGATGGGCAGACAGTCGGCGTCAGCGGCTGATAGCGTTCTGCGGGTAAACGGGAAGCCTGGCTTCCCGTTTTGTTGTCACGATTCAGATCTTCGGTTGCTCGCCAGGTTCTCAGTTGCCAACCGCAGACCATTGAGCCACTGATTTCATCCCAATGACTGCAATCGGCCAGAAGCGGTCATTGAGTTCCTGCAAATTTTTGGGGTAACTCAGTGCTTTATCGCCTCATATACGTAAGAACCAACAACAGAGCCTATCGCACCTAGTACTATGGCCGTGAGCCCGGAGATTGCGAGCGACCATACAGGGTGCTGCTTTATAAAGTCTGTCATTTTATAGAAAAGATCTTTTTGTATTCCATATATCTCGGACTGACATTTTTCGATAGTTTCGCTTGATACTTTTTCTTGGCGAGTCCGCTCTACACAACTTGAGCAGAGGATTGGCTTGTGGCATGAATGTATGATGTCTGTTTTTATACCATTCATGTCAAAAATACACCCGCGCGTCTCGTCGTGCGTGAAGCTAGTGTGCTCTGTATTTGTGGGTATGCGGTTTTCGCTTCTTTTGTATAGCAACGAATATGCGTAAAAAAGACGATAAATAATATTTTCTAGTGGAATATTTGAGGATCTAAGTATGTCTTTGATTTCGTGAAACGAGAATACCACCCTGTTGGATGTAAGGCGTCGCGTGTACCAGTTCCCCTCAATTGGCACGTTAACTATGGATACTAAAAAATCGCCATTAAAATTTGTAGGCAAGACGTTTTCTAGGGGTGCGTCCGTGAACTCCCACCCAAGGCCGTCAGATTGACAGTTTAGGGAGTAGTTCTCAATTTCGTCAACAACTTCAAATATAGAAGACTTCCACTCTTTCAGTTTTTTCTTTTGGAATTCCGCCGGCATATGCCCAATTGTTGCTACGGTTATTTTAATTTTTGACATTACCGCTCCTTAGTGATGTGTGGCTATAAATAAACATCAAATCATGCATGGCTGCCCGAACGGGGTTTTGAATAAAATTCTTGTTTCTCACTCCATCCCCTCCTAGGTAGATGGCTTCCAGTGTTCTGATGAACGTATAGCAGAGGTATACGCCAAGTGGACAGCTTCGATTACTCGTTCAGGTAAGTGAGCAGACGTCGTCATAAATACGCGATGATATGGTTAAACGCATTGCGAAACCAGCGCGTTCGTCACCATAAGCATTGCAGATGCTTCCTGGCTGGTTGCTGTCACTCATCACTGGCAGCTATGGGTCGAGAGCCGTCTGTCGCGACCGGCGACACTCGAGCCGTATCATCCCTTCGGGCTGGTGGAGCAGCAATGGCGGTTTCCGGGATGCCTCAGACATCCGTCTTCGCACAGGCTACTGCCGCACTTTGGCCATTACCGCCCTGACGCGGGATCTTGTTCATCTGAGCTGATGCTGCGACCAGCGTTACGCTCACTGCTTAATAGCGAACTTTTTGATGGTAGAAGTGATCTCAAAACTGGGCAGTGGGCGCTTTCGAGCAATGGTAAGTTGCGGGAGCGCTGCTATATACCACGCCATCATCGTAATAACGATAGTCACCGTTTAGCCGGCTCAAAGTGTGATGCTCTAACGTTGGCTTGCCAGTCACCGGATTTTGAACGCCAGAAGTCCATTTAACCTCGTCCTCGGTGACGGCTGCGGCCAGTCCATTCGCGGCCTTCGAAGCAATATCCAGATGGATCGTTGTTGTAAAGCGCTGTCCGTAAATCTCTGCCTCGCAAAGCAAGTTAAGTGGCCCGGAAGCGGGTGCGACGGCCGCAGAGACAGAAGGGGCGGGAGTGTTTGGTGTTGGCTCTTGCGAAGAAACCACCAAACCAGCTGCCTTTACAACGGAGATCGCTTTTTCCAGAGGGATGGGCTTTTCAGCACCCAGGATGCAACTTTGAATATCGTCAAATTTGCGGTCGCATCCGCTTAGGGTCAGCAAAATGCAGGTTCCTCCGAGAATACTTATTGTTCTCATATGATCTCCATGAAAAATTAAGGCCGCTGACCCCAGAGTTCCCGCCTTTTAACATGGGGTCCGGTGCAATTGCACCGACGTTATTTGGACCCGCTTTCAAACGGTCTCTAACCGGTGCAAAGTCGACGATTGAGCGACCATCCGAGCAAGCGGACGAACGGCTGGCGATGGCGAAAGCAGCCTATCAAGAGAATTCATATTGGCAATCGTCTGGCTTGCTAGTGGCCAGCTTGATTTTAGGCTTCTCAATGACTGCTATCGACCCATTGCAGCCGGTCAGGCTCGGTAGAAACCGGCCAATAGCAGACCCTCGGGAAAATGGCTGACTCCTCGCCACCAGGAGTGGCAACCACCCCTATTTCCTCATTGAATAGTGGTGATTCCGAAGACCTGAGGGTCGGCACAAAAAATATGAGAATGGGCTTGATACGCGGCAAGCACGTTAAATCTCTCAAGTAGCCTCATATCATTATGATGATGCTGTGCCGAGAATTTCATATTGAATGACCCTACTTGCCCCCTCATCCGCGATGGGACCTCTACAAGGGTCTGCTTTGACAAGTTCACGACATTGAATGAAGCAAACGCACTCCGGCTCAAATTAAAAAGAAACATATTGTGATTGGGATCCTCAGTTCCTTGAAGATAGCCTGTGTCAGGTATAGCGACTCGGCAGCCCGCAACGTCGTCAAAAGTTGCCACTATTACATGGCCCATTTGACCCTTTGACTCAACAATCTTCTCGACGGAAGTTTCCAAAATACTTTTTGTGCCGCCAGGCGGGATCATTAACGCCAGAAAAAGAATCTCCAGCCACTGGAAGTACTGATCACTTGTCACCCCAAACTCTGCGCAAACAGCAGCCAGGTGAGGCTTGACTCCCGTGCGAATGTCACAGAAGTCGGCCAGAAAAATAGGGTCAGTTGGATACAATCCCGCCACCCCCTTATACATATCAATTGTTCGCGCAATAGAATATGGGTTTCTTATCCACCCCATGAACTTTGCTTTGAACACTTTTTCAGCGGCGCCCTTCAAGACATCGCCTCCAGAATTGGCCTTTGACTCGGAAATGAGAAGGTCAGCGGCTGGAGCAAGATCAGCTTCAAATTTATGAAAGAAATTCTCTAGATTTTTCCTTAGAGATGAGTTCTTTACATCAAAACTAAAAAGATCATCAAAAGAGAGATTCTTCTTAATCTTGACGCCCTCAGCATTGGTCAGGCGAACAACGCTATTTTCTCGATCTGTAATTTCAAATTTGTAGATTCGCTGCTTATCCTTTGGTCTGCTCTCGTCTATGCAATTACTTCGTTGCTCGGACTGAGAGATAAAATGTTGATTCCTTGTTGAATTTTCCATAACTTCTCCTTATGCCGACGATCTACCGGACGCGCAACCAATATCCCTTAATCCACTATAACGCCAATTTTGATCGAAAAAAGCTAAAAAAGGGGACGCATTTATTTGTAGATCGAACGTCCGCTTTTGGCCGATAACAGCCTTTCCATACGCATCTATAACCCATCAAAAACAAGGGGTTGTAAACACCAAATCCACCCAGCCTCCTTCAGCACACCCCACCAAAGAAACAAAATGTGACAAATCGATTCCGACTAGCCAACAAGACACCCCTACAAAATTATCGGATACTTCGCACGCTTTCCTGGTCCATGACCGACTGAGCAATGCTCCCCCCTTCGTTAGGCTTGCTGGGTCACAGGCATACCTGTGACCGGGTGTCAGAACCTGTAAACCTCACGAAGGCGCGGTAGCGCCGTAGCGATGGAGTCGACGTTTTTTTGCGTTTGGCTGTTTCGCTCATATGGTGGACCGCGCGGGGCAGGCTTCGGCCTGGCCGGCGTTCCTTCGTGAGCCGGATTCTGACCCCCGTGCGGTCCGCCACCCCAACCGCGTCAGATCGGCGGGTGTCGGTTCCTTAACCTCACGAAGGAGATAAGGAGAATGGCCTATCCCCCTTTCACGCCCGGGCACCGCCTGTCACATCGGGTGTTAAGACGATCCCATCACGGAGCCCCTCTCCATGATTGATCGCACACTGCTCTCACGCCTACCCACACCCACGTTGATCAAACTCGCCTCCCTGAGCCCCACCGAAGCGGTCGATCATTTACGCCACGCCGCCCGGCTTTGTCTGGACGGTGCCCGAACCCTGGCCTTTCAGGATGACCAGCAGCAGAAGCTGGCCGACAAACTGATCAAGGACGCCATCGTCCTCTATGACATGGCGATCCTGCGACAACGTGATCCCCCCTCTCCCGCTTCAACCACCACCATCAGCCTCAACGCCTGCGCCAATGCCTCATCGCAAAGCCCCACCCCTTGGGACGAGCAATTCGCCCAGGAAATAGCCAGTGGCGGACGCTGCGCGGGGCTCTGGCTGGACCGACGCGCCACCCAACCCTTGTGGTGGCAACTGACCCAGGCTCGCCGGGGCTATCCGGAAGGTGATCGACGCGATGCCTTCGAAGCCGGGTTTCTCCGGCATCTACAGCAACGCCTAATTACGGCGCAATACCGGACCTCACGCAGCCCACCGCCACGCTGATCCTGGAGACGGCAACGTTCGCGTTGCCAGCCTCTTTTTCAAGGCCCGCAACTCACCACCCCTGCCCCTCAAACCGATATTTCTGCGAGGTCGACATACTGCCCCCGCTGACGCGATTGATAAGCTTCATCTCATCCGCCATATCGGCCACGAAATAGGCCCTCTTCGCCCAAGGATCACAGATGACGGCGTCGTCGTTCCAAGTCGTGGGGTCTTGCAGATTGGTCTGCACGCCCCGGCCGCAGACGACGAAGACGTGATCAGGCCCCGCGTAACCGGCCTCCACAATCCCCGTAATCGCGCCTCTGATCTCCGGGCCCTGATAGCCCTCCGCTCCCACGGGGTTCCGGAGGGACATCAGCTCAAGCGGCGCGATTCCGGTACTGGCGAGCATATCGAACGCGAGGCACGCCTGTTCCTCGCAATTTCCCGCTCGTGATGCCCGCGCCGCCGCGGCAACCGCCTTCACATAGGCCTTTCCTTCGAACCCGAAGATACCGTCATCCAGATACGACTGGTTAAGCACCGCGTGTCGTTGCTCAAGCACGGCATTGCCATGGGTCAAGGCGTCTCCAGGGCGATTGCTCGCCGCGATGCCCAACGCCTTTATGCCTTGCACCACCACGCGAGCCGCCTGTAGAAATACATACATGTAAATCGCCTCCCTTGACCGACCGCAGGCTTTCCCTTTCGTAGGGAGCCGTCGCTTGACAGAAAACCAACCTACTAGTAGGTTTACCCCATCCAACAGCCAGCAGGCTGACTCAACCCCCTCTCACGGGGCCGAGTATATCCAGCGTTGCGCGGTAATTTTATGGAATTGTCTATGAACACAGAACTGTCCCCGAAAGCGACCGAAATCGCCGAGTATGCCCAGTCATTGCTGACTGTCGGGGGCTACAACAGCTTCAGTTATGCGGATATTGCCGAGCGGGTGCGTATCACCAAGGCCACCATCCATCACCACTTCCCCAGCAAGGCCGAGTTGGTTCGCGTGGTGGTCGCGCGGTATCGCGAGCAAGCACGGGAAGGCCTGGCGGCGCTCGGTCGGCAGGTTGCCGATCCATTGGCACAGCTCAATGCCTATGTCGGTTATTGGTCCACCTGTATCCGTAGTGGCAGCTCTCCGTTCTGTATCTGCGCGATGCTGGCCGTCGAACTGCCGACGATTCCTGACGAAGTGGCGGCCGAAGTTCGCGGGCATTTCCAGGACCTGACTGACTGGCTCACATCGGTCCTCGAAAAGGGCGCAGCCACGGGGCAGTTTCACTTGCAAGACAGTTCGACGATCGAGGCAAAGGCGTTCATGGCCAGCGTGCATGGAGCCATGCTGGCCGCGCGTGGGTTCGGCGATCCCGAGACCTTCCAGGCGCTGGTTCAATTGTCCATCAGCCGGCTGACTTCCACCCGCTGATCCGTACCGAGAAGACTGGTGAAGACCGGTCTTTTATTTTGCCTTTGCACCCAACCAACTAGTAGAGAGATACATGCCATGACTCATCCCATATCGACTTTAGGCGCCATCCATACCGTTATCAGCCTGATCCCCGTGATTGCAGGCGCCTACAGCTTTATCCGCTATTACAAGATCGACCCGAAGACCCGCGCCGGCAGTCTCTACCTCATCAGTTTGACGCTCACGGTCGCCACGTCCTTCGGGGTCTCCAGTACCGGTGGTTTAAATGCCGGGCATGCCTTTGGCATCATTGTGCTGCTTGCCGCCTACGCCGGTGCGTGGGCGCCAGCAGTGAGTTTCCTGGGGCGAGCGCGCCCGTATTTGAGCGCATTCGGGCTGTCGTTCAGTTTCCTGCTGTCATTCGTGCCCGCCACCAATGAAACCCTGACCCGCCTCCCCGTCTCGCATCCGATTGCCGATCATCCGATGGCGCCCGTGGTGCTGAGCACGCTGCTGGTATGGCTAGGCTTTTTCATCGTGGGGTTTGCCGCGCAATGCCGGCAGATTTATTCGCGGAACAAGGTCTCGGTACGGACATAAAGCGGGATCATCAGGCGGTTACGCGGCTCAAGCACGGTATTGCTTCGGCATCAGCGCCAACAGCAATCCCAACGAGCCGCATACCAGCAAGGTCAGGCCCAACGCCTGGGACCACGCCGCCAGCAGCATCCCCACACCAATCAGCAAGTAATACAACAAACCGAACAGCGCACCGGCGGTGCCCAATCGATCACCGTAGTTCGAGAGTGCCGAACCCAGGACATTGGGAATCGCCATGCCGAACGCCAGCACCACCAGTTGCATCGCCAACACAAACAGCACGCTGTCCTGCAGCAGCCACACACCCACACCACCCGATAATCCCGACAGCGCCGCCACACGGATTAACCGGGCACTGGTAAAACCACGGCGCAACAAGCGTTTGTTGAACCAGGCACCAAGACCCGATCCCAAGGCCAGAACCACGCCGCTGTAACCGAACAGTTGCCCACTCAAACCGAGCTTTTCAAACATGAACGGTGCGAGGCTGTAGTAGCTGAACAGGGCAATGTTGAACACCGCCACCAACAGCGCCGAACGCCAGAGGTCCAGGTCCCGCAGCATGCGCCACAGCGTTTCGAACAGCCCGACACTGGCCAGATGCAGCGGCCGGGTTTCCGGCAGCGCTCGCCAGGACCACAGCGCCAACCCCAGGGACAGCAGCAACAGACAGCCCAGCACGCCTCGATAACCGAAGGCCTGCACCAGACTCGCCCCGCCGAACAGTCCAAGTGCCGGACTGGCGGCCAACGCTATGCCCACCAGCGAAAACACCTGCGCCAGCTCCAAACCGCTGAAGCGGTCGCGCAGCAGGGTCTGCGTGACCACCGAACCCACTGCCGCGCCAAATGCTGCCAGCACCTGGGCGACCAACAAGGCCTCAAAGGTACGCGCAGCCAGCGCCAGTATCGACGCCATGGCGTACAACAACAGCCCAGACAGCATGGCCGGCCGCCGTCCGATCCGGTCACACAGCCGCCCCCACACCACCACGCCGAAAGCGAAGGACAGGAAGTACACCGACAGGGTTTGCGCCGCCTGTTGCGGCCCCACGGCAAAGGCCCGACTGATATCCGCCAGCGCCGGGCTGTAAAGGGTTTGCGCGATTTGCGGGAACATCAACAGGGCAATCGCCAGCCCCAACCACTTTGTAGACTTCATCGCAACTTCACTCGCCAGAAAAACAGGCGGCCAGTTTGAAGCGTGCCAGGTGTCGTATTATCAAAACTCAGACAACTAATCATTGAAATCGGACAATCGATGGCCTGGCTCGACACCCATGACGCTTTCAACCCCGACCGATACCCCGCGCCGGTCATTGGTATCGCGTCCACTCTGGGGGACCACGACTCTGGCCTCCATCAACATCAACGCGGTCAGTTGCTGTTTACCCATCAGGGCTGCACGCGCATCACACTGGCGCGGCATCTGTGCCTGCTGCCGCCCTCCCGTGCTGCCTGGATACCCGCGGGCGTGAATCATCGCGCGGTGATGCAGCAGACCGTGGACTATCGATCGATTTATCTGTCTGCCGAGTTGTGCGCCGAACTGCCACAACAGGTTTGCGTGATCGAAGTCACGCCGCTGCTGCGGGCAGTCCTGGAACCCATCGCCATTACCGATTTCGACACCGATTGGCGACAAGGCAAATTCGTTCATTTGCTGGGGCTGTGCCTCAGCGAAATTCGTGACGCAGTGCGCCAGCCCATGCTGTTACCCCTGCCCCAGGACAGACGTTTGAAGCCGCTGCTGGCCATGCCCGAACAACTGCCGCCGAGCGTCCAGGCGCTCGAGCAGCAAATCGGCGCCAGCAGCCGGACCATCGGCCGCATCTTCCAACGCGAGACTGGCATGAGCTATCAGCAATGGCGGCAGCAGTGGCGGTTGATGCGGGCCATTGAGCTGCTATCCACCGGCCGCAACCTCAGCTACAGCGCCTTCGAATTGGGCTTTTCCAGTGACAGCGCGTTTATTGCGTTTTTCAGGGACCAGACCGGCACAACCCCAGGTGCCTGGCAAAAATGATCGATTCACGCAAAAACACAAAAACACTCACCTACAAAAAACCACTTTAGTGATTTTTTCAGTCATTAGTCCTTGCCATTTACGATCACTTCAATCACTCTCGTCCCAATTACAACAAAACGAGAGACCCTCTTCATGAAATTCCACGGCATCGTTCCCGCTTTAGTCACCCCGTTTACCGCAGACCAGCGTTTGGACGAAAAAGCCCTGCGCGGCCTGGTCGAAAGCCTGATCGAAGCCGGTGTCCACGGCCTGTTCGTGCTGGGCACCAACGGTGAATTTTTTGCCCTGTCCGATGAAGAAAAACTCGAAATCGTCCGCATCACCCTCGACGCTTCGGCCGGCCGCCTGCCCGTTATGGTCGGTACCGGGGCGTTCAGCACCCGCGAAGTGATTGAAATGAACAAACGCGTCGAAGGCATGGGCGCCGATGCGTTGTCCGTTATCACCCCGTACTTCAATGCCGTCAGCCAGGCGGAACTGATCAAGCATTACGAAGCCATCGGTGACGCCACCTCGTTGCCGGTGATGATGTACAACATTCCGGCCAAGACCGGCATGTCCATCGGCATCGGTGCCGTGGCCACCTTGTCCCAACACCCACAGATCAAAGGCATCAAGGACAGCGCCGGCAACTTCGACAACCTGGTGCAGATGATCAAATACCGCAGCGACGACTTCGCGGTATTCGCCGGCACCGACTCCCTGATCTACTGGAACCTGCTCGCCGGCGGCGACGGTGCCGTGGCTGCCACCGCCAACGCCGTGCCTCATGTGGTCATGTCCATCTGGAACCAGTTCCAGGCCGGCAACCATGACACCGCCAAGGCCGCCCAGGAACTATTGCGTCCGCTGCGCGATGCCTTCGCCCTGGGCACCATGCCCTCGGTGCTGAAAAAAGCCACCGACCTGTTGAACGTGCCGGTCGGCCCCTGCCGTTCCCCGGTCGCGCCCCTCGATGCGGCGACCACGCAAAAACTCGAAGAGATCCTGGCTGTTTACCGCCAAAACGCCTGAGGGGGCCGACATGTCCGCGACCTATCACTTCCAGACCGTCAAGAACATCATCCACGGCCCCGGCAGCCTGGAGCAGTTGGGCGACAAGCTGTATCTACTGGATACCCCGCTCAAGCAGGTGGTACTGGTCACCCAGCAGGCCATGCACCGGCTCGGTGTCACCGCGAAAATCAAAGAACAGTTCGCCAGACGCGGCATCGCCGTGCAGACGATTGATAACGTCGAAATCGAACCGACCCTGGAAAACATCGAGCGGGTCTTTCACGAGCAGGTCGCGCCCTTTGCACCGGACGCGTTGATCGCCGTGGGCGGCGGCAGCGTGCTCGATGCGGCCAAGCTGTTCGCCGTGATGCTGACCAACGATACCCCGCTCAAGGAGCTGCTCGGGATCGACAAGGTGGGCAACCCCGGCAAGCCGATGGTGCTGATTCCAACCACCTCGGGTACCGGCTCCGAAGTCACGCCCAACGCCATCGTCACCCTGCCCGACGAAGAATTGAAGATCGGTGTCGTCAGCCGGCACCTGCTGCCCAACCTGGTGATCCTCGACCCCTTGCTGACCCTGAGCCTGCCCAAGGCGATCACGGCCGCTACCGGCATGGATGCGTTTACTCATTCGCTGGAATCGTTTATTTCCACCAAGGCCAACCCCATCAGCGACACCTTTGCCCTGGAATCCATGCGCCTGATCGCCGGCAGCATCGTCGAGGCCTATCAACAGCCCGACTCGGTGCGGGCCCGTGGCGATATGCTGCTGGGTTCGATGTACGGCGGCCTGGCACTGACGGGCGCCGGCACCGCCGCCGTGCATGCCCTGGCCTATCCGCTGGGGGGCAAGTTCCATGTTACCCATGGCGTTGCCAACGCGATGCTGCTGCCCCATGTCATGGCCTTCAACCTGGACAGCTGCGCCGCCCGCCTCAAGCGCGCCGCCTGTGTCTGTGGCGTAGCCCTGGAAAGCGACAGCGACGAAGCGGCCGCCGGCAAACTGATCGAACAGATCAGCGAGTGGACGGCGACCCTGAATATCCCGCAGAACCTGCGCGAATTCGGCGTGGCCGAAGAGCATCTGGCGGACATGGCAGTGGCCGCGTCGAAGGTGACGCGCTTGATGGCCAACAACCCCAAGACCCTCAGCCTCGACGATATCCAGCAGCTTTATCGGTGCCTGCTGCCATGAGCACCACGCGCCTGCTGATCATTGCCGATGACCTTTCCGGGGCGGCTGACTGCGCCGCCGATTTTGCCGGGCGCATGGTCACCCAGGTGATTCTCAGCCACGTCGGGCTGGAGCTCGGCACGGCGCTGGGCGCGGAGGTGATCGCCCTCGATCTCGACTCCCGGCGCCTCAGTGCGCAAGCCGCCGCCGTGGCCCATCGCGATGTGTTGGCGATGGATCAGGTAGCCGAGTTGCCGCTATACAAAAAGATCGACTCCACCCTGCGCGGTAATGTGGCGAGCGAAGTGGCCGCGTTGCAGGCCCTTCGCGGCATGGCCCTGGTGGCGCCGGCCTTTCCGCTGATGGGCCGGACCACCGTGGGCGGCGTTCAGCACCTCGACGGCGTTCCCGTCGATCAGACCGATGTCTGGCGCAATGAGCGCCTCGCGGGCACGGCCAATCTGCTGGAGCAGTTGAGGACGCAAGGTCTGCGCTGTGCGACGCTGTCTCTCGATACCGTACGCGACACGGAGCGATTGCAGGCCGATCTGCTCAGGCATTTGGTCGCCGGGGTACAGGCACTGGTGTGTGATGCACAAACCGAGACGGATCTTGCGAATATCGCCCAGGCATCGGCGGCTCTGTATAAGCGACTGTTCTGGGTCGGCTCCGCCGGGCTGGCCCGACACCTGCCGCAGGCGTTGGGATTTCCGCCGGTATCAGCTCAGTTGAATGCGCCGATCAACGGGCCGGTGCTGACCGTGGTCGGCAGTATGTCCCGACACTCCCAGGTGCAAGCCAACTACCTGGCCGAACACAGCGATCAACTGCACTTGCGCCTTGCCCCCGCCACCTTGTGCGCGGGACCGGCGATGGCCGAATGGCAGTCCATCGCCGCCACAATCGAGACGGCCCAGCAACAGGGTCGGCATGTGCTGGTCAGCCTGCAACAGGAGCAGCGCGATCCCGGCCAGGCCGCGCAGTTGAGTACGGCCCTGGCCCAATTGCTCCAGCCTGCCCTGCTGCGCTCGGGCGCGCTGATCGCCACCGGGGGAGAAACCGCCCGCGCCATGCTCGGGGCCGCCGGCATCCAACGCCTGGACCTCCAGGGTGACCTGGCCCCCGGTGTGGTCTTCTCCCGCGCCCGCTGGCGTGGCCGTGAACTGGCCGTCGTGACCAAAGCCGGTGGCTTCGGCCAGCCGAGCAGCCTTTTCGATGCCTGGCGGCAACTGACCGCCACGCCGCAACTTTAACGAAGGAAGACCACTATGTCTGAGCGTCCCGTTATCGGCATCACCATGGGCGATGCCACCGGCGTCGGTCCGGAAATCATCATGAAGTGCCTGGCCCACGCCGCACTGTACGAAACCTGCCGGCCCCTGGTGATCGGCGATGCCGCTCGACTGGCCGATGCCAACCGCATTGTCGGTGGCAGCCTGAAAGTGAATAGCATTGAACGCCCGGCTCAGGCACGCTTTCAACACGGTATCGTCGACTGCATCGACCTGGGGCTGATCCCCGCCGACCTGCCCTACGGCAAGCTCTCGGCTGTCGCCGGTGATGCCGCTTTTCGCTACATCGAGCGCACGGTGCAACTGACCGAAGCCGGTGAGCTGGACGCCATTTGCACCGCGCCGCTGAACAAGGAAGCCTTGCATGCGGGCGGCCATATTTTCCCGGGCCACACCGAGCTGCTGGCGCACCTGACCGGCATCGAAGAGGTCTCGATGATGCTGATGACGCCGACCCTGCGGGTGATTCATGTCACCACCCATATGGGCATTATCGATGCCATCGCCAAGATCGAGCCCGGCCTGGTGAAACGCACCATTGAGCGCGCCCGCGAAACCCTCGTACGCGCCGGTATCGAAGACCCGCTGATCGCGGTCTGTGGCATCAACCCCCATGCCGGGGAGAACGGTCTGTTCGGTTACGGCGAGGAAGCCACCAAGATCCAGCCCGCCATCGACGAGCTGCATGCCCGCGGCTGGCGTGTGGAAGGACCGCTGCCGGCGGACACCCTGTTTTTCCGCGCCGGGCGCGGTGACTTCGATGCGGTGGTCGCGATGTATCACGACCAGGGCCATGGCCCGGTAAAAGTCATGGGCCTCGAAGCCGGGGTGAATGTCACGGTCGGCCTGCCGGTGATCCGCACCTCCGTCGACCATGGCACCGCCTTCGACATTGCCGGCAAGGGGATCGCCGACGAACGCAGCCTGACCGAGGCGATGCGCCAGGCCGTGGAGCTGGCCGCCCACAAGCGCAGCAGCACGGCGGCCTGATTACCCGCGAACGCCCGAGTCAGCAAAACCTATAAAAACAATATGAGGACATCACCATGAAAATCGTCTGCACCTCGCCGTCTTTTGCCAAGTATTCGACAGCCCCCCTGACCCTGCTGGGCGAGCAGGCCATCGAATGCGTCAACCTGCCGGCCGACATCGGCGAAGACGAGTTCATTGCCCAGGCCAAGGGCGCACAAGCGGCCATCGTCGCCTTCAACAGCATCAACGCCCGCGTGCTCGATGCACTGCCCGAGCTGCGTATCGTCTGCAAGCACGGTGTCGGCGTGGACAACATCGACCTGCCCGCCGCCCGTGAACGCAAGGTGTGGGTCTGCAACGTCCCGGACTCCAACAAGCATGCGGTGGCCGATTACACCTTTGCCCTGCTGCTGGCCTCGGCCCGCAAGATCGCCCTGGCCGATCAACAGACCAAGGCCGGCGAATGGCCGCGCTTGTTCGGCGCCGATGTCCACGGCAAGACCCTGGGCATCATCGGGCTGGGCAATATCGGCAAGGAGGTCGCGCGGCGCGCGGCAGGCTTCTCGATGCAGGTGATCGCCCATGATCCCTACCCGGACCAGGCCTTTGCCGAGGCCAAGGGTATTCGTCTGGTGGCGTTGGATGCGCTGTTGGCCGAGGCCGATTACGTCACGTTGCATATCGGTCTGAACGACGCGACCCACCATCTTATCGGTGCCGAGCGCCTGGCCTTGATGAAGCCGCACGCCCATCTGATCAATGCCGCACGGGGCGGCATTATCGATGAGAACGCCTTGTTTGCCGCGCTGCAAAACGGCCGCCTCGGTGGTGCCGCGCTGGACGTTTTCGAGGAGGAACCGGTCACCCGCCACCCGCTCTATGCCCTGCCGAACGTGATCGCCTCACCGCATATCGCCGGCTACACGCCGGGGGCACTGGACATTCTGAGCCTGACTTGCGTGCGCAACATTGTCGCGGTGCTGAAGGCCAATGCACGCCCCGAACACGTGGTGAACGGCCTCTAGCTCGTCCGCGCCCCCGACTTCAAGCCACTCAATGGGTAGGCCCACCGGCCTGTCGTGGGCGCGATCACGCTGTTGCCAAACACCCCGAACACCGAACCCGGAGTTGGAACCATGCATAACAATAATAAGGCTTCCTCGGTACGTTGGCTGATCGCCGGATTGATGTGGACCGCCATTGCGGTCAATTACATCGACCGTGTCGTACTTTCCGCCGCCGCCCCGATCATCAGCAAAGAGTTCGCCCTGAATACCGCGGAAATGGGCCTGATCATGTCGGCGTTTTTCTGGTCCTACGCCCTGCTGCAACTGCCGGCCGGCTGGCTGGCCGACCGCTTCGGCCAGAAAATCACCCTCGGCGGCGCGGTGCTCTGGTGGTCGGTGGCCACCGCCATGACCGGCCTGGCAAACGGCTTCAATTCCTTGTTCGCGCTGCGGGTCGGCCTGGGCGTGGGTGAAGCGGCGGCCTATCCGAGCAACGCCGGGATCGCCTCGCGCTGGTTTCCGGACAAGGAGCGCGCCACCGTCGCGGGCATCTTCGACAGCGGCTCGAAATTCGGCGGCGCGATCGCCATGCCCTTGATCGTCTGGCTGATCGCCCTGGTGGGCTGGAAGATGACGTTCGTCCTGAGCGGCTCCATCGGCATCGTCTGGGCACTGGTCTGGTTTGCTTTTTACAAAAACGATCCCGAACAGCACAGCGGGGTCAACGCGGCCGAACTGAAGTACATCCGCGAAGGCCAGCGCCGCCAGGAAGGCACCGGCGACAAGCCGACCCTGCGCTGGTACGACCTGCTGCGCTACCGCAACGTCTGGGCCATGTGCCTGGGGTTTTTCTTCATCAACTACAACTCGTACTTCTTTATCACCTGGCTGCCCACCTATCTGGTGAAAGAGCGCGGCATGGACCTGATTTCCATGGGCTTCGTCGCGGCGCTGCCGTTGCTGATCGCCATGCTGGTGGAAATCTTTGCCGGCTGGCTGTCCGACCGTATCTACCGCCAGGGGCGCTGGTCCTTGACGCGGATTCGCAAGACCTTCCTGGTGGTCGGCCTGTTGATGGCTTCCTGCATCGGTTTCGCCGCCTTCGCCGAGTCGTCGTGGCTGGCTATCGTCCTGCTGTGTATTGCCAAGTCCGGCACCACGGTCGCGGCCACTCAGGTCTGGGCCCTGCCCGGCGATGTGGCGCCACGGGGCATGACCTCGATGCTGGCCGGCCTGCAGAATACCGTGTCGAATATGGGCGGCGTGGTCGGTCCGATCATCACCGGGTTTATTGTCGCCGCCACAGGCTCATTCATTCCCGCCCTGCTGTTTTCCGCCGGATTGATTGTCGTCGCCATTCTCAATTATCTGTTTCTGCTGGGCGACGTCGAGCCGATCCAGGAACAGCCGCCAACCCCGAGCCCGCAACCCGTCTGAACCCTTGACCGGTAAAACGCTCGGAGACCCAGGGCGTTTTACCCGCTGACTTTCCCGGGTGACCTTTTACGGCCTCGTTGAAAAACCGTATAAAGGCACTCGGGCCAGATCTCCAGGACATCCATGAAAGTTGCCACACGCCGCCAAGCCATTCTCAATCTCGTGCTGTCAGGCACTGCGAACGTAGAGGAGTTGTGCCTGCATTTCGGCGTCTCCGAAGCCACGATGCGCCGGGACCTCACCGCCTTGGCGGAAGAAGGCCTGATCTTGCGCACCTATGGCGGGGCTGCCCATGTCGGCCTGCGTGAGCCGGAAACCTCCGTCGAGGAGCGGCGCTATCAACACAGCCAGGAAAAACTCGCCATTGCTCGTGCAGCGCTGGCCCATGTGCGGGACAACGACACGCTATTGCTCGACGGCGGCACCACGACCTGCGCCTTGGCGGAGCTATTGGTGGAACGGCGTGGTTTGCATGTGATCACCAACAATATCCTCGCACTGCCGGCCCTGGCCCGACTCCCGGAGGCCAAGATCACCCTGCTCGGTGGCGAGCTGCGGGCCTCCAGCATGTCGACCTTCGGAGCCGCCGCGCAGGCAACCCTGGAGCACTTGAGTGCCGACAAGATCTTTCTCAGCGCCGATGGTGTCGTGGCCGAATTGGGGCTCTGCGAAGCCAGTGCCGATCAGGCTTACCTCAAGGCCAATATGATCGGGCGCGCGGCCCAGGCCTTCGTGCTGGCCGACGCGACAAAGCTGGGACGCGCCCTCCAGCAACATTGGTCGCCCCTCAAAGGGCCGTGGACGCTGATTACCGATTCGCTGGCGGATGAATCGCTGCTGGCGCCGTTCCGGGCCAATAAACTGATCAGCATTGAAATCGCCAACGGCTGACGGGTCCTATAACAAGGCCAAGGCATCCGCTCCAGCAGCAATGCGAAGCGGCGCCGCCGGGTCATTGGCAGCACGCCACACCGCTTCGGCCACATCGCGCGCCAAGGTGATCTCCGACGACTGAGCCCATTGTGCAAAGACGTTCTGCGCCAGATCGGCATACGCCTCGGGGATGAGTATTCGTGCCTGCGCGTTTTCACCGAAGCGTGTGTCAGGCGCCCGTCCCGGGAGTACCAGGCTCACGCGGATATTGAATGGCTGCAGCTCCAGGGCCAGCGACTCGGTGAACGCATTGATCGCCGCCTTGCTCGCGGTGTACACGGAAAGCAGCGTAAGGGGCTTCAAGGTCACGCTCGACGTGACGTTCACCACCGTGCCCGCCTTGCGCTGCCTGAACTGGGGCAGCAGCGCCTGGGTCAGTGCGATGGTGCCAAAGGTGTTGGTCTCGAAAATATCGCGAACGGCGTCCATCGGCGTACCTTCAAGGGCGCCGAGCATGCCAATTCCGGCGTTGTTGACCAGCACATCGATGGGGCCCGCGGCCTCTACCACCCGCTGGATGCTCCGCGGGTCGGTCACGTCGAGCGCCAGCACACGCAGATGCTCGGAGCTTGGCAACAACTCCTCGCGCGGCGTGCGCATGGTGGCGATGACTTTCCAACCGTGGTCGAGAAAGTATCGGGCGGTTTCAAGGCCGAAACCGGATGAGCAGCCTGTTATCAGAACGGTTTTCATCAATGACTTCCTGCAGGTGATAGACGGTACGGAAACGATACGGCCGCGTATCCGGACTTGCTACACTCCAAAGTCCATATCTCATTCGCAGGAGTCCTGCCGTGATTGATCCGTTATCGGAAGTCGTCAGCCTGCTCCAGCCGTGCGCGCCGTTCTCGAAGCTCGTCAGCGGCGCGGGTCATTGGCGTGTCCGCCGATCGGAAGCCGGGCAGCCGTTCTACTGTGTGATCCTCGAAGGGGCGTGCCGCCTCGCGGTTGAAGGACGCGAGCCGATCGAGCTCCAGGCCGGCGACTTTGTCCTGATTCCTTCCTCGCCGGGGTTTGCGATGTCGAGTCTTGAGCCGCCGCCCGAAGACGTTCAGACAGCGCCCGTCGCACAGCTCCAGGGCGGGTTCCGCTTGGGTGTGCAAGACGGGCCGCACGAAGTGCTGGTGCTGGTGGGCCACTGCGTCTTCGGCTCGCCGGACGCGGCTTTGCTGGTGTCGCTGCTCCCGCGGTTGATCCATGTTCGCGGCGAAAAAAGACTCACCACCCTGGTTCAACTGGTGAGCGAAGAGTCCCGCGAGCGGCGGCCGGCGCGGGAAGTGATCCTGGAGCGCCTGCTGGAGGTGCTGCTGATCGAGGCCCTCCGCTCCACGGCGGGGCCCACCACCTCACCCGGCCTCTTACACGGGCTTGCCGACGAACGCCTCGCCGTGGCGATCAGACGAATGCACGAAAGCCCGACCCAAGCCTGGACGATTGCGCAGTTGGCGAAAGAGGCCGCCCTCTCCCGCTCGGCCTTCTTCGAGCGCTTCAACCGCGCATTGGGGACAGCGCCGATGGCCTATCTGCTGACTTGGCGCATGGCCCTGGCCAAGAATCTGCTACGCCGCAAGGAAGCTGGCCTGGCGGAGATTGCACAACGCGTGGGCTATAGCTCGGCGAGCGCGTTCAGCGTCGCCTTTACCCGCCATGTCGGGCTGCCGCCCACGCGTTATGCGCAGAACGAGGCGGATCCACTTATGGCCGGCTGAGGTTGTCCGTGATCGCGGTCATCACCATGCTGCCTTCGTCCACGCAGCGCTCGGTGTCACGCGCCATGACCCATTGTGCAAACGCCTCACTCGGCAGCGGGACCGAGAACAAATAGCCTTGCCCTACCTCATAGCCCTGCGCCACGAGGATATCGCGCTGGGCGATCTGTTCAATGCCTTCAGCCACCACGTGCAAGCCAAGCCCCTTGCCGATACCAATGACAGACTCACTCAGGGCGCGGCAGGAAGCATCGCGCTCCAGGTCGTCGACGAAACTCTTGTCCAGTTTCAACTCGCTGATCGGCAGGCGCCGCAAATACCCCAGGCTGGAGTAGCCGGTGCCAAAGTCATCGATGGCCAGGCGCACGCCCAAGGCGTGCAAATCGCGGAGGGTTTGCTCGGTGCCTGCGCTATTGGAGAGCAAGACGCCCTCGGTCAACTCCACACACAGGTCGCTCGGCTGCAAGTCGCAATATTGCAATTGCCGGTCGATCAACTCGGCCAGATTGCGATTGTGGAAGTTGATCGGCGACAGGTTGATCGACAAGGAAGGGATCCCCAACCCTTGCCGACGCCACTGCGCCAATTGCTCGCACGCTTGCTCCAGCACCCATTGACTCAGCGCATTGATCAGCCCGCACTCCTCGGCCAGAGGAATGAACCGGTCGGGGCCGATAGGGCCCAGCGTCGGATGCACCCAACGCGCCAGCGCTTCGGCCCCCACCAGACGTCCGCTGCGCAGATCCACCTGCGGCTGATAAGCCAGATACAGCTCATCGCCGGCCAGGGCCCTGCGCAAGTCCGTCTCCAGCATCAAGCGCTCCTGGGCGGTCTTGTTCATCTCCTCGAGAAAAAAGCTGAAGCTGCCGCGTTCGACGCGCTTGGCCTGGTACATGGCGATATCGGCGCAATGCAGCAGGCTTTCCATATCCTGCCCGTCCCTGGGGAACAGGCTGATGCCGATACTGGCCGACAACACCACGCAAGTCCCGGCAACGGTGGCCGGGACGCTGAGGGTCAGCAGCAGCCGCTCAAGAAAGAATGTGACCTGGGTGGCGCCCATCCGTGGCAGCACCAGCACGAACTCGTCCCCGGACAAACGCCCGACAATGTCCGACTCCCGCAGCACACTGCGCAGCCGTTGCGCCATGACTTGCAGCAGCTCGTCCCCCGAGGCGTGCCCCAGGGCATCGTTGATCTGCTTGAAACGGTCCAGGTCGACAAACAATACCGCCAGTTCGGTCTGCTCTTCAGCCGCTTCAAGCAGGGTCCGCTCGGCCTGGGCCAGGAGGAAATTGCGATTGGGCAAGCCGGTCAGGGCATCATAAAAGGCCAATCGCAGAATGGACTGCCGGGCCTCTTCCCGCTCCAGGGCCAGCAGGCACAGGTGGATACCTGCCGTTACCAGATGGGTATGAAGAGGATCCGGTCCGCGGGACTCCCGGAAGTAGAGCGCAAAGGTCGCCGCGACCCGTCCCGCGGCGTTGCGGATCGGAACCGACCAGCACGCCTGGAAAGCCAACTGTTGAGCCAGGGCCCTGTAGTCGGCCCAGAGCGGGTCGTGGTGAATGTCCGTCACCAGAACCGGCTCGCCCCGGTAGGCCGCCGTGCCACAGGAGCCACTGGCCGGACCGGCTGACAGGCCCTCGATCGCCCTGGAGTAATCCGGCGGCAAGCCCGGGCTGGCCAAGGGGTGGAGGATTCCGTTCTTGTCCACACTGAGGATCGAAACAGCGACCTCGGGGGCAATGTGTTCAATCTCCTCGCACAGCAGGGTCAGCACGCTCTCCAGCGACGCCTCTTTCAACAGCGCGCCGATGATCTTGTCCTGCAACACCTCATGCAGCTTTGTCCGGGTAATGTCGGTCAACACGATCACGATGTTTTCGACCTTGCCCCGGGCATCGAACACCGGCGTCGAGGAAACATGCAGCCACAACCGTTGGCCATTGTGCTTGCCGATCAGCGCGCTGGTTTCATTGGATTGACCGCCGAGGAGTTTTTCCAGCACCTGCTGTGCATTCGCCTTGGCTTGGGTACCCGGGGTAAAGAATATCAGCAGTGACTGACCGATCACCTCTTCACGGGAATAGCCCAACAAGCGAACGAACCCGTCATTGACATAAATGAGGTCTCCATTCGCATCGGCGATACAGGTGGCCGAACGGGTGGCATTGACGGATATCGAGAGCAAGCGGTGCTCGATGTCCTTCAAGCGCGCCTGGGTGATGTCCTTGAGAAAGGCGGCGTAGAGAATGCGGCCCTGCAAGGTGATTTTCGAGATGGACAACGAGCCCCAGCGCTCTTCGCCATCCTTGCGCACAATACGCAGATCCCGGCTGCTGCCGACTATCTTGTTGACCCCGGTCTCGCGGTTGGCGCTGATAAAACCGTCATGCTGGGCATAGACAGCCTGAGGCACCAAAGTATTGACGTTTTGGCCCAGTACTTCGCTGCGCGGACACCCCCAGAGCTGCTCGGCCGCCCCATTGAAGAACACCACGCAGTTGTGATCATCAATGACCACCACGGCATCAATTGCCTGCTCCAGTGTCTGCACGAAAAAGGGCTCCGCTTCTTCGCCACTGATCAACCCGACGCTAGAGTCCATTTCTCTTACCACTGTATACCTGTAATCACCGCCCTACGCCCTTGGGAGCACGTAAGGCACCGGAAGCGCGACGCTGTCTTTACAACCGAGTGTACGACTCTCTCACCCAAAGCACCTCGTGTCAGGCACTGCGATGAAAACAAGCTGGACGGATATAATCCGTTCCTGGGGTGTCAGTTTAACGGTTTCGTGTATTTCCGCTGTAAAACACCCGAGTTTTTTAAACAACGTCGTATATTCCGGCCTCGCCGGATCGCCCCAATCGAGTGCAAGCCGCCCCAACCCGGAGCATCTCTCAAGGATGGGCGGTGCAAAGCAACCGAACTCAGCCCCGGAAAATCCGCTGTATCTCGCCGCTTTCCCCCCTTGAGCCTGGCGTTGGAGAAAAGACCATGATCTGGCACGCCTCTCGCAAGGAACAGGGCGTGCAGGAGTAGCGCGAGCTAGACGCACCACAATTTGCAAATAGTTGGCTAGGGTTCCGGCTTGCTGAAAAGCGAGTGACTGGTCCGAGAGCCAACGACCTCCAGTTGAGGTTACACGGCGGGATAAAAGCCCGGGAGACAGACCACCTATTCATACAGGTGTCGCGCTGCTCCCTGTCCGCCCATCCTCAACTGGAGTCTTACCATGCGAAAACCCCTTCTATCCGCCCTCCTCGCCGCCGGTATTGCCCTGCTGGTCAGCCTGCCCTCCAACGCCGCGGCCAAGACTGATTTCAACGTCTGCTGGACGATCTATGCGGGTTGGATGCCTTGGGAGTATGCGCAAGCCCAAGGCATCGTCGACAAGTGGGGCAAAAAATACGGCATCCACATCAAGGTCACCCAGCTCAACGATTACGTGGAGTCGATCAACCAGTACACCGCCGGCCAGTTCGATGGCTGCACCATGACCAACATGGACGCCCTGACCATCCCCGCCGCCGGTGGCGTGGACAGCACCGCGCTGCTGGTCAGCGACTTCTCCAACGGCAACGACGGCATCGTCATCAAGGGCAGCGGCAAGACCGTCGCCGACCTCAAGGGCATGAACGTCAACCTGGTCGAACTTTCGGTCTCCCATTACCTGCTGGCGCGCGCACTGGACAGCGTCGATCTGCAGGAAAAGGACCTGAAAGTCGTCAACACGTCCGACGCGGATATTTCCGCCGCCTTCAACACCGACGCCGTCCAGGCCGTCACGACCTGGAATCCCATGCTCGCCGACATCAAGGCCAAGCCGGGGGTCACCGAGGTGTTCGACTCCAGCAAGATCCCTGGCGAGATCATCGACATGATGGTGGTCAATACCCAGACGCTCAAAGACAACCCCGCGCTGGGTAAAGCCCTGACCGGCGCCTGGTTCGAAGTCGTGGCCTTGATGGGCAGCCAATCCGCCGCCGGCGAAGCGGCCCTGGAACATATGGCCAAGGCCTCCGGCACCGACCTGGCCGGTTTCAAGGCGCAATTGGCGACGACCCAGCTGTTCCATACACCGCAGCAGATGCTGGACTTCGTCAACAGCCCCGAACTGCCGAAAACCATGGACAAGGTCTCTGGCTTCTCCTTTGAGCACGGCCTGCTTGGCCAGGCGGCCAAGGACAGCAGCGCGGTCGGCATGCGCTTCGCCCATGAGGTCACTCGCGGCGACAAGGGCAATCTCAAGCTGCGCTTTGACCCCGGCTACGTGCAGATGGCGGTCGACGGCAAGCTGTAAGCAGAGGACACGTCCATGCACCTGATCAATCGTCACCCTGATCGGCCCACACGCTTGTTGCTGGTGATCCTGCCCTTCGCCCTGTTGTTGTGTGCCTATTTTTTGGGCTCCGCGCAGCGGTTGGCAGACAACCCCAACGACAAGCTGCTGCCCAGCGCCGTGCAGATGACCGATGCGGTGAAACGCATGGCCTTCAGCGAGGACAAGCGCAGCGGTGGTTATGTGCTCTGGCAGGACACCGCGTCCAGCCTGCGACGCCTGGCCATCGGCCTGGGCGTCAGCGCCGTGGCGGGCCTGTGCCTGGGCATCGCCGCGGGCACGCTGCCGCTGTTCGGCGCGCCGCTGTCGCCGTTGCTGGTGGTGCTGTCCATGGTGCCGCCGCTGGCGATCCTGCCGATCCTGTTTATCGTCTTCGGCCTGGGTGAACTGTCCAAGGTGATGCTGATCGTCATCGGCATCACGCCGATACTGGCCCGCGACCTGGAACAACGGGCCCGGGAAATCCCCGTCGAGTTGCTGATCAAGGCCCAGACCCTGGGAGCCTCGACCTGGACCCTGATCCTGCGCGTGGTCCTGCCGCAACTGCTGCCACGGCTGCTGATTTCCCTGCGGCTGGTGCTGGGATCAGCGTGGTTGTTCCTGATCGCGGCCGAGGCCATCGCTTCCGAAGATGGCCTGGGCTATCGGATCTTCCTGGTGCGCCGCTACCTGGCCATGGACGTTATTTTGCCCTATGTGGTGTGGATCACCCTGCTGGCCTGGCTGATGGACTGGGGCTTGAAGCAGCTCACCCGGCGTGCCTTTCCCTGGTACGAAGGAGCCCGCTCATGAGCTTTATCCAAGTCAACAATGTGTGGCAGCAGTATGGCGACCATGTGGTGCTGGAGGGCCTGAACCTGAGCATCGCCGAAGGCGAGTTCTGCACCCTGGTCGGCACGTCCGGCTGCGGAAAATCAACCTTCCTGCGGCTGTTGCTGGGCCAGGAAAGAGCGAGCCGTGGCGAAATCCTGCTCGACGGCCAACCGTTGGCCGCGGAGCCGGACCCGAGCCGTGGCGTGGTGTTCCAGCGCTATTCGGTGTTCCCCCACTTGAGCGCGCTGGACAACGTCGCCCTGGGCCTGGAACTGCCCCGGGCGCCGCTGCTGGGCCGGCTGTTCGGCCAACGCAAACGCGCCGCCCGCGAACAGGCGGCGGCGCTGCTGCACAAGGTCGGTCTCGGTCATGCCCTGGACAAATACCCGGCGCAGCTCTCGGGCGGCATGCAGCAACGCCTGGCCATCGCCCAGGCCTTGATCATGAAGCCACGGGTGCTGCTGCTTGACGAACCCTTCGGCGCCCTCGACCCCGGTATCCGCAAGGACATGCACGCCCTGTTGCTGGACCTGTGGCGCGAAACCCGGCTGACCGTATTCATGGTCACCCACGACCTCAGCGAAGGCTTCAGCCTGGGCACCCGACTGATGGTTTTCGACAAGGTGCGCGTCGATCCCCATGCGCCCTATGCCTATGGGGCCCGCATTACTTACGACCTGCCGCTCAACAGCAAGCGCAGCGAGGCCCAGGCGGCCCTCGCGACCTCGCTGGCGAGCGCTCTTCAACCGATCCTGGGACTGACCCCATGAATGACACTGCTGTTTTTGCCGACGAACGCCTGCCCGGCGGCGGCCACCTTTCCTTCGTGCTCAAGCGCGGGCAGCTACTGCGCCTGACCGACCTTCAAGGCGGCGCCAACGTCAGCCTGATGCTGTTCAACGCGCATGAGAAAACCGAGCGTTTGAACCTGCCTGACAGTCTCAAGTGCCAACACACCGCCAAGCTGACAGCCGGCCATTGCCTGTACTCGGACATGGGCCGGGTGCTGGCGGCCATCACCCGTGACACCTGCGGTTGGAGCGACAGCCTCGGCGGTGTGCTCTGCGCCGACGAAGTCGAACAGAAGTACGGCCGCGGCCGCTATCAGGAGCTGCGCAACGGGTTCTACCGCAACGGCGCAGACAACCTGCTGGTGGAGATGGGCAAGTGGGGACTGGGGCTCTGCGACCTGTCCATGACCCTCAATCTGTTCAGTCGCGTCGACGTCGACGCTCACGGTGCCTTGCACTTTGTCGAAGCGCATTCCAAAGCGGGCGACTGCATTGAGCTCTACGCGCCGATGGACACCCTGTTCATCATCACCGCGCTGCAACACCCCATGGACCCCGCCCCTGAATACGCACCCAAACCGGTGCAACTGACCTTTATGAGCGCCGACGCCAGCGTCGCCGAACTCTGCCGGACTTCGCGCCCCGAAAACCTGCGCGGCTTCATCAACACCGACCGCCTGTTCGCTTGAGGACGACCCCATGACCACCCACCTGCATCCCGAATCAGCCGTCTACCGGGCCACCGTCCCGGCGGGTGAGCCCTGGCTCACCGAAGTGAAGGCCGGCCAGACCCTGCGCATCCTCGACCTCGAAGGCAACCAGGCTGTTGACACGCTGTTCTACAGCGCGGCCAACCCGCGCGAACGTTACGACGTCCAACGCACCCTGCGGCGCCAGAACAACGTCTACCTGAGCACCGGCAGCGTGCTCTACTCCAATCTTGGCCGCCCCTTGCTGACCATCGTCGAAGACAACTGCGGTCGCCACGACACCCTCGGCGGTGCCTGCGCCCAGGAAAGCAACACCGTGCGTTATGCCCTGGACAAACGCCACATGCACAGCTGCCGCGACAACTACCTGCGTGCCTGCACCCACGATGGTCGGCTGGGCAAACGGGATATCAGCCCGAACATCAACTTCTTCATGAACGTGCCTGTAACGCCCGAAGGCGCCCTGACCTTCGAGGACGGCATCTCCGCCCCCGGAAAGTACGTGCAGTTGCGGGCCGAGATGGACGTGATCGTGTTGATTTCCAACTGCCCGCAACTGAACAACCCGTGCAATGGCTATAACCCCACCCCCGCGGAGCTGCTGATATGGGACTGAAACCCTGGCTCAAGCCCCTGCGGCTATGGCTGTTCACGATTTGCCAGAGTCGCTCGGGCCAGACGCTGCCTCGCAAGCGGCCTTGATCGCTGTCTGGGGACGACCCCGAGACCCTTTCGAAAAACTGTGGGACGACCCGCACCCCAGCCGAGGCGGACCAGCGCCGCCTCCAGGGAATCCGTCATGTTTGACACACTGTTGATTGCCAACCGCGGTGCCATCGCCTGCCGTCTCCTGCGCACCTTGCGCGAACTCGACGTCAAGGGCGTGGCGGTGTATTCCGAAGCGGATATCACCAGCCGCCACATCCTTGAAGCCGACCAGGCCCTGAGCCTCGGTGAAGGGGCCGCGGCCGACACCTACCTGGTGGTGGACAAGATCCTGGCCGCGGCCAAGGCCAGCGGCGCCCAGGCCATTCATCCCGGTTATGGCTTTCTTTCCGAAAACGCCGCCTTTGCCGAGGCCTGCGAAGCCGCCGGGATCGCCTTCGTCGGCCCGACGCCAGAACAACTGCGGCTGTTCGGCCTCAAGCACACCGCCCGCGCCCTCGCCCGCCAGCAGGGCGTACCGTTGCTGGAAGGCAGCGACCTGCTCGACGGCCTCGACGACGCCCTGCGGGCCGCGACGCAGGTGGGCTACCCGATCATGCTCAAGAGTACCGCCGGCGGAGGTGGCATCGGCATGCGCGTGTGCCGCGACGCCAAGGAGCTGCAGGAAGCCTTTGAGACCGTCAAGCGCCTGGGCCAGAACAACTTCAGCAACGCCGGGGTGTTTATCGAGAAATACATCCAGCGCGCCCGCCACCTGGAGGTCCAGGTATTCGGTGACGGTGCCGGCGAGGTATTGGCCCTGGGCGTACGCGATTGCTCGGTGCAGCGACGCAACCAGAAGGTCCTTGAAGAAACCCCCGCACCGAACCTGCCCGACGGCATGGCCGAAGCCCTTTGCAACGCCGCCGTGCAATTGGCCAAGGCGGTCAACTACCGCAGCGCCGGCACCGTCGAGTTTGTCTTCGACAGCGACGATCAACGCTTTTACTTCCTGGAGGTGAACACCCGCCTGCAGGTCGAGCACGGGGTGACCGAACAGGTCTGGGGCGTCGACCTCGTGCGCTGGATGGTGCAGCTGGCCGCGGGAGACTTGCCGCCCCTCGGCGAATTGGGCGCCCGCCTGCAACCTCGCGGCCACGCGGTGCAAGCCCGTCTGTATGCCGAAGATCCGGGCAAGGACTTCCAGCCAAGCCCGGGCCTGCTGACGGCGGTGAAATTCCCACCGGCCGATGGCCAGGCATTGCGTATCGATACCTGGGTCGAGGCCGGTTGTGAGATCGCGCCCTACTTCGACCCGATGATCGCCAAAGTCATCACCTGGGCCGAGGACCGCGAGCAGGCGCGCCTGCACCTGCACCGGGCGCTGGGCGAAAGCCAGCTTTACGGCGTCGAGACCAACCGCGACTACCTTCGCCAGATCCTGCTCGATGTGCCGTTCGCCAGCGGCCAGCCCTGGACCCGTTGCCTGGAAGCGCTGGTCTATCACGCCCACACCTTCGAAGTACTCAGTGGCGGCACCCAGACCAGCGTGCAGGATTATCCCGGGCGCCAGGGCTATTGGGCCGTGGGCGTTCCGCCTTCGGGGCCCATGGACAGCCGCTCGCTGCGCCTGGGTAACCTGCTGCTGGGCAACCCCGAGGGTTGCGCCGGTCTGGAGATCACCATGAGCGGGCCGAGCCTGCGCTTCAATACTGACGCCGTGCTGGCGGTAACCGGCGCGGTGTTGCCGGTATCGCTCGATGGCGCAGCAGTGGCAATCAATACCGCGCTGCGGGTCAAGGCAGGTTCGGTATTGAGCCTGGGCAGCATCACCGAAGCCGGCGCACGCAGTTATCTATGCCTGCGCGGTGGCGTGCAGGTGCCGGATTACCTGGGCAGCAAAAGCACCTTCACCCTCGGCCAGTTCGGTGGCCATGGTGGACGGGCGCTGCGCGCCGGCGATGTGCTGCACCTGGCCCCGCTGACCGACGCAACGGCCGGCGCGGTGCTTGCCGGGCAGGAGCCGCTGGCGGCGCTGCGCTCCATCCGCGTGATCTATGGCCCCCATGGCGCACCGGAATACTTTACCGAAGACTACATCCACACTTTCCTGAACACCGACTGGGAAGTGCATTTCAACTCCAGCCGTACCGGTGTGCGCCTGATAGGGCCGAAACCCGAGTGGGTTCGAGCCGACGGTGGCGAGGCCGGGCTTCATCCGTCCAATATCCACGACAACCCCTATGCCATCGGCGCGGTGGATTTCACCGGTGATATGCCGGTGATTCTCGGCCCCGACGGCCCCAGCCTGGGTGGCTTCGTATGCCCGGTGACCGTCATCGAGGCCGACCTCTGGCAATTGGGGCAGCTCAAGGCGGGGGACAAGGTCCGATTCGTGCCGACCGACCTCGCCCAAGCACGCCAACTCGCCACGGCGGCGCTGACCGCCGAGCCCCCCAGGGACACCGCCGTGATCGGGCTGCAATCACCCATTGTGCTGGACCTGGGCCAGGACGATACCCGCCTGGTGGCGCGCCTGGCCGGTGATACCCACCTGCTGCTGGAGATCGGCGCCGCCGAGCTTGACCTGGTGTTGCGCTTCCGGGGCCACGCCTTGATGCAGGCGCTCGAAGCCAAGGCGTTGCCGGGGGTCATTGACCTCACGCCCGGTATTCGCTCGTTGCAGGTCCACTACCAACCCGAACAACTCCCCCTGGCCCACTTGCTGGAGATCGTGGCTGGCGAATGGGACGCGGTCTGTGCTGCCCGCGATTTGCAGGTCCCCTCTCGCATCGTGCATTTACCGCTGTCGTGGGATGACCCGGCTTGCCAGCTGGCCATTGAAAAATACATGACCACCGTGCGCAAGGATGCGCCGTGGTGCCCCAGTAACCTGGAGTTCATTCGCCGCATCAATGACCTGCCCGACCTGGATGAAGTACAGCGCACGGTGTTCGAGGCCAGCTATCTGGTCATGGGCCTGGGCGATGTCTACCTCGGGGCACCGGTAGCGACGCCGCTGGATCCCCGGCATCGCCTGGTGACCACCAAGTACAACCCGGCGCGGACCTGGACCGCCGAGAACTCGGTGGGTATCGGCGGGGCCTACCTGTGCGTTTATGGCATGGAAGGCCCCGGCGGCTACCAGTTCGTCGGGCGTACGCTGCAGATGTGGAACCGTTACCGCGAAGTGGCGGCTTTCTCCGGCAAACCCTGGCTGTTGCGCTTCTTCGATCAGATTCGGTTCTACCCGGTCAGCGCGCAGGAGTTGCTGCACATCCGTCGCGATTTCCCCCTCGGTCGCTTCGACTTGAACATCGAGCACAGCCAATTGCGCCTGGCCGACTACCAGGACTTCCTGGCCAGTGAGTCGAGCAGCATCCAAGCGTTCCGAGACCGGCAACAGAGCGCTTTTTCCGCTGAAAGACGGCGCTGGATCGACAGCGGCCAAGCGCACTTCGAAAGCAGCGAAGCGCTTGTCGAGGCCCCCGAAGAGGCGCCCTTGCCGGCTCATCAAACCAGCGTGGAAAGCCCCATTGCGGGCAACCTCTGGCAGGTTCAGGTCGCTATCGGCGAGCGGGTCGCCGCAGGCGCGGCGTTGGTTGTGCTGGAGTCGATGAAGATGGAAATTCCGGTGCTTGCGCCCTGTGCCGGCATTGTTCGAGAAGTGCGCGTGCAACCCGGCTCGGCGGTGCGCGCCGGGCAACGGGTGGTCGTGATTGAGCCCGTCCCCCCTACAGGAGAAAAGCCATGAAAACCGATCTGCAACTGGACGTGCTGCGGGCACGCTACGCCAGCGGCGAATGCTCGCCACGTCGCCTGATCCTCGCCCTACGTGAACAGGCCGAGGCGTTGAATCCCGATTTCAATCTGTTCATCCATCTGCTCAGTGCCCAGGAGCTGGAGCCTTACCTGGTCTCCCTTGAATCCAGCACGATGGAAAGCCTGCCGTTGTACGGCGTGCCCTTTGCCATCAAGGACAACATCGATCTGGCGGGTATCCCCACCACGGCGGCGTGCCCGGCGTTCGCCTATACCCCGCAGCGTTCGGCGACCGTCGTCCAGCAGTTGATCGACCTGGGGGCGGTGCCGCTGGGTAAAACCAACCTCGACCAGTTTGCCACCGGCCTCAACGGCACCCGCTCACCCTATGGCCCCTGCCGTAACAGCGTGCTCGCTGAATACCCGTCGGGGGGCTCCAGCGCGGGCTCGCCCTTGACGGTGGCACTGGGTTTGACCAGCTTTGCCCTGGGCACCGATACCGCGGGCTCGGGCCGGGTACCGGCGGCGCTCAACAACCTGGTGGGGCTCAAGGCGACCAGGGGACTGCTGTCCACGGCCGGGGTGGTGCCGGCCTGTCGCGCCCTCGACTGTGTGACGACCTTCACCGCCAGTGCCGCCGAGGCGAGCCGCTTGTTGGCGCTGATCGCGCGGCAGGATCCTGAAGATGAATACAGCCGCGCCAATCCCGCCTGGAACGATGGCACGGCGTTCGGCAGCGTGCGGCCGTTTCGATTTGGCGTGCCACGGGCCCGGGACCTGGAGTTTTTCGGCTGTACTGAAGGACCGGGGCTGTTTGCCGCCGCGATCGAGCGCTTGCAGGCATTGGGCGGCGAAGCGGTCAGTCTCGACCTGTCGCCGTTTCTTGAGGCCGCACGGCTACTCTATGAAGGTCCATGGGTGGCCGAGCGCTATAGCGTCGTCGGCGAGCTGGCGCAGGCTCAGCCAGATGCGCTACTGCCCGTGATCCATGCGGTGCTGGCCAAAGCCCCCCAGGTGAGCGGCGTGCAAACCTTCCGCGCGCAGTATCGCCTGCAGGCACTCAAGGCGCAGTGCGACCGCCTGATGGCCGGGCTGGATTGTGTCCTGACGCCCACCATCGGTCGCCCGGTGACCTTGGCCGAGCTTGCCGAAGAGCCGGTCCTGCGCAACGCCGAGCTGGGTTACTACACCAACTTCATGAACCTGCTGGACTATGCCGCCGTGGCCGTGCCGAGCGGCTTCATGGCCAACGGCTTGCCCTGGGGGGTGACCTTGTTGGGTCGGGCCTTCACCGATCAATACCTGCTGAGCCTCGCCCATGCGTATCAGGGCGGCAAAAAACCTGCCCATGAGGCTCGCCATGATCAGGCCCGCCTGGTGGTCTGTGGCGCGCACCTTGACGGCCTGGCGCTTAACGGGCAACTCAAGCAACGCGGCGCGCGCCTGCTCGAAACGACCCGGAGTTCACCGGATTACCGGCTGTACGCACTGGCCGGCGGCCCGCTGAAGCGTCCGGGGATGGTCCGGGTCGCTGAAGGTGGCGTGGCCATCGCCGTGGAAGTCTGGCAATTGCCCAGCAGCGAGTTGGGCTCGTTCCTGACGGGGATCCCGGCCCCGCTGGGGTTGGGTAAGGTGCAGTTGGACGATGGTCGTTGGGAGACCGGGTTCATTTGCGACGCCTATGGCCTGGAGGGCGCCACGGATATCAGCGCTTGGGGCGGCTGGCGCGCCTGGTTGTCCGCGCAGTCCTGAGTCCATCGCCTGAACAAGCGCCCCGGCATCAGACGACACTGATCCTGGGGCGCCCAACCCCGGCGAACGTCAACGCGGTGGAATTAAGCACCCGAGTACCTCCTCATCCGCCACCTGCTTGCTCTAACATAGCGCCTCCCGTCTCCCTCAAGACCCACCCAACGACCAGGAACCGCAATGTCCACCCTCAGCTTTCGCAATGCCGCGCCGTCAGACGCTGCGCGCTGCTATCAAATCGAGTCCTGCGCCTACGAAGGCGATGAAGCCGCGACCCTGGAGAAGATTGCAACGCGCATCGCCCAGTACCCGCAGGGTTTTCTGATTCTGGAGGATGGCGGCGAGGTCATCGGTTTCATCAACAGTGGCTGCGCCCACGAGGTGGTGATGTCCGATGAAGCCTTCAAGGAACTGGTGGGGCATTCGGCCGAGGCGCCGAACGTCGTGATCATGTCCGTGGTGCTGGATCCCGCGCAGCAGGGTAAAGGCCACTCCACACGGATGATGGACGAGTTCGTCCGGCGCATGAAGGCACTGGACAAGAAAACCATCCACCTGATGTGCAAGGAGCAGCACGTGGCGCTGTATCAGCGCATGGGCTATCGCTACGTGCAGCCCTCGCCTTCCGACCACGGTGGCATGGCCTGGCACGAGATGGTCATGGACCTCTAACGCCTGCTCGCCACGGCCTGAAGTCGCCCTCCCCGACCGCCCGAGGCCAGTTCACCCAACTCCGGCAAGTCAATAATCAGCGGCAAGCGCTCATGGCGGCCGACACCAACCAGGCCGCGTTAAAAACCAGGCGGCGGCGGCAAAAGGCGGCGAGTCAGAGGAGACCCGCCGCCGAATGACTCAGCAATTGCCAATACTGACGACAGTTGCTTGCGCCGTGTGGCGGCGAACCTTGAACCAGGCGGCATACAGCGCCGGAACGAAGAAGATGGTCAGCAGCGTCGCCACGGTAAGGCCTCCCATGATCGCAATTGCCATCGGCCCCCAGAACACGCTGCGCGTCAGCGGAATCATCGCCAGCACCGTCGCCAGCGCCGTCAGGAGCACCGGACGGGTCCGGTGGATGGCCGCGTCCAGTACCGCATTCCAGGGGTCGCGACCTTCTTCGATCTCGATCCGCACCTGATCAATGAGGATCACCGAGTTGCGCATGATCATGCCGCCGAGGGCGATGATGCCCAGGATCGCGACGAACCCCAGCGGCGCGTTGAACAGCAACAACGCCGGCACTACACCGATCAGGCCCAGTGGCGCGGTCAAGACCACCATCAACATGCGCGAGAAGTCCTGCAACTGAAGCATCAGCAACAGCAGGATGGTGACCAGCATCAGTGGCGCCACCGCCAGCAGTGCCTGGTTGGCCTTGTCGCTTTCCTCCACCGCACCGCCCACATCAATGCGGTAGCCCGAGGGCAGCCTGGCCTGAATATCCTTCAGTAGCGGCTGGATCTCCTGCGTCACCGATACGCCCTGCTCGCCATCCTTCACATCGGCGCGCACGGTGATCGCCATGTCACGATTACGCCGCCACAGCACCGGTTCCTCAAGTTCGTAGCGCACCTGCGCGACTTCCGACAACGGCACCACGGTGCCCTTGCGGGTGTAGAGGTTGATGTCCTTCAACGTGTCGAGGCTCAGGCGTTCTCCAGGCACGGCGCGGGCGACGATGTCGATCAGGTCCTCGTGCTCGCGCAACTGCGACAGGGTCGCGCCATTCATCACGGTCTGGGTGGCCAGCGATACGTCAGCCGGCGTGAGTCCCAGCGCGCGGGCCTTGTCCTGGTCCAACTGCACCTTCAGCGAACGCACCGGGTCGTTCCAGTCGAGCTGGACGTCACGGACCTTCGAATTCGAGGTCACGACGTGCTCCACTTCACGGGCAATCTTGCGCACGACCTGGGTATCAGGCCCGACAATGCGGAACTGCAGCGGGAAGCCCACCGGCGGCCCGAGTTCCAGCCGCGTGACACGGACCCAGACCTGCGGGAACTGTTGATCGGCCGAGGCCATCAAGCGCTTGCGAACCCGTTCCCGCGCCTTCAGGTCCTGGGTCATCACGACGAACTGGGCAAAGCCCGGATTGGGCAACTCCGGATTGAGCGCCAGATAGAAGCGCGGCGCCCCGGCACCGGTGTAGGCGGTATAGAACCGGACATCCTCGTCCTTGCCGAGCAGGGTTTCCATCTGCTTGACCTGCTCGGCCGTCGCCGCGAAAGAAGCCCCCTCTTTCAGGCGCAGGTCGATGACCAGTTCGGGACGCGAACTGCTGGGGAAGAACTGCTGCGGCACCAGCTTCAAGCCGCCCAAGGCGAGCAGCAGAGCACCCAGCGTCACGCCGATGACCACCCAGCGACGCTGGATGGCCCAGTCGATCATGCCGCGCAGCTTGCGGAAGAACCGGGTGTCGTACGGATCGCCGGCATGCTGGTGCTTGCCGAAATCCTTGGGCAGCATCTTGACCGCCAGGTAAGGCGTGAAGATCCCCGAACTGATCCACGAAAACAACACCGCCGCGCCGACAATCCAGAAAATGCCACCGGCATACTCGCCCGTGGTCGATTTCGAAAGACCGATCGGCATGAACCCGGCAACGGTGATCAGCGCACCGGTCAGGCGTGGCATGGCGGTGGACTGATAGGAGAACGAGGCGGCCTTCACACGGTCCCAACCGGCCTCCATCTTCACCAGCATCATCTCGATGGCGATGATCGCATCATCGACCAACAGGCCCAGGGCGATAATCAGCGAGCCGAGCGAGATACGCTCCAGGTTCCAGCCCATCGCCAGCATCAACATCGCGACACCGCCCAGTACCAGCGGCACCGTGGCCGCCACCACAAGACCGGTACGCCAGCCCAGGCTGACAAAGCTGACAATGATCACGATGACCAGCGCCTCGATAAGCGAGCGCGCGAAATCCCAGACGGCCTCTTTCACGGTGGTGGGCTGGTCGGCCACGCGCTCCAGTTCCACGCCATGGGGCAGCTCGGACTGCAGCTGGGCGACCGCGACTTCCATCGCCTTGCCGAGCTCGACGATATTACCGTCCTCGGTCATCGAGATGCCGAGCATCAGCACCGGCTGGCCGTTGTGACGCACGGTGTAGGTCGGTGGGTCTTCATAACCACGCTTGATGGTCGTGAAGTCGCCCAGCTTGATCATCCGGCCACCGGCCGCGACAGGCACATTGCGAATGTCATTTTCGTTGGCAAACTGGCCACTCACGCGCACGACGACACGGTCCCCTTGCGTGTCAACCTGCCCTGCCGCTTGCAAGGCATTTTGCGCGCGCAAGCTCTCGGCGATCATCAGCGGCGTGATGCCCAGCGCAGCGAGGCGTTCGTGCGAGAACTCCACATAGACACGCTTGGCCTGCTCGCCGATCAGGTCGACCTTCTTGACCATCGGCACCTTCAGCAGACTGCGCTTGATGTCCTCGGCGGCATTCGACAGGTCGGCGTGGTCGATACCGTCGCCCTTGACGGCGTACATCAGGCCATACACGTCGCCATATTCGTCGTTGACCACCGGACCGGTCACGCCGTCGGGCAGCTCCAGGCGCAGGTCATTGAGTTTCTTGCGGGCCTGATACCAGGCCTCGCGCTGGTCGGCCTTCGAGGTACCCCCGCGCACGGTCAGCGTCATGCCGCCGTAACCCTGCCGGGCAAAGGTGACCACCTTTTCGAAGTGGTCGATCTGCTCGAACTTCTTCTCCATGCGATTCAGGACCTCATCCTGTATCTGCTGGGCGGTCGCGCCTGGCCAGGCGACGCCGGCGGTCATCGACGGCACCGAGAAGTTCGGGTCTTCGAGCTGGCCAAGCCGGGTGAAACTGAACAGGCCGGCCACCGCGACAATGAGGATCAGGAAGAGGACGATGGCACGGTGACGCAGCGCCCAATCGGTAAGGTTGAAATGGCTCATCGCGTCACCACTGCCTTCGTTTCAGGGGAAACCGCACCTGGCAGCGCTACTTTCAGGCCAGGCGCCATCTTCTGGACACCGGCGGTCACGATCAGCGCCCCGGCCGGTGGGCCGGAGACCAGCACCTCGTCATTTCGATAGCCCGACACCCCCACAGGTACCAGCTCGACGCTGCCGACCGGGTCCTTGCCCGTCGGCGTGACCACCCACAGCGCCGGCTGCCCGCCGCTTTGTGTCAGTGCGGTGGCCGGCACCGCCGCCACCGGGCGCCCGGTCATCTGGCGTTCGACCTCCAGGGTGGCGGTCGCCCCCAGGGGCAATGGTTGCGTGTCCAGGAGCTTCATGCGCGCGCGATAGGTCCTTGTCTGCGGCGCGGCTTGCGGCGACAGTTCGCGCAAGGCCACCGCGAAGGTCTGGCCCGGAGCGCTGGCCAGTGAGGCCTTGAAGCCCGACTGCTTGAAGGCAGCCAGGTGATCCTCCGGCACATCGACGACGATTTCGGGCAAGCCAGGGTCGGCGATCGAGATCACCGCGGCCCCCGGCGTCACGACCTGCCCGACCTCGAAATGCACGGCCGTGACCACGCCGCTCCACGAGGCCCGCAGCACGGAGTAATTGAGCCGGTTGCGCGCCAGTTCGAGCTTGCGGGCCTCGGCCTCGGCGTTCGCCCGGGAGGTCTCGGCGCTGGTACGCGCACGCTCATCATCGGCCACGCAGACCGAGCCATCGGCCTTCAGCGCTCCCAGGCGCTGGTGGTCCGAGTCGGCCTGACGGGCCTGTGCCACCGCAGCGGCCCACGACTGCCGCGCCGCTTCCACGGCCAGCCGGTAGTCGCTGTCGTCCAGCGTGGCGAGCACATCACCCTCGTGCACGAACTGGCCGACCTCGACCTTGCGTTGGACGACCTTGCCGTCCACGCGGAAAGCCTGGTCCACTTCATGGCGCGACTGCACGGTGCCGACATAGCGGTTGGCTTCGCGGGCGTTGTCATAGCGCAGTTCGACGGTACGTACGGGCCGCGGCACCTGTACCGGCGGTTGGTCCGGACTGCAGGCGCAGAGTAACGCGGCGACGGCCATGGCACCGACGGCGGTAATAGAGTTATTCAAGACAGTTCCTCGTTGTAAGCGACGGGATTCAGGAAAGTGGACGCACGGCGCCGGCAGTGGCGGTGCCGGCGGGAGGCACGGACTCGAAAACCTGCCAGCCGCCGCCCAGCGCCTTGTAGAGCTGTACGCTGTCGAGCAGCAGACGAGTGTTGCTGTCGTTGGCGTTCAGACGCATCGTCAGGCGCACACGGTGCGCATCCAGCAGCGGCAACAGGTCGATCTGCCCCCGGTCGTAGAGCGATTGAGCCCGGCCCAGCGCGGAATCCGCAGCCACCACAGCCGATTGCAACGACGCCGAACGACGACGCTCCTGGGAAAGGCCGACCAGCGAGTTCTCCACGTCTTCGAGCGCACGGGCGATGCCGTCCTCGGTACGCAGCAGCGCTTCACGCTGGCCGCTCTCGGCAACCTCATTGATGGCCCGCGTGCGCCCGGCGTTGAAGAGCGGCATCGTCAGCAGGCCCGCCACATTGGTATAGCGGGCAGCGCCCAGCCCCACACCATTGAGTTCCAGGCCCTGGCTGCCGTAGGAGGCACCGAGGAACAGACGCGGAAACCATTCGGCGGCGGCCTGCTGACGGCGAGCGTTGGCCGCATCCAGTTGCGCCATCAGTTCCAGCACGTCGGGCCGGCGCTCCAGCAACGTGGCCGGCTGGCCGGGCTGCGGCTGAGGCACCACTACATCGCCGCGCGAGGGTACGATGGCGGCGGCATTGAAGGCCTGGTCACCGATCAGTACCGCAAGGCGATGGCGTGCCACCGCCGCCAGGGTTTCCAGTGGCGGAATCTGCCCACGCGCGGAGGCCGCGTCAGCCTCGGCACGCTCCACGTCGAAGACGGTTGCCAGGCCCACGCGCTGGCGTGCGGTGACCAGACGCAAGGTCTCGTCCTGCATCGCCGACATGGCCCGCAGGGTGTCGACCTGACGCTGCGCACCGACCAGTGTGAAGTAATTGCTGGCAACATCGCTCATCACCAGCAGGCGCACACCGCGTACGCTGTGTTCCGCGGCCAGCGCCTGGGCCTGGGCCGCGCTCGCGCCAGCCCGCAAACGGCCGCTCAGGTCCAGCTCCCACGAAACGTCCAGCCCCACGCTTGCGGTTTTGGTATCGGGATAGCCCGCCTTCGTGGCCGTGTCGTACCCGCTACTGCGGTCGGTACCGGAGGCGGACCCACTGATGCTCGGAAACAACCAGGAGCGGCTGATGGTCTCGCCGGCGCGTGCGGCGCACAGGCGCTCGGAGGCGATCTTGATATCGCGGTTATCGCGCATCGCGCGGCGTACCAGATCGCTCAGCACCGGATCCTTGAAAGCCTCCCACCATGCGACTTCGGGCTCCATCCCCGAGGCCGCGGTCGCGGCGAACTTGCCCGGCAGGTCCACCGCAGGCTTGACGATGGGCGTGGAACAGCCCGCCAGGGCCAGCGCGATAGACATGGCAAGCGTCACCGCAGCGGCAAGGCCGCCCAGGCAATCGGCAGATGGGCGGGACGTCTGCCCGCCAGGGTGGATCAACGAAAGAAGGAGGTGAAGTCGCGACATCGGATTGGACTCGTAGGAATTCGAGGTGACGCCAGCATAGGGTCGGCCGCACGCCAAGTTGTCAGCCAAGCGTCGTGATTCGGTCGCCCTATGGAGCGTTCTATCGGGTAGGTGGGGTCATTCGCCGGCGGCATCCGCGGCACGCTCACCGGCTATCGATGCAAGGTCGTCGGCAATCGACGCCGACAGCTCTTCGACGGATGAGAACTCGCACTGACGGCCGGTCACCAGATTTTCCAGGCGCCCGGCAAGGCCCCCCGGCGCGGCGTCGCTACGCAGCTTCAGCACATACGTGCGGCGGTTTGGATACTTGGATTCAGGATTCAGGACCATTGCAGACCACGGGATCGGAGACGTTCGGCAACAGCCTAAAGCCATGCCCCGATCAAGTTGTCAGCAAAGGGTCGGCATCCGGTCGCCATGGGCACTGATGGTCGCGACCAGGCCGAAGTCCGACAGCGCAATCACCGGCCGACTGGCCCGTTCGAAGTGCATCGCCAGGTCTGAGGCGGCGACCGGAACGCCGAACGACCGCTCACGCTCAAGGGCGTCGCCGATCTGACGATGCAGGTGAATACGCAGCGAAAGCGGCGTGCGCTCGTACAGCACCTGACGCAGGAGCGCGTGACGGAACGAGTAGGCCTGCGCGGACACCTCTGCCCCATCGACCGTCCGTGACCGTGTCAGCCACACCTGCCCGCGAACCAGCTCCTCGCAGGCGTAAGCCAGCGAAGCGAGGTCACGCTCAAGGACCAGCGAAAGCGTTTCCACCCGGAAAGCCCCCGAACATATCGCCGCCGCCGAGAGCAGATCACGCTCTTCCCGACCGAGCCTGGCGATCACATGATCGATGATAGATGCCAGATTCTCGGGAACCGTGAGGTTCGCCAGCCGGGCCTCGACGGTGGCGTCATCGTCCGCACGGTCCATCACTTCATTGAGCAACGACGAGACGAACAGTGGCACGCCGTCGGTGTGATCGTGCAGCGCCCGCACGAACCCTTCATCGTGCGCCAGTGAGACCGAACGCGTAGCGACATAATCGGCGATCTCGGTCTCCGAAAACGGATCGAGCACCACTTCTTCGCATAAGCGCTGTAAACGAAGTTCGTGTCGCAACGAACTGAGCGGATGATCGAGCGCCACCACCTCGGCGACGCGAAAACTCGCCACCCACATCAACCGCATGCGCCCCCGTCGCCGGGCGACGTAGTCGATCAGTTGGAGGGTGGCCCTGTCGCCCCAATGCAGGTCTTCGGTGACCAGCAACAAGGGGCGTTGCTCCGTGTAACGCTCCAGCAACTCGCCCATTTCCCGCAGCATGCGCTCCGGGCCGACACCGGCAAGCTCGTGCCGCAACGCCTCACGCTCCTGGGCGCTACTCAGCCACGGCAGTTGAAACAGCCAGGTGGGCGCCACGCTCCGCAAGAGTGCCGGCAGCGCCGGGTCGACGCGGCACAAACCGGCAATCGCTTCCAGCACCGGCAGGTACGGCTCGCCAGTACCGAGGGGCTCCACACAATGGCCGCGCGCGCAGGTGGCGCCGTCGAGACCCGCCATGAAATGCTCGATCAGCAGGGTCTTGCCGATTCCCGGCGCGCCGGCGAGCCAGAACATCGAGCGCTGGCCGCCTTGCGCCTGCACCCAGGCCCGTTGCAAGCGCGAAAGCGAAGCGCCACGGCCGATAAACAGCGGCGCTTGCGTGACGGCTTGCGGTGTTATCGCCAGGCTGGTCGGCGTCAAAGGCGTCAGGGACGGCGTGGCAATAAAGCGATAGCCACGCCGGGACACGGTCTCGATAAAACGTGGTGCTCGGGGAGAGTCGCCCAGTGTCGTGCGCAGATCGCTGATGGCGGTTTTCAGCACCGACTCGCTGACGAAGCGGTGTCCCCAGACCGCGTCAAGCAACGCATCCTTGCTCAGAAGCGACCCCGGCTCGCGCGCCAGCGCGCACAACAGGTTGAACGGCGTCGGCGCCAGCGCCACCGCCTCTCCATTGCACGACAGGCGAGCATTGGCCTCATCGAGTTCAAAATCGACAAAGCGGATCCGCAGTGGATTCGGATGACACAGCGCACGCACCACAGGCGACTCCTACAGGCTCAGATGAAGACAGTTATGCGTTCCATGCTGGCAAAAAGAGCGACCTCGATATAATGACACAATAATCAATATTGAAACAAACCTCATTTTTGCATAACCTCATGCTGCCTGACGATGAAACCCTGGGTTTCACTGCCAAAAAAAACAACCACAACAAGGGCTCGGTATGAATAACAAGAAAGCCGGCACGCTGCCGCCAAGCGCAGTCGATGTATTGATCGTGGGCAACGGCCCGGTAGGCGCGACACTCGCGGCACTGCTGGGACGCTACGGCGTAAGGACACTGATCCTGGACAAGGCCCATGAGATCCTGCTGATGCCTCGCGCCATCGCCCTGGACAACGAGGCGCTACGCATCCTGCAACTCGCCGGGTTGGCCCAGGACGCTTTCGAGAAGATCGTGATCCCCGAAGTGCGGATGCGCTCCACGACCCTCGGGGATTTCAGTCGCGCCAATACCACCGGGAGCATTGATGGCCATCCCAAACTGGTGACGTTCTATCAGCCCGACCTCGAGCGGGCGATGCGAGAACAGGTCTCACGGTTCGAGTCGGTGGTCAGCCTGGGTGGCTTCGAGCTCGAACACCTGACCGATGCACCAGGCTGCGTCATTGCGTCCGTCCGGGACCAGGAGGGCCAAGTCCACTCTGTTCGCGCCCAGTACGTGGTAGGCGCCGATGGCGCGAGCTCCAGGGTCAGAACCCTGATCGGCCAGGATTTCGAAGGGCAGACCTATGCCGAGGACTGGCTGATTGTCGATGCCGGCAATCGGCACCAGTCAGCGATCGATCACATCGAGTTCCTTTGCGATCCAAGGCGGCCCACGCCACACATGCCGGCGCCCGGCGGAAGGGAGCGTTGGGAGTTCATGCTGCAACCGGGTGAAACCCGCGAAGAAATGGAAAATCCGCAAAACATCGCTCGACTGATCGCCCCCTGGATCGATCCGCAAAAGCTGCAGATCGAGCGCACGGCGGTGTATCGGTTCCACGCGCGCTGCTGCAACCGCTTCAGCCAGGGGCGCGTTTTTCTTGCAGGAGATGCCGCTCATATCACGCCGCCCTTCGTCGGACAGGGCCTGGTCGCCGGCCTTCGCGATACCGCCAATCTGGCCTGGAAACTCGCCTGGGTCCTGCGCGGACAAGCCTCGCCCTCGATATTGGACTCCTATGACGAGGAGCGCCGCCCCCATGCCAAGGCAATGATCGACATGGCCAAGCTCATGGGACGCCTGATCATGCCCAGAAGCAAGCTGGGAGCCTTCTTCACCCATGGCCTGATGCGCCTGCTCGCCTTGATGCCTACCACCCGCAAGTACTTCGAAGAGCTGGACATCAAACCGAAAAACATCTTCAGGAAAGGCCTGTTCGCCCCTCATCGCCGTGGTGACAAGCTGGTTCGCGGAGGGCTCTTTCCCCAGGCCTGGGTTCGCAACGCCCAACAGCAGATCCACCTGAGTGACGATGCGCTTGGAGACCACCTGACCCTGATCGGATTCGGCATCGACCCGCTGTCGCTGCTCTGCGCCGAGCAGGTCGGGGCCTGGAAACGAACCGGCGGCAACTTCTTGCATATCGGGCCGTGCGGTCAACGTCCGCTGGGTGATTGCGCCTTTATCGAGGATCTGAACCATGACATCCTGCCGCTGGCGGCCAAGGGCACGCTGGTGGTGGTACGCCCCGACCGCCTCGTCATGCACCATGCCGACGGCGCGCAGGCGGGCCATCTGGTTCAAGCCTGCATTGATCTGATAACGGGCGACGACTGCATTGTTGAACGGGTTTCCATTACCATCAGCGAGCCCCCTCGACTACGAGCCTGAGTATGCCCTCCTCCTCCCCAGCACCCGCAGCGCCCCAGCCTCTCACGCGAGGCCACAAGAAACGTGAGCGCACCCGTCGCGGCCTGGTCGACGCAGCGCGACGCCTGGTCGCACGCAAGGAGGTGGGGGAGATCGCCCTGCTCGAGATCGCCGCGGAAGCGGAGGTCTCCAATGGCACCATCTACAACTACTTCCGCACTCGCGACGAAGTGCTCGAAGCCGTGGGCATCGCCATGGCCACCGAGTTCTCCGATGCCATTTCCGTCTTGAGCAGCGGATTGCACAGCGGTGCCGAGCGCCTTTGCGTCGGCGTGCGCATGTTCATCAACCGAGCCGGCGATGACCACCCGTGGGCCAGCGCGCTGCTGCGCATCATCCACTTCGGCGAGGCGACGCGCTCGCGACTGGCCGCCCATGTACTTGACGACCTGCGCCAAGGTCGCCGTGAGGGTGCTTTTGCATTCGAAGACGAAGGCATCGCCCTGGACCTGGTGTTGTCATGCACCACCGGGGCCATGCGCGCTGTTGTCGAGGGTCGTACAGTGGCGGAACACGATGTGCGGGTCGCCGAAATGGTCCTCAAGGCGCTGGGCGTCACGCCAGCCAAAGCCAGGAAAATCGCCAGCTTGCCACTGCCTGTTGTGAACATGGACACCCAGCCAGAAAACTGAACACAAATGTTCAAAATACACAAAGCCTGTCGATGAAAAAACGCCTCCAATACCGCAAAAACCCTCGGATAACGGACAGAACCCAATAAAGATCACCCTCCAGCTCAAAAAAACAATTGACCAATATTGAACACAGGTGTTCAATTGATTGTAAGACGACCCTGGAGATAAAGCGTGGAATCCCTGAATCCGGTACAGCGACGCATCCATCAAGCCGCCCTTCGCCTTTTTGCCGAGCGCGGCGCCATTGACGTGAGTATCAGCGATCTTGCAACTGAGGCCGGTGTTGCTCGCGGGACGATCTATAGCAACGTGAAAAGCATGGAGCAGCTGTTCGAAGCGGTTGCGGCCCATCTCAGCGCTGAAATGCACGAACGGGTCAATAAGAGTTTCGAGACCCTCGCCCAGCCTGCCCACCGTCTGGCCAATGGCATCCGCTTCTTTATCCGACGTACCCATGAGGAGCCCCAGTGGGGCACTTTCATTCATCGATTCGCGATGAGTAACGCCGCGCTGCGCGAGATGTTCGCCAGTCAGGCCACGAAGGACCTGTTGGAGGGGCACGCCAGTGGCTGCTACAGCTTCCGACAAGACCAACTGCTCTCGGTCATTACGCTGATCTCCAGCACTGCACTGGGTGCGATGTTCCTGGTGCTGGAAGGTCATAGAACCTGGCGCGATGCGGGTTCCGACGCGGCGGAATTCGTACTCCGGGCACTCGGCGTGCCGGCACAGGAGGCTGCGAGACTGGCGAGCGAGGAACTGCCCACACTCCCGGCGCTCGACTAACCCCTTCACCACCGCTGTGGTTTTCGCCCCTGTTGTTTATGGGGCTCGGCGCTGCTTTGCCCGAAAAAAGTTCGGAGAACAATAATGAACGATAGCGCAGCACCTCGACTGAGCACGTTGCAACCCGCCCGGCATCCCGCCCCGAGCGTCAAAGCTCAACGCCTCACCCATCTTATCTTCGAACGACCGGACCTTGATGAAGCGGCGCACTTTCTGAGCGACTTCGGTCTGAGCGTCAGTCACCGGGACACGGATACGCTCTATCTCCGGGCTGCCGACCCCAGCCCCTACTGCTACCGTATTCATCGAGCGGCCCAAGCACGCTTTCTGGGCTACGGGCTGGAAGTCGGCCGTCTCGGCGATCTGGATCACCTGACCCAGCTCCAGGGTGCTTCAGCTATCGAGCGGATCGAACATCCGGGGGGCGGAAAACAGGTCCGGCTGCTCGACCCCTCCGGCTTCATCGTGGAAGCCATCTGCGGCCAGTCCTCAAGTGTTCCGCTGCCGCACAGGGCCGCTCTTTCGCTCAATCTGGCGGATAAGCAGCCACGCATCAACAGAGCTCAACGCCCACCAATAACGCCCCCGGAAATATTGCGCCTGGGTCACGTCGTCATCGAAGTCGCCGATTATCAAGCCACCTGCGCCTGGTATACACAGCATTTCGGGCTGATCCCCAGCGATATACAGGTTCTCCCGGATGGCTCCCCCATCGTCACCTTCATGCGCCTGGATCGCGGTGAGATTCCAACAGATCACCATACCCTCGCCATTGCCCAGGGATTCACGGCGACCTACAGCCACAGCGCCTATGAAGTGGTCGATGCCGATGCACTGGGCATGGGACAGCGGGTCCTGCGGGAGCGAGGCTGGAAGCATTCGTGGGGGATCGGCCGGCACATTCTGGGGAGCCAGATCTTCGATTACTGGCAGGACCCATGGGCAGACAAACACGAGCACTACTGTGACGGCGACCTCTTCACTGCCACACAGCCCACCGGCATTCATCCGGTCAGCCGCGAGGCCATGGCGCAATGGGGGCAACGCATGCCCAAGAGCTTTACCCAGCCCAAGCTGACACTGGGCAATCTGCGAATGCTGATTCGCAATCTGCGACGCAGCCCGGACTTGACGCTACGCAAGCTTATGGCGCTGGCCCGCCTGTTCGGATAAGTCCGCCTGTTCAGTACCACCCGACAAGTGCGCTGCGTGTGGCGCCGACGCCCTGGTGCAGGCCGCTCGCACGCCGACAACATGCCCTGCATGGGCCCAATACAACAACTAAGCCTGGCAAAAGTCGGGCAAACAATGCTTCTGGAGTGCCTTCAATGTCCGTTGTCCATATTGTCCGCTTCGAATACCAAAACACCGTCCAATGGGGCGTCATACGCCAGAACCTTATTACACCGGTTCCCGGAGTCTTTGCCACGACCGGCGAGTTCATCCGCCAGAACACCATCGACGATTTGCTTCAACTGAAAGGCATCGAACTGGCCAAGAGCGACGTCAAGTTGCTGTCCCCGGTGACCCGTAATCAGCAGTTCCTTTGCCAGGGTGCCAACTACCGTCAGCACATGATCGAATCGGGCATGAACCCCGACGCAAAGCACTTCAACATGATGTTCACCAAGGCGACCAGTTGCCTGGTGGCGGCCGACAGCAACCTGATCAAGCCGCGCAATGTCCGGTTCCTGGACTACGAAATCGAGCTGGGCCTGGTGATGAAACGCGAGATCACCGGCCCTGTCTCTGTCACTGACGACAATCTGCATGAATTCATCGCCGGCGTCGTTATTGTCAACGACTACTCGGCTCGTGACATCCAGATTCCACAGATGCAGTTCTACAAAGGCAAGAGTTTCCGTACCTTTGGCCCGGTCGGCCCCCACCTCTGCCTGCTGGGGGCCGAGGACATGCATTATCTGAAGGCCCTGCAATTGCGCCTGACGGTCAACGGCCAGATGCGTCAAAACGACAGCACCGCCAACCTGGTCTACGGTCCCGCGCAAACCCTGACCGAGCTTTCGTCCGTACAAGATCTTGCCCCGGGAGACCTGATTGCCACCGGCACGCCGGCCGGCTGCGCCTTGAGCATCCCCTCCCCCGGCAAGCAGCGCATCGCCGCCCTGCTACCCGAAGCCAGCAAGTGGAAACTGTTCCTCAAGGCCCAGGAGAAACGCTCCCAGTATCTCAAGCCAGGCGACAAGGTCGAGGCGCATATTCGTAGCGCCGACGGCTTGATCGATCTGGGCATACAACGCAATCAGGTAGTAGGAGAAGTCTGATGAGCGTGCAGAGCCTGGTAGACATCAAGCACCTGGAACAAACCCCGCTTTCAGAGCGCAATCTGGCCGCCAGCACCTATGAGGCCTTGCGCCGTGCCGCCGTCTGCAATCCTCAAGCGCCGGCGTTGAGCTTCTTCCCTGACGCCACTCACTTCACGCGTACCTTCGAATGGAATTATTCCCAACTCTTCGCGCAAATAACCCGCGCGGCGAATGCCTTCCACGACCTGGGCATCGTGCCGGGAGAAGTACTCGCCTTCGTCCTGCCCAATCTACCGGAGACCCATTTCACTATCTGGGGCGCCGAGGCAGCGGGCATCGTCATGGCAATCAACCCATTGCAGGAAGCGAAGCAGATTGCCAGCTTGCTGAACTCGGCCAAAGCCTCGGTGGTGGTGACACTGGCACCCACCCCAGATAACAATCTGTGGGCCAAGTTGGCTGATCAATTGAACGATCTGCCCGGAATCAGGCATATCATCTGGGTCAGCCTGGAACCCTATGTCAGCGAGCCTGAGCGCGACATGCTCAGAAGCTTGGCGCAGAGGGAGCGGGCCTTTCACGGTAATACCGTGATCCACGATCTGCGCGAGCTGATGGAAGCCCAGCCAGAAACTCACCTCAAGAGCGGCAGACACATCCGCCCTGAAGAGCGTTCTTCTTACTTCTGTACCGGCGGCACCACCGGGCTGCCCAAGATTGCCGCCCGCACCCATGGCTCGGAAGTATTCAACGCCTGGGCCATGGCCGCGCACTTACAACCTCGCCGGAGTGGCCAGGTGATCTTTTGCGGCCTGCCACTTTTCCATGTCAATGGACAACTGGTCACGGGACTGATGCCCTGGAGCCAGGGTGACCATGTCATCCTGGGCACGGCCCAAGGCTACCGAGACCCTGGCGTTATCCCAAACTTCTGGGAAATGGTCGAGCACTTCGGCATCAACTTCTTTTCCGGCGTGCCCACCGTCTACGCGGCCCTGCTAAGAAACAATCCACGTGCCTATGATCTGTCCAGCCTTCGTTATGCCTTGTGTGGCGCCGCCCCCATGCCGGTGGATTTGTTGCGCGAGTTCGAAGAGCAGACCGGGGTACATATCCTTGAAGGCTATGGGCTCACGGAGGGCGCCTGCGTTTCTTCCGTCAATCCGCCCCATGGCGAGCGACGCACCGGCTCCATCGGGATACGCCTTGCTTACCAGGACATGCGCGCGGTGCTATTGAATGAGGCCGGGGAATACCTGCGCGATGCCAATGTCGACGAAACCGGGCTGATCACGATCAGCGGTCCCAATCTGTTCGACGGTTATCTGGAAGAGGGTCACAACCAGGGACTGTGGATCGATATCGACGGCCGACGCTGGCTCAATACCGGCGATCTGGGTCGCCAGGATGCACAGGGTTATTTCTGGCTGACCGGACGCAAAAAGGAATTGATCATTCGTGGCGGACACAATATCGACCCCAAGCAAATCGAGGAAGTGTTGCAGGCCCACCCTGCTGTTGCCTTGGTGGCCGCGATCGGCAGCCCTGATGCCTATTCAGGGGAAGTACCTGTCGCCTATGTCCAATTGAAGCCCGGCCAATTCTGCGGCGCCGAAGAGCTGCTGGCGTTCGCCAATCTCAGCATCAGCGAACGCGCAGCCATCCCCAAACGCATTGAAATACTCGAGGCGTTACCCCTGACTGCGGTCGGCAAGATATTCAAACCGGCCCTGCAGCAACGGGAAATCGCCAGCACGGTACAACTGGAGATTGAACACCTTGGACTCTCTGGCATTGCGGTCGACGTCGTACAAGAAAGTAACCGAGGACTTTTAGTTCGTATTCAATCCGGAGTTCACCAGAAAATCCTTGCCCCTCTGCTGGGGTGTTACAACTTTCAAGTTGACTGGGTTGACTGATAACGAGTGTATCTCAGCAACCCTGAATGGGAGTGACTTATCATTCGAAGGTCAACCTCAAAGGACAAGCCGAGGTTTCCGACGCCCCTGCCGTTCTACCCCTGAATGGAAAATATAACATCACGATCGCTCTTGATACGCCTGAGCCACTGGACACTTTGATCTATTGACTCAATGAATCGCTACATGGGCGCCCTGCTGATACTCCCGTGGCGTACAGCCGAACTCGCGACGGAACACCGTGTGCAGGTATTGCGCCGATTTGAAGCCGCAATTCTGCGCGATATCGGCAATCGCCGAATCCGTGTGTTCCAGTCCATTGGCCGCCGCCGCCAGTTTGAAGCGCAGGATCTCGTCGTGCACGCTGCAGCCGCGCACCGTACGAAAGTGCGACTCCAGCGATGAGCGCGACACGCCCACGTACGCGGCCACCTGCGCGGTCTTGATACCCTGGCAGGCGTATTGGCGGATAAAGAGCAGCGCCTGCATGACGTAGGGATCGCCCAACGGTTGATGCAGACTCGAGGCCTGCACATTGATCGCATCCGGGGGGATCAGTATCTGCGTGCCCGTGGACGGCATGCCGTGCAGCATCTGATGGAGCAGGTGCGCGGCGGTCCGGCCCATGGTCTCGGTGCCTTGGACCACTGAACTCAGCGGCACCCTGGTCAGGCTGCGGGTCAGCGGGTCGTTATCAATGCCGATCAAGGCCACCTGCTCCGGCACGGCGATCCCGGCGGTCAGGCAGGCTTGCAGCAACTGCCGGGCACGGGCGTCACTGACGGCGATGATGCCGATGGGTTTGGGCAGGCTTTGCAACCAGGCGATCTGCTGTTCGACGGCGCTGTCCCAGAGCGGCGCGCTGGTGCCCATGCCGCGATAGACCTCGACAGGCAAACCATCACGCTTGAGCAGCCGGCGAAAGGCTTTTTCCCGTTCCTGCGCCCAGCGATTGGCTTGCGCTTCAGGCAGGCTGAAGCAGGCAAAGCGGGTCAACCCGGCCTCGATCAGGTGCTCGTAGGCCAGTTTCATCAGTGCGTCATTGTCGGTGGCGACATAGGGAATGCCCTTCGGATAGGCGCGCGCATCCTGATAGGACCCGCCCACCGCCACCACTGGCAACTTGATTCCGGCCAGCGCCTCGCCGATCAGCGGGTCGTCGAAGTCGGCAATGATCCCATCGCCCTGCCAGCGCTCGATCCCTTTCAACCGACAGAGAAAATCCTCCTCAAGGAACAGGTCCCAGGATGCACGGGTGCTGCTCAGGTAGTTGCCGATGCCACTGATAATGCCGCGATCGTAGATCTTGCTGCCGTTGAACAACAGCGCAATACGGTGGACGGGCGGGACGGTTTTCATTGTTTTGATCCTGGACCGGTCAACACAGACTAGGCGCGCAAACGACGAATCTCAATACTCAAAATCGCACTGCGCCTTGATGATTTTCATAATTTGCAGCCACCGGGCCGTTGCTAGTATCGGGGTACAGCCAAGAACAACAAGGACATTCCAATGCCGTTCTTCCCCGTTGTCGACAAGATTCGCTACGAAGGCCCCAGCAGCGACTCACCCTTAGCCTTCCGCCACTACGACGCCAACAAGCTGGTCCTCGGCAAACCCATGCGCGAACACCTGCGCATGGCGGCCTGCTACTGGCACACCTTCGTCTGGCCGGGGGCGGACATGTTCGGTGCCGGCGCCTTCAAGCGTCCGTGGCAGCATGCCGGGGATCCGATGGAGCTGGCCATCGGCAAGGCCGAAGCAGCCTTCGAGTTCTTCTCCAAACTGGGCATCGACTACTACAGCTTCCACGACACCGATGTCGCCCCGGAAGGCAACTCGCTGAAGGAGTACCGCAATCACTTCGCGCAGATGATCGATCACCTGGAGCGCCATCAGGAACAAACCGGGATCAAGCTGCTGTGGGGCACCGCCAACTGCTTCAGCAACCCGCGCTTTGCCGCGGGCGCGGCCAGCAACCCCGACCCGGAAGTGTTCGCCTGCGCCGCCGCCCAGGTCTTCAGCGCCATGAACGCCACCCAAAGGCTCAAAGGGGCCAACTACGTACTGTGGGGCGGTCGCGAGGGTTACGAAACCCTGCTCAATACCGACCTGAAACGCGAACGTGAACAATTGGGTCGCTTTATGCGCATGGTGGTCGAGCACAAGCACAAGATCGGCTTCAAAGGCGACCTGCTGATCGAACCCAAGCCCCAGGAGCCGACCAAGCACCAATACGATTACGACAGCGCCACGGTCTTCGGCTTCCTGCACCAGTACGGGCTGGAAAACGAGATCAAGGTCAATATCGAGGCCAACCACGCGACCCTGGCCGGGCACAGCTTCCATCACGAGATCGCCACGGCCGTCTCATTGGGGATCTTCGGCAGCATCGACGCCAACCGCGGCGATCCGCAGAACGGCTGGGACACCGACCAGTTCCCCAACAGCGTCGAGGAGATGACCCTGGCCACCTATGAAATCCTCAAGGCCGGCGGGTTCACTAATGGCGGGTTCAACTTCGACTCCAAGGTCCGTCGCCAGAGCGTGGACGAGGTCGATCTGTTCCACGGCCACGTCGCGGCAATGGACATCCTCGCCCTGGCCCTGGAGCGCGCGGCGGCCATGGTGCAGAACGACCGACTCCAGCAATTCAAGGATCAACGCTACGCCGGCTGGCAGCAGCCACTCGGCCAGGCGGTGCTGGCGGGTGAGTTCAGCCTCGAATCACTGGCCGAACATGCCTTCAGCCACGAGCTGAATCCGCAGGCCGTCAGCGGTCGGCAGGAGATGCTCGAAGGTGTAGTGAATCGTTTCATCTACCCCTGAAGGCGGGCGAACCCCGGCGTCGCGGTGACATTCTCACGACAAATCCATGCTCGCGGCGCCCTGCGACGCTCTACAGTTCCACCGGCGGCTTATTCATCGCCAGGCAGTGTCTTTCCAACAACAATAAAAGGACGCACCATCATGAACGCACTAAAACACACTCTGCTCGCCAGCGCTCTGGCCCTGCTCTCGCTACCGGTCATGGCCGATGCCGCCCACCCGAAGATCGGTTTCTCCATCGATGACCTGCGTCTGGAACGCTGGTCGCGAGACCGTGATTACTTCGTCGCGGCGGCGGAAAAAATGGACGCCAAGGTCTTCGTGCAGTCGGCCGATGCCAACGAGCAGAAGCAGATTTCGCAGATTGAAAACCTCATTTCCCGTGGTGTCGATGTGATCGTCATCGTGCCGTTCAACGCCACCGTGCTGACCAATGCCGTCGCCGAAGCCAAGAAGGCCGGGATCAAGGTGGTGTCCTATGACCGACTGATCCTCAACGCCGATATAGACGCCTATATCTCCTTCGATAACGAAAAGGTCGGCGAGATGCAGGCCAGCGGCGTGCTGAAAGCGGCGCCCAAGGGCAACTACTTTCTGCTCGGTGGCGCGCCCACGGACAACAACGCCAAGGTCCTGCGCGAAGGCCAGATGAAAGTGCTGCAACCGGCCATCGACAAGGGAGATATCAAGATTGTCGGCCAACAGTGGGTGAAGGAATGGAACCCCACCGAAGCCCTGAGCATTGTTGAAAATGCCCTGACCCGGAACAACAACAAGATCGATGGCATCGTCGCCTCCAACGACGCCACCGCCGGGGGGGCCATCCAGGCACTGGCCGCACAGCAGATGGCCGGGAAAGTGCCGATCTCGGGTCAGGACGCAGACCTGGCAGCGGTGAAACGGGTGATCGATGGCACCCAGACCATGACCGTCTACAAGCCGCTGAAACTGATCGCCTCGCAAGCGGCCAAGCTCTCGGTGCAACTGGCGCGTAACGAGAAACCCAGCTACAGCTCGCAATCCGACAACGGCAGCAAGAAGGTCGACACCATCCTGCTCACTCCGATCCCCTTGACCAAAGACAATATCGACCTGCTGGAAAAAGACGGGTTTTATACCAAGGCGCAGATTGCCGGACAGTGACCCACCGAGCTGTACCCTGTGAGTACCTCGCCATGTCCGACTACCTGCTGCAAATGAATGGCATCGTCAAATCCTTTGGCGGTGTCAAAGCCCTGAATGGCATCGATATCAAGGTCAAGCCGGGGGAATGCGTGGGTCTGTGCGGCGAGAACGGCGCCGGCAAATCCACGCTGATGAAAGTCCTGTCGGCGGTCTACCCCCATGGCACCTGGGAAGGCGAAATTCTCTGGGACGGGCAGCCGCTCAAGGCGCAGTCCATCAGCGACACCGAAGCCGCCGGAATCGTCATCATTCACCAGGAGCTGACCCTGGTCCCCGACCTGTCGGTGGCCGAAAACATCTTTATGGGGCACGAGCTGACGCTGCCCGGCGGGCGCATGAACTACCCGGCGATGATCCACCGTGCCGAAGCCCTGATGCGTGAGCTCAAGGTGCCGGACATGAACGTCTCGCTACCGGTTTCACAGTATGGCGGTGGCTACCAGCAACTGGTGGAAATCGCCAAGGCGCTGAACAAGCAGGCGCGCCTGCTGATCCTCGACGAGCCTTCATCGGCCCTGACCCGCTCGGAAATCGAGGTGCTGCTGGATATCATTCGCGACCTCAAGGCCAAGGGCGTTGCCTGCGTCTATATCTCCCACAAACTGGATGAGGTGGCCGCCGTGTGCGACACCATTTCGGTGATCCGCGATGGCAAGCACATCGCTACGACCGCCATGGCGGACCTGGACATCCCGACGATCATCACCCAGATGGTCGGACGGGAAATGAGCACGCTCTACCCCACCGAACCCCATGCTATCGGCGAGGTAATTTTCGAGGCGCGCCACATCACCTGCTACGACGTCGACAACCCCAGGCGCAAACGGGTCGACGATATTTCGTTTGTCCTCAAGCGCGGGGAAATCCTCGGCATCGCCGGCCTGGTCGGTGCCGGTCGCACGGAACTGGTGTCGGCACTGTTCGGCGCTTACCCCGGCCGCCATGAAGGTGAAGTCTGGCTGGACGGCCGGCCGATCGACACCCGCACGCCGCTCAAATCCATCCGCGCCGGCCTGTGCATGGTCCCTGAAGACCGCAAGCGCCAGGGCATCATTCCGGACCTGGGGGTCGGCCAGAACATCACCCTGGCCGTGCTGGGCAACTACTCGAGAATGACCCGTATCGACGCCGAAGCCGAACTGGGCAGCATCAACAAGGAAATCTCGCGCCTGCACCTCAAGACCGCAAGCCCGTTCCTGCCGATCACCAGCCTCTCCGGCGGCAATCAGCAGAAAGCCGTGCTGGCGAAGATGCTCCTGACCAACCCCCGCGTGCTGATTCTCGATGAACCCACCCGCGGGGTGGATGTCGGCGCCAAGTATGAGATCTACAAGCTGATGGGCGCGCTGGCGGCCGAAGGCGTGTCGATCATCATGGTGTCCTCGGAGCTGGCCGAAGTGCTGGGCGTTTCCGATCGCGTCCTGGTGATCGGCGAAGGCCAGCTGCGCGGCGACTTCATCAACCACGAACTCACCCAGGAACAGTTGCTCACCGCCGCCCTCAGCTCTCCCGATGACCATAACAATAATGATCGGAAAACCGCGTAGATGAATCAGCTCAAACAACTCTTCACCCGCTACAAAATGCTCGCGCTGGTGATCGCCGTGGCGATTATCTGGCTATTTTTCAGTTGGCAGACCGACGGCGGATTTCTGACCCCGCGCAACCTCTCCAACCTGCTGCGGCAGATGTCCATCACCGGGATTCTCGCCTGCGGCATGGTGCTGGTGATCATCAGCGGCGAGATCGACTTGTCGGTGGGCTCATTGCTTGGCCTGCTGGGTGGCCTGGCGGCGATTCTCGACGTGATCTATCACGTACCGCTGTTGGCGAACCTGGGCATTGTCGCCCTGTGCGGATGGATGATTGGCCTGGCAAACGGCTTTATGACCGCCTACCTGCGCATCCCGTCATTCATTGTGGGCCTGGGCGGCATGCTGGCGTTTCGCGGCATTCTGCTGGGGATTACCGGCGGCACCACCATCGCCCCGGTATCACCGTCGCTGGTCTATGTCGGCCAGGGTTATTTGCCACACACGGTCGGGACAGGCCTGGGCATACTGCTGCTCGCCCTGACACTTTTCCTGACCTGGAAACAGCGCCGCAATCGGGCCCTCCATGGCCTGGTGGCACACTCGCTGGTGCGTGACGTCTTGCGCGTGGTGTTGATCGGCGCGGTGCTGGCGGGGTTCGTCCATACCCTGAACAGCTACGACGGGATCCCGGTGCCGGTGCTGCTTCTGCTGATGCTGCTGGGGGTGTTCAGCTACATCACCAGCCAGACCGTGTTCGGACGACGCATCTATTCGGTGGGCAGCAATATGGAAGCCACGCGCCTGTCCGGCATCAACGTGCAGGCCGTCAAGCTGTGGATCTTCGGCATCATGGGCCTGATGTGCGCCCTCGCCGGCGTGGTCAATACCGCGCGCCTGGCCGCGGGCTCACCCTCGGCCGGGACCATGGGCGAACTCGACGCCATTGCCGCCTGCTTCATCGGCGGCACCTCCATGCGCGGTGGCTCGGGCACCGTTTACGGCGCCCTCCTCGGCGCGCTGGTCATCACCAGCCTGGACAACGGCATGTCCATGCTCGATGTCGACAGCTACTGGCAGATGATTGTCAAAGGCAGCATCCTGGTGCTGGCCGTATGGGTGGATGTGAGCACCCGGAACGGGCGACGCTGATCAGGCAGCGCACTCAACGACTCGAGGAGCACGGCAGAGCGATAAGCAGTAATTGCGGCCAGAGGCGCGCCCAATCGCTTTCATGACCCATGCCCGGCACAATCTGGCTATAGGCGCAGACACCGGCAGTGGCGCTGACAAAACGCCGCGCAATCACCGGCGGCACGACACTGTCATCGCCTCCGCTGAAGTGAAGCTGAGGGATGGACGCCACCTGGCGTGCAACGTCGATGGCATTGAGCGACTCCGGCATCGCCGACACCTGATGCAGGCGATTGACTTCGGCGTGATCGAGGTTACCGGCCACGGTGCGCAACGAGGCGATATCACTACGCCTGGCAGCAATCAATACCGCCAGGGCGGCACCTCCCGAATAACCGACCAGATGGATGCGCTGGCCTGGCACCTGGAGAGCAAAGTGGCTCACGGCCTGGTTCATCGCCACCACCACGTCCTCGGCAAAGCGCTTTTGCGTCCAGTAGGCTTTATCACAGCGCGGGCTGATCGCCAGCGGCGTGAACTGACAGGGGCGTGCCAGGTACACAACATTGGGCCCCGGATCCGCCGCCGCCAACGCCAGGCCCTCGGCCTGATGCGGCGTTGGATTTTCCGACGGCGTGGTACGTGAGCGCCAGGCCAGGCCATCGCCCTCGATGTAGAGGTTCAGCGGCAGGTCAGGACGGGTTATCCGGTAAAAACTGGTCAGCACAAAGCTGTCGGTATCGACCTGTTCTCGCTGCAGGTGCGCACTGTGCGCCAGGGTTTCGGCATGCCGGTTCGGATCGGCACAGCCGGCGAGTATTCCCAGCAACGCACACAGAAAAGTGAACAGCCCCCAGTTCAAGCCTTTCATGCCTCGGCAAGGCCCAGCGCCGCCAACAGCGACCCAAGCTGTTCGGCATGGGCATGCCAGCGGCCTTTCGAAGTCTTGTAGAGGGGCTGGCGCACCTGATTGACGCTGGCGGTACGCACCACGCGCCGGGTCTTGTGAAAGTCCAGGCAGGCCTCGTCCCACGGCAGGTCAATAAAGCTGATCAAGCGCTTGGCCTGTCCTTCAAGGTCGTCCAGTACCGACTCGTAGTCCACTTCAATAAAGGATTCGGCGGGCAGCAGCTGGCGCCAGTGACTCATCAAGGCTTCATAATCGCGATAGAACTGCCCCAATTCGGTCTGGTCGTAGCTGAACGGCTGATCACCGCTGAATTGCTTGCTGTAACAGGACAGGCAGGTATCCACCGGATCGCGGCGGCAGTGAATGATACGGGCACCAGGCAGGATCAGCGGAATCAGGCCGGCATAGACAAAATTGCCCGGCATCTTGTCCACCAGGCGATCCCGTGCGTCGACCAGGGGTTTGATTCGCTCCAGGTAGTCATGACCGATCCTGGCCAGATCCGGCGCCGAGCCGTTGGCCAGGTTTTGCGGAAATCTTCCCTGGTTTTCCACCGCCAGACGCAGCGACGACAATTCCCCCGCGCCCTGCACCCGCGGATGGGAGGCCAGGATCTGCTCGATCAGGGTAGTGCCGGAGCGTGGCATGCCGATGATAAAGACCGGCAGCGACGATGCCGCTCCCTGCCCTTGCCGCGCGGATTGAAATTCATCGGTGAACAACCCGGCAATGCTCTGCATCCATTGCCGCGTGGTCTGGGAATCATAGGCAAAGGTGGAGCGCTTGAGTCGGTTTCCGCTATCCAGGTGATGGAAGGCTTGCGCGGAATCGCCCGTGTCGAGATACGCCTTGCCCAAGGCAAAGTGAGCCAACAGTTTGTCGGCCAGCAGCAGACCGCCCTCGCGCACCAACCCGGCCTCCATGGCCGCGATATCGGTATCACCGGGTTTAAAGGTCTTGCTGTCCGAACGCCCCGTCAGTGCGCGGATCGACCCCGGAAACGCGCTCAGCGCCTGTTCGAAGGCCACGGCGGCCTCTTCCTTGCGGCCACTTTCCAGGAGCAGCGTGCCCCGTGCGATCATCGCCTCTTCGGTCACCGAGCCAGGCAACGCCACCGCCTGATTGAAATGCTCCAGGGCCTGATCGTGCAGGCCGCTGGCCTGAAGCACATTGCCCATGGCGTTGTGCACACTGGCGTCATTGGGTGCCAATGCCAACGCTTGCCGCGCGCAGTGCAGGGCCTCGTCGAAGAGTCCGCCCTTTTTCAAGAGCATGGCCCGTGCCGTGAAGCCACCGACATGGCCGGGGGCAACCCGGTACAGTGCATCCAACCAACGCAACGCTTCGCCATGGTTCAAGCGTTGAGTTTCGGCTTCGGCGATATTCAGGTACGCATCGACCAGCCGCGGGCTGAGTTCGACAGCTCGTCGTCCGGCCGCCACCGCCTCATCGAAATGCCCTTGTGAACTCAGTAAAAAACACAGGTTGCTGTAGGCCTCGGCGTAATTCGGGTCGAGGTTCAACGCCTGCTTGTAATGCCAACCGGCGTGGTCTTGTCGATCCAGGCGGCGATAGGTATTGGCCAGGTTGTTATGGGCTTGTGCCACTTGCGGCCGCAGCGCCACGACGCGCTGCAGACACTCGAGGCTGTCGTCCAGTTTGCCGCTTTCCTGCAGGATGATCCCCAGGTTGCTCCAGGCATCCACCAGCGCGGGGTCCAACGCAACAGCCTGTCGAGCCGCCTGTTCGGCCTCCACCAGCAGGCCTTGCTGGCGGCACATCTCGGCCAGGTTGCTGAAGTAGATCGCCGGTGCGCTCAGTGTTTGGCAAGCCTGGCGCAGGTAGCTCACGGCCAACTCCAGACGACCGAAGGCGTGGGCAATCAGCCCGAGCAAATGCAGGGCGTCGGCCTGTTGCGGCCATTGCCCCAGGATCCGCAGGCACAGCTGCTCGGCCTGTTGTGCCTGGCCCGCGTTCCAGTGTTGATGGGCCAGCGTCATGGCTTCGGCAAACGTCAGTTGTGGAGTACCGGGAGTTGTCGGTGTGCCGCTCATGGGGGGCCTTCAAATAGGGAGTAGAGACTACTGTGCAAAGGATTTTCGTCCACATCCGCTGCCGACTGACGGATAAACGCCCATTGTTCATCACTGAACAACAGGCGTTTTCGGTTAGGCGCAATGTAGCGGATCAGAAGTTCCAGCGCACCTGCACATCACCGGTATTGGCGGTGTAACCGCTCGCCGCCTCCAGGGTGTACTTCACCCCCAGGCTGAGGTTTTCGCTGTGCAGCAGGGTCACGCCCAACGCCAGCACGCCGGTGTCGGCAATCGCTTTCGCGCCCGGACTGGTGAAGCTGGTGGCGCCCGAGGTGTCGGCGGCATAGTTGGCGACCGACTGCAGACCCTTGTCGTGATACTCATGCCGCCAGGTCAGTTGCGCCGAAGGCACCACGCTGCCGTAAGAGGTGGCGAAGGAACGCTCCAGCTTGGCGCCCAGGTCGCTCTTGAGCGAAGTGGTGTTGCTGGAGTCCAGGTGCAGCGCCGCGCCATTGCCGCCGCTCTCGGTGTAGCTATCCTGACGCAAGGTGCTGTAGGTCAAACCGGCAATCGGCGTGAGGATGGTGTGAGCCAGGGTCGGGCCGAGGTCGATCGGGTAGCCAGCCTGGGCGGAAGCAATGTACTGCATCCCGTCATGCTGACCTTTGGCCGCGCCGTTGAAACCGCTGAAACTGATTTCACGCTGGGTATCGTACTGATGCTGGATGGCCCCCAGCGACAGGTCCAGATACCACGGCTGGCCCTGGTAGCTGGCGTAGCCGAACAGACCGTAAGACTTCACATCGGCGGAACTGCCGCTGTTGTCGCCGTCGTTGTTGACCGTGGTCTTGGTGTAGCTGAACAGGCCACCGGCGCGCCAGCTGTCGTTGAACGCGGCATCGGCGCCCAGCAGGAAACCGCTATAGCGGGCGTGGTAACCGGCGATATCGTCGCGTTCACCCAGGCGCGAACTGCCGCCGAAGGCCTGGCCCCAGAGCCCGGTGTTGCTGGCGCTTTCGCCTGTGGCGACACCGCTGCCGACGCTGTCGTTCTGTGCGGTGCGCAACCCATCGAGGTGCGCCGCGGCGACATTGAGCACTTGTACGGTGGAAGCGGTCGACGCCTGGGTGGCGGCACTGGCGTTCGCGGTCGGGCTCAACTGGGCCCCGGCGTGGTTGCCAGCGGCCGAAGAGTCGAGGGCGGCAGCGGCGTTGAACAGGTTCATCAAGTCGGCATTCAGACCGTCGTAATGGAACAGCCCGGCCAGGGGGGCGGTGCCATTGGCACTGGTGGCCTGGTTGAGCGGCGCTGTCGACCCCAGCGTTACCAACAAGTCGCTGTTGGCGCCATCGGCCACACTGGTGCCCGCTGCGTTAAAACCCGCAACCGTGTAGTGAAGGGTGTTGGCGTTGTAGTTCGTCCCCGTGGAGTTGGCTTGAATCACCACGTAGCGTTGGCCTTGGGCAAAACCATAGCTGCCCAGCTTCTGCAAACCGATCGTGGAACCCGAAGCGATGTTCGCGCTGCCGGACACCACCAGGCGGCCGTAACCGCTGTCGGTGGCAACATTACCGGTGGTCACGGCATTGTCGGCCACGCCGAGGATCAGGCTGGCGTTGGCGCCCTGCTGGTAATTGCCGTTGATATGGATCGTGTTATTGACCTGCAGCGTGGCCGCCAGGTTGGACACCGTATGGGTAGGGTCACCCAAAACGGTGATGTTGTCATTGAGCAACAGGTTGCCAGAGCCAAATACCAGGTTCGAGAAACTATTGGTGATCTGACCGATGTTGCTGGTGCTCACACTACCGTCGCCTGCTCCCGTCAGGATGCCGAACACCGAGCCTGTACCGCCGTTGATTGTCAGGCTCTGCGCCGCGTCATTGCGGATCGCGCCGGCGATGGTCCCGGCATTGGTAACAGTGCCCAGAGTCGCCGCTGAAATGTTGTAAAGGGCGTATAGGTTACCCGTGATGAAACCGCTGTTGTTCAGGGTCCCGATGCTGCCGGCGTTGTAAATACCCGTGCGCCCGCCAGAGATAATGCCGCCAGTCTCGTTGTTCAGCGAGCTGAGAGTAGCGGCGCCGCCGTTGTAAATACCCACGAGCCCGCCAGAGATAGTGCCGCCCGTCTCATTGTTCAGCGAGGTGAGGGTACCGAAGTTAGCCACACCGTTGGTGTCACTGGAAATACTGCCGCTGTTGCTCAGTGTCCCGATGCTGCCGTAATTGTAAACACCAGAGGAGGAGCCACCGTGAATGGTGCCGCTGTTGCTCAACGTCCCTATGTTGCCGCCGTTGCTAATACCCGTGTCGCCGCCAGAGACGGTGCCGCCCGTCTCATTGTTCAGCGAAGTGATGGTACCGCTGTTGTAAATGCCACCGCTGCCGCCAGAGACAGTGCCGCTGTTGCTCAACGTTCCGATACTGGAGGAGTTGACAATCCCGTTAACGCCGCCATTAATGCTGGTCCCCAGCGGATTGTTCAGCGAGGGGAGCGGGGTGCTGTTGTTAAGACCAATAGCAGGAGGGGTGGCACTGGCCTGACCTGCGGCCAACGCCGAGGCAATGGCGATGGCCAGGACCGTCAAGCGGCCTGGTGTTCGTGATGATGGATGTCTGGACGAGTGCATGCGGTGTTTTCCCCAACGGTAATAAAAGGGTCATTGTGATTTTCGGGATCGACCATGCAGAACAGCTCGTCCTCCTGAATCACGGCCTGACTGGCAGCTTTTTAGGCGCTAATTTTTCAGGGTGGCATTTTGCCAGATTTTCCGGAAAGCACTTGACCGTGCGTATCAGTTGCTGAACTTTTTTGAACCTGAGTGTAGCGTTGCGCTAACGTGTGGCGACCGACGCCTTGGCGGAGACAATTGGATGGATAGCCCCGCAATCAAAGAGCCTTATGGTGGTCCATGGCCTGTTCTCGAACTCCAGCACCATCACTTCAATGTCAGTGGTGAGCCAGTACCTCGGCAGTTGCTGGCCTGGCGGGAGCGGGTCGGCCATGTCATCGATGTGTTGCCTTCATTGACGCAAGTCGAAGCCCCTTTCCAGGGAGTCATCGACCGATACGATCTCGGCACTGGGCGCTTTACCGATTGCCTCAGCGATACCATGGTGCTCGATCGTTCAGTGGCACGTATCTCCACGGATACCCAGCGCGATTATGTCTTTCAGGTATTCACGTCGGGGGGGATCGAGTCCGTCGGGAGGGGCGGCCTGTCACTTCGTCAAGGGCATTCGACCGCCAGTATTTTCGTCACCGATCTGAATCAGCCGATACGCATGCAACGCAGCGCTTGCCGGGTGCTGACATTTTTCGTACCCCGACCGGTTGTGGACGCTGCCTTCCCCCATGCAGAAGCCATCCACGGCAGAGTGTTTGAAAACGCTTCTCCCCTGATGCAATTGTTCATTGAGCAGGTGTTGGCGTTTTCCAGGAACCTTCCCGGACTGAGTGCACATGAAGCGGGCAGCACCTTCGATGTGAGTGTGCAACTGCTGCTCGCCGAGCTTGGCAAACAGAGCAAACTCAGCGGCAATGCACGTGCCGCGGTGCGCGCGGCCATGTTCGACAAAGCCCGACGTTATATTAAGGCCAACCTCCATCAAGCCTCACTGTCCCCCGAACGTTTGTTGGAAGCCCTGCAATTACCCCGCCTTACGCTCTATCGTCTGTTCGAGCATGAGGGGGGGCTCGGCGCCTATATTCGCAATCGCCGGCTGCGCGAAGCGGCCGATGAACTGGTCAAATCCCCGAACGTGCCGGTGACGGATATCGCTTATGGGCTGGGTTTCAAAAGCGCTTCGGACTTTAGCCGAGCCTTTCGTCGGACCTACGAAATGGCACCACAGGATCTGCGGTTCATCGCGTCGCAGCGTCTGCGCAATGGTTCGCGGATCTGATCGAGCGTAGTCGTTGAAGGCTGTCTGGAAACAGGATCAGTGCGAACAGACTGATACACATGACGGCCAACAGATACCAGGCAGGCGCCATTGGATTGCCGGTCACGCCGATCATCCAGGTCACGATAAAGGGGCAAAAGCCGCCAAAAATCAGTGTTCCCAGGCTATAGATCGTCGAAATGGAAGTCGCCCGATAATGACGGGGGAAGGCTTCCAACATCATCACCGTGGTGGCGGCGTTGCTACACAGCAACAGCAGCGAATAGCCACCGATGAGCAGCAATGAGAGCGGCTCGCCAATCCCTGTCGTCAATAGCAGGAAAACCGGGTGAACCAGTACGATGCTGCTGATCATCGTCCAATACTGGATCGGCTTGCGCAGGCGTTGCCTGTCGGCAACGCGGGCCAGTAGTGGCACACCGATGAAAATCAGGGTACTCGACAGACAGGCGGACAGCAGGCTGACGGCCGCCGGCATATGCAGCGTGCCGACCAGGTAAATGGGCATGTAAAACACCAGTATATAAATGCCCGCCGTCGGTGTTGCCATCAACAGGATGCCTAGCCAGAACGGCCGGGAGTGGTGCGCCAGGAGTGTCTTCATGGCCGGGCGGCGGGACTTTTTTATCGCAGCATCAGGTATTTGCCGACGCAGGTACCAGCCGACCGGTCCGATCAACAGTCCAACGGCAAACGGAATGCGCCATCCCCACTGGAGCAGTACCTCAGGGCTCAGCAGCATCGTGGTCAAGGCGCCGACCAGAGCCCCTGCCAACACGGCGGCGGCCTGGCTCGCCGCGCGCCAGCTGACCCCATAACAACGGTTTTTCCGGGCGGTCAGCTCCATCAGCACCACCGAGGAAACGCCAATCTCGCCGCCCACCGCGAACCCCTGCATCAGCCGCGCGGCGACGATCAGTAGCGTGGCCACCGGCCCCATGACGCTATAGGGCGGCGCAAACACCATCAACGCGGTGCCCAGCGTCATCAATGCGATAGAACAGGTCAGGCCCGCCTTTCGCCCTTGGCGATCGGCCAGATGACCAATGAACAACGCGCCGATCGGACGCATCGCGAACCCGGCGCCAAAGGTGAGCAATGACAGCAACAGCGATGCAAACGCGTTGCCGGAAGGAAAGAACAACTTGCCGATGGCCACTGCCGAAAAGCTGTAGACCGTGAAATCATAAGTCGCCAGGCCATTACCGATAGCGGCGGCCAGGACCAGACGTCTTTTTTTCGTGTGTGCCCGCGCTGACAACTCGAACAGGGGCACTGGAGCCAATGGAGAGACGATGGGGTTATGCATTTACCCTGCTCTTGAATAGCACTCCAATCAGGACAGGCTCAGGTAAACACCTTGACCTGGGGCCACCGGAATCCTGTCGCTGAATTTTGAGCATAATGGCATATAGCCTTATCCGACTATAAGCGATTTACAGCAACAAACCCGATATATATGGCCTCCTCACATCAGGCCGGCTTTGACGAGGGCGTTGCTGATCCACGATTGTTCGATCGCTTGGGTGGCGATCTCGGCCTTCACCCGCTCTTCGTGTGCTTCGTGTTCACGGGCTTTGGCCAGCACTTGCTCGGCGGCCTCCTGGGAGAAAGCCACCAATCCGTCTTCATCACCGACAACGATGTCCCCCGGGTTGATCACCATCCCGCCAATGGACACCGGCACATTGATCTCGCCCGGCCCCGTCTTGTAGGGCCCGCAGTGCACGACCGTTCTGGCATAGCACGGGGTGTTCTCAAAACACGCCACATCACGAATCGCGCCGTCGATGACAAAGCCGATACAACCCCGTTGCAGGGCATACAACTTGATCAGCTCGCCGATCACGGCGTTGTTGGTATCGCCTTGCCCATCCACCACCAGCACGTGACCAGGCTTGAGCATCATCATCGCTTTGTAGATGTAGAGGTTGTCGCCTGGACGGGTCTTGACCGTCAGTGCAGTACCGACAAGCTTGCCTGTGCGGTTGTAGCGCGTCAGGCCTCGGGCACCGATATGGCGCCCCATGTTGTCGCTGATATGAGGTGTCACCACAGAGGCAAATGCTTTGATCAAGGCATCAGAAGCAAGCACAGGCGATGGTTCGATACGGGTGCCTGGAAGTAACATGATATCTCCCGGTGTTATTAGGTGTGCTTTCACGAAGACTTGATCTTAGGGAGAATCAAAAAATACTTTTAGCGATATTTATCTATGTTTTAGCATCTCTTTTAGTAATCATATTTGCGCCGCACCGCAGCCCACGCCTCTAGGATGAGCCCTATGCCCTCCCCCTTGCACCGCTGTCTTTCACTCCAGGATTTCGAGCCCCTGGCGCGACGCCTGTTGCCCGCTCCCCTCTTCGCCTATGTATCAGGCGCTGTTGAAGACGAACTCTCGGCCATCGCAAACCGGGCATCATTCCTGGACTACAGCTTCCTGACAAACGTGCTGGTGGACGTGGCGCACGTCGATACGTCGGTGAGGTTGCTTGGCGAAACCTATTCGTCTCCGATCGGCATTGCGCCCATGGGCATTGCCGCGCTGACCAGCTACCGCGGCGATATCGTGCTGGCCCGCGCGGCGACCCAGGCGAAGGTACCGTGCATCATGAGTGGCTCTTCATTGATCCGCCTGGAAGAGGTGATGGAGCAAGCGCCGGGTACCTGGTTCCAGGCCTATCTCCCGGGAGAGGGGAAACAGATCAATGCCCTGATTGATCGCGTTGCCGCAGCCCCTGTTGAAACCCTGGTGCTGACGGTCGATACGCCGGTAGCCGCCAACCGGGAAAACAACATCAGAGCGGGCTTTTCGACACCACTGCGTCCGAGCCTGGGATTGGCCGTCCAAGGGCTTCTGCATCCCCGGTGGTTGCTCGGAACATTTTTGCGGACCTTGATCGTTCACGGGATGCCGCACTTCGAGAACAATTACGCGACTCGCGGCGCACCTATCCTCTCAAGAAATGTACTGCGGGACTTTTCGGACCGAGGCCATCTCACCTGGGAGCATGTCATCGACATTCGTCGCCGCTGGAAGGGCAAGCTGATCATCAAGGGCATCCTGAACCCACGGGATGCGGTGAGGGCCCAACACATCGGTGCCGATGCGGTGATTGTGTCGAATCACGGCGGGCGGCAACTGGATGGGAGCGTCGCCCCCCTGAAAATCCTGCCGCGTATCGTCGAGGCGGTACCGGATATGACGGTGATGCTCGACAGCGGCGTGCGCCGGGGCACCGATGCCATGAAAGCCATGGCGCTGGGGGCCAAGGCGGTCTTTATCGGGCGGCCGTTCAACTACGCCGCGACCGTGGCCGGCGAAGCAGGCGTGCGGCATGCACTCAAACTCATCGGCGCTGAGCTCAAGCGCGACCTGGGTCTGCTCGGTGTCGCCAGGCCCGAAGACCTGGGTGTCGAGAACCTGTTTTCCTCAACCGGGCCTGAGCAATGATCACGTTCAAGCAACTGGAAGCAATCTACTGGATTGTGGAACTGGGCAGCTTCGAATCCGCCGCCATGAAACTGAACATGTCCCAGTCAGCCGTCTCCAAGCGTATCCAGGAACTGGAAGACGCCTTTGACATGCCCATTTTCGATCGATCCAAACGCAGCGCGCGCCTGACGGAAAAAGGTACGGAGTTGTTCGAACAGGCCTCGGAGATCTTGCGCCAACGCGATTACCTGCTTGAGCGCATCAGTTCCAAGGAGGTGCTGGTCCGGCGCTTTCGCATCGGCGTCACCGAACTGACCGCGATGACCTGGCTACCGGTGCTGATCGAGGGCATCCGCAGCGCTTATCCCAAAGTGGTACTGGAACCTTCGATCGAACTCAGCACCGAGTTGGTGGCGAAATTGGAGAACGATCAGCTCGACTTGATCATCGTGCCCGACATTTTTGCCGACGCCCGTTTCGTCAGCACCCCGCTGAGTTCGGTGGAGAACGCCTGGATGTGCGCGCCTTCATTGCATCAGGGCAACGGGATAATGAACATGCAGGCCATCTCCTCGTACACCGTACTGACCCAGGGAGGTGGCTCCGGCACCGGGTTGATCTATGAGCGCTGGCTCGCCCAGAACGATGTCCGGGTCAACCGCACGATCAAAAGCAACTACCTGATCGCCCAACTGGGGCTGACGCTCTCCGGTATCGGCATCAGCTACCTGCCTCGCCAGTGCCTTGCGCCGCTGGTGGAACAGGGCCGGTTGCAGATCATCGAAACCGAGCCTGCGCTGCCTCCCATCCACTACATCGCCGCACATCGTGCCGATCGCCTTCAGGGCCTCAGCGTCGAGGTGGCGCGCCTGGCGGCACAGTGCTGTGACTTCAGCCGCATGGTGTTGTAGCTCGTCGCCCCTACGATATAGCCCAATCCAAGCTGAATATTCATTTTAAGTATTACAAATCAATTTTATAGTGCGTTTAAATCTATTCAGTCTTTTTAAACAACTGCCTGAGTAATCGCCTTTGAAAAAAACAGTCTTTCTACCGCTGGGTCTCGCTCTGCTTGCGAACTGCTCACTGGCACTGGCCGGCTCCACCCTTGATCGAGTGACAAAAAAAGGCGAGCTCGTCGGTGTCTTGATGGAAAGCTACCCGCCCTTCTCCTTTCTCAACGATCAAAACCAGCTGGATGGTTTTGACGTCGATGTCGCCAAGGCCGTGGCGCAGCGTCTTGGGGTGAAGCTGCATCTGGAAACCCCTTCATGGGATGTGATCGCGGCAGGCCACTGGAGCGGACGCTATGACATATGCGTCTGCTCGATGACCCCGAGCAAGGCACGCGCTGAAGTGTTCGATTTCCCGGTGGAGTATTACCAGTCGCCGGCGGTCATTGTGGTGAACGCCAAAAACAATGACATCGCCTCGGGCAAGGACCTCTCGGGCAAGAAAGTCGGCGTGATCAGCGCCTCGACCTACGAGGCCTACCTGAACAAGGATCTGGTGATCGAGGGTGCCGAGGACAAACCCCTGAAGTACCCATTCGATCAGGTCCAGGTCGCGCCCTACGACAATGAAACGGTGGCCTTCCAGGACCTCGCCCTGGGAACCGGCGTGCGTCTTGACGCCATGGTCACCAACCTCATCACCGCCCGCGAACGGATTGCCCAGGACCCTCGCTTCAAGATTGCCGGCGACACCTTGTATGCGGAACCCAACGTCGTGGCCGTCGAAAAAGGCGATGCGCAATGGAATGCCAAGGTCACTCAGATCGTTTCCCAGCTTAAAGCCGACGGGACACTCAGCAAGATTTCGCAGAAGTGGATCGGTGCCGATATCAGCCAATGACAGCCTTTGAGCCAACCCCCACGCCCGTGACTTCGGCAACCGACAGCAAGCCGCGCCGCTGGCACCCTCTATTGAGTTTCCGGGCCCGGCTGTATCTGACCTGGGCGGTCATGCTCGGACTGTGCGTGCTGTTTTTCATGAGCTTCGATCTGAAGTTCTCGATCATTCTGGATAAATGGCCGAACCTGGTCGGCCTGCGCCTGGGACCGAACGGCTTTCTGCAGGGGGCGGCACTGACGTTGTTCCTGTGCTTCTGTTCGATCTGGCTGTCGCTGCTGCTGGGCTTCGTGACGGCCTTGGCACGCTTGTCATCCAGCGCGGTAGCCTTCGGCGTGGCCAGTTTCTACGCCTCGTTTTTCCGCGGTACGCCCCTGCTGATCCAGATACTGCTGATCTACCTGGGCCTGCCACAACTGGGTGTGGTGCCCGGGGCGATCAGCGCGGGCATCATTGCGCTTTCGCTGAACTACGGCGCCTACCTCAGCGAGATCTTTCGCGCGGGCATCATGGCCGTGGCACCCGGTCAGCGGGAAGCGGCAGCCGCCCTGGGCCTGCGCCCCACAGCGACCTTCCTGCACATCGTCCTGCCGCAAGCGATGCGCACGATCATTCCGCCGACCACCAGCCAGTTCATTTCCATGCTCAAGGACTCCTCGCTGATCTCGGTCATGGGCGTCTGGGAAGTGATGTTCCTGGCGCAGTCGTATGGCCGCTCCTCCTATCGCTATATCGAAATGCTCACCACCGCCGCAGTCATCTATTGGCTGCTCTCCATCGGCCTGGAGCTGATACAGGTACGCCTTGAGCGCCATTACGGCAAAGGGTTCAAGAACCAGCGGTGAGTCCACCCCTTCAACGACTTTTTCAGGAACGAAGATGTCCGATCCAAAACCTCTATTGTTTGCCCTCTACGAACAAGCCAGTGTCGGCTGCGGCGGTGCGCCAAGCCTCTGGACGCACCCGGCCGACGAACGCCTGGCCATCAACTCCCTGGGCTACTGGACAAACCTGGCGCGCATTGCCGACCAGGCCAACCTCGACATGCTGTTCTTCGGCGATGTGCTGGGCTTCTACGACGTCTTTGGCGGCAACGCCGATGCCGCGATGAAATGGGCCGTGGAGGCGCCGGCCAACGATCCGCTGATGATCATTCCGGCCCTGGCAGCGGTCACCGAGCATCTGGCCTTCGGTGTCACGGTCACCACCAGCTACGAACACCCCTTCACCCATGCCCGGCGCTTCAGCACCCTGGATCACCTGACCAACGGCCGCGTGGGCTGGAACATCGTGACCTCCTATCTCTCCAGTGCCGCGCGTAATTTCGGCCTGGAACAGATGATCAAACACGATGACCGCTATGAACGCGCCGAAGAGTTTCTCGATGTGGCGTACAAGCTCTGGGAAGGCAGCTGGGCCGACGATGCCGTGGTGGCCGACAAGGCTCGCCAAGTGTATGCACGGGGTGACCGGGTACGGCCGATCAATCACGTGGGCGAGCATTATCGAGTGGCCGGACCGCATCTGACCTCGCCGTCGCCACAGCGCACACCGCTGCTGATCCAGGCCGGCTGGTCGGGTCGGGGTCGTGAATTCGCGGCCAAGCATGCCGAGCTGATTTTCATCGCCAAATCCAACCCCCATGAAATTCGTCAGGGGCTGGAAGACATCTGGGCCAAGGCCCAGGCACGCGGCCGTGAGCGTGAGGATGTGAAGTCCCTGACCGTGCTGCGGATTGTCACCGCCAAAAGCGAGATTGAAGCCCAGCGCAAATATGATGTTTTGCAAAGCAACTACCATCTTCAGGCACAACTGGTCAGCTATGCCGGCGACACCGGTATCGATATCAGCCGCTATGCCGACAGTGATGCACTGTCGACCCATACCGAAGGCTTGACGTCCTACGTCATGCACCCCGATGGCAGTGGCAAACCTTTGACGGCAGGCGACGTAAAACAGCGCTTTGCCAAGGTCACCCGCGGCAGCGACCTGATCCTGGTCGGCACCCCGCAACAGGTCGTCGACCGGATCGAGGAGCATGCACGTATCTCCGGCACCAGCGGCTACATGATCAATCCATTGATCAGTCCCGGCTCACTTGAAGACTTCGTGGAGTTGATCATTCCTGAATTGCAAAAGCGCGGCCTCTACAGAACCCAGCCCCATAGCGGAACCTTCCGGTCCAGGCTGAGGGAAGATGGCAGCAACCATTTACCCGACTCGGCCTACGGAGCATCATTTCGTTTCGGCAGGAAGCTCTAGGGCATAGGAAGGTACGACTCATGGCTCGCGACCCCGGACTCGAAGAACTGATGCGTGACCAACTTCCCATCGTGGAAGGATTGTCGGAAAAAGCCATGTTCGGGGGGCTGGCCTGGTTGATGAACGGCCATAGACCTCGGCCATCACACAGGCAGTAGCTACATTTTTGAGGTCTGGCCTGCCGAACGAGAACAACCTTGAGCGGTTAGCAAAATCATCCGCGCCCGACGAACGTCGCGCGGACTGATCTTATGCGCCGACTCAGTTCAATTTGTTCGTCTTCCCTGAGCACGATGCCCTGAGAGCTCATGTGATCACTAGTCATCCCAACATAGAAAAAGCGACTACTAGTATTTTCTTTACAATTTGTGGATCCTCACCACGAGAGATCTGTGACGAAGCATTACTTAACTGTGCATCGATATAGGCAGATGCAAACTCTGATGACATGTCTGCAGAAAACTCATATTTGGCCTTTGAACGTTCCACCCATTTCCAGTAAGCAGTTGATGCTTGCGCCTGAATGAAATCAATTTGTGCTCGTGCTGCTTCACCCAAGTGCGTGCGTGATTCACGCATTTTTATCAAAAGGCATCCCTTTGGGATCTCTTGACTATCACTAACCGAGGTGGCAAATGACACTAAGTTGTCAAGCGCCTCTCGAAACGGCATTTCTGTATTTAACATCTGCAGCACAGGATCCAGCACCTGCTCCTGATATTTAAGAATAACAGCTTTCATCAAGCCATCTTCATTCCAAAATTCACGATAAAGACCTGGCTTCGATATATCACATCTTCTGCAAATTTCATTAAGGGATAAGTTGCCTATGCCCTCTTTCCAATAGGCATCCATTGCCACATCCAAAACGTGATCACGGTCCAGGGTCTTAGGTCGTCCCCTTGAAGGCTTTGTTGGATTTGAGCTCATTTCGTACCACCTGGTATTTTAACTTGACATGCGATGCCCTGCCACCTTATTGTACCAGTCGGTATTTAATTGACAAGCCACCAGGAAAGAAAATATGAGTAACGCACAAAAAAACGTAATCATCACAGGTAGCAGCAGTGGATTTGGCCTAAAAGCAGTGAAAGATTTTGCAGATAAGGGCTACCGAGTGTTCGCCACCATGCGTGGCACAGAAGGCAAGAACGCCGCAGTCAAGACCGAGCTGGAAGCGTATAGCAAGCTCATCCATGTTGTAGATATGGATGTCACCAGCGACGAATCCGTCAAAACAGCCATTGAAAGTTTGCTGGCTAAAGCGGGCAAGATTGATATTTTGATTAACAATGCAGGCGTAATGTACCTTGGCATTACGGAGGCATTTAGTATTGCCCAAGCCAGGGAACAAATGGAAACCAACTACTATGGCGCTATGCGCATTATACAGGCTGTCTTGCCCGCTATGCGGGAAGCCAAGTCCGGTCTGATCATTAACACCTCATCAATGGTCGGCCAGATTTCGGCGCCGTATTTCTCTACATACGCCGCCACCAAGCATGCTTTGGAAGGCTACGTCCAAGGCTTACGTTACGAAGTGGCGCCCTTCGGCATTGATATTGCCATCGTGCAACCAGGCCCGTTCCCTACAGGTCTAAGTGCAGGAGGGCAAGAGCCTTCCCGTATTGACGTGCTGGACAGCTATGGTGAATTAGCAAAGATACCTGCCGCTATGTTCGCAGAGTTCGCGAAATTTATGCAGTCTGACCAAGCACCAGATCCACAGTTGGTCGTAGATACTTATTTAGCGCTAGCAGATATGCCTGCTGGCAAACGCCCTACACGCACAGCGGTCGGCATGGTTTGGGGTGTTGATGAAATTAACGCTGCCAAGCAACCCATTCAAGACCGTGTTTTAAAAGAAATGCAACTAGAAAATATTTTAGGCGGTGCTGACGTCTAATCTCCAGTATCAGGGCAAGCTGTTTCTTGCCCTGTATCAGCCATATCACAATCGCATTCTTCCTCGGGAGGCGTTCAGTAGCAGTTCCAAGGCAAGATGACTCGGCAATGGCACACCTATAGAGAGCTCGTAAAGAGCAAGGTTGGACAAGGTCGCTGGCATCCATTTCGCCTTATGGGATTAGCCGTTCAGCCATAAGACAGACCTAGAACCGAGTCCGTGGTCAAACCCGCGACCACAGACTCGTTGTCAGATTGCGGCCCTCTGCACGCACCTCTCCGCGATTGGTTTGCCAGATCCCTCACGGGCAAATGCGGAGAAAAAGCGCAGGTCTTCCCAATCAAGCAAATTGAACCCCAGGCAGAGGCATGGGGGGACCGACGCACGAGGATAGCGATCAAAAGTTCGCCGGTGTGTTGGCGCTGATGATCTCGGCTTCATCCTGGCCGATATTGCGAAAACTATGGGGTAGCGTCGTCGGAAAGTAATACCCGTCCCCGGCCGTCAGTACGCTGATCTTGCCGTCCACCGTCAGCTCAATCGTGCCGCGCGTGACCAACCCGCACTCCTCGCCGATGGCATGCACGATCGGCTCTGCCCCTGAGCCTGCCCCGGGGGCGTACTGCTCGCGCAACATGCGCATTTGCCGACCAGGCACCTGGGCACCGACCAGCAGCAACCTGAGTCCGTCACGGCCCAGATCAGGTTGTTCGTTGGCGCGGAAGATATAGCGCTGCTCCTCCACGGGCTGATCGAAGGAGAAGAAGTCCGCCAAGGTCATGGGAAACCCCTCGAGGAGTTTTTTCAGCGAACTGACCGAGGGGCTCACGCGATTTAATTCGATCAACGAAATCGTTCCATTGGCCAGGCCACTGCGCCTGGCCAGCTCCCGCTGGGATATCTTGTAACTTTCTCGCACAAGCTTGAGTCGTGAACCGGTATCCATGACAGCCCTATTCAGAACCTGAGGGTTGCGAGGGGCGGCCTGCTGGTGTCGTACGAAAATATTTCCGCGCCCCCAAATTGTCGCCTGATTAGACCATGTTTGCAGGCGCGGAACCTAGCCGCCCGAGTCATGTCATGGTTCGACGAGCGGCATATGCAGACGCTACAGCCCGGCGCTTTCGTCAGGATTGTTGGGGTTTGCTCTCTTCCTGCCACAATAAGTCGGTGTCTTTGAACCTGTAGCGCTGGACAGGCACACGCGTACAGATCCGGTCCTTCTGCAACGGATCACTCAGGTCCACGAGTTTGGGTGTTATATGGACATTCAAGACCGGCACATAGAACAGCTTCACCTTGGGGGTCAAGAGCGAATGACTGTTCTGTTCAACAACAACGCCAATGCGGCCACTTTTCAGTTGAACAAGCGACCCCACGGGATAAATACCCACGCACTTCAAGAAAGCCCGAAATACTTCATCGTCAAAGTGCCCTTCCCACGATGACATTTTCTGGACCGCAACGGCTGGATCCCAGCCCTCGTTATAAGCACGATCGGAGGTGATCGCGTCATAGACATCACAAACAGCGGCCATCCGGGAAAAGAGGCTGATCTGCTCACCAGCCAATTGATGCGGGTAGCCCTGGCCATCGAACCTTTCGTGATGGTGCAGGCATACATCCACAACCATTTCGCACACCTGCGAGGTGGCCGACAGTGTTTTTTCTCCTTCCAGAGGGTGGGTACGAACCAACTGCAATTCCTCGTCGGTCAATCGCCCGGGTTTGTTGAGGACAGCGCCAGGGATGGCCATTTTTCCAATATCGTGCAACAGGCCGGCGAGCCCCACTCTGCGGATCAATGCTTCAGGCAGGCCCAGTTGATTGCCCAAGGCAATCATCAGGGCGCAGACGGCAACCGAATGCATATAGGTGTAATCATCAAGACTTTTCAGACGAGCCAGGCTGATAAAGGCGTCCGGGTGACGCAAAATCGAACTGGAAATGTCATCGACAAGTGCACCGATGCTTTCCAGTTCCAGGGCACGGCCCATGCGCGCGTGCCTGAACATCTCAACCACGGCGGCGCGGGATTTTGCGCAGAGGCTCCTGGCGGCAACCAGCTCGTCGTTCATCGCTATTCGCGGGGGCTGCGGGGAACTGGAAGCGTCATGGGGAGAGGCTGAGGCTGATAAAACGCTGCTGTCTGGCGTTTCACTGGCGCACCCCATCACGCAATCAACTTCCAACTCGGAGTGAGTGGGTCGATCCCTCCAAAAAGGCCTTGCCTCGCTGTCGGGCGCCGCCTGACAGAACTCATGACATTTCAACATGACCTGCCCTCGTTGAATTTTATTCTATGGCACTTCTAACAGTGTCAAAGCCGGGGTAGGTCATGCCTTTTCGCCCACCGCCGCTCTCTCGGTCGGGGCATCTCCTTGTCGGCGTACCGACATCTCGACTGCCTGGGAAAGATACTGGCCCAACAATGGCACCCTCACCATCGGTGAATCCCTATTCCGGGATAGGAACAACGGAAACAGGGTAGGAAAATCCCTACACCACCGTGAAAATCCGCTTATCGACAAGCTGTAAATCATTATCGAATGTATACAGATGGGGGACACCGGTCGCCAACTCGTAGTCGATTATCTGTTCCGGCGTCATTTTCTCGATGTGCATGATGATGGAACGCAGGGAGTTTCCGTGGGCGGCGATCAACACGCTCTCACCGTTCTGCAGATGCGGGACAATTCGCGCCTGATAGTAAGGCAGGGTTCTGGCCGCGGTCATTTGCAGACTCTCGCCATTGGGAGGCGGAATATCGTAGCTGCGGCGCCACAGGTGCACCTGTTCCGCGCCGTAATGCTGGCTGGCCCAGTCTTTTTGCAGGCCTTGCAGATCGCCGTAGTAACGCTCGTTGAGCTTTTCCGAGACGTGGATTTTCAGTTCGTTCGCATCGCCGTCGGTCGGCATGAAATGCTCATACCACTCACTGCTCTGTTCATGCACCCGCACATATTGATCGCAATGGCGATTCTGCCTGAGGATCTCATACAGGCTGTCCTGTGCCCGTAACAGGGTGGAGGTAAAGGTCACATCAAAATGCTCCTCCCTCAGCAACGCCCCCGCCCGTTGCGCCTCAAGCACGCCCTGCTGGCTGAGCGAAACATCCACCCAACCGGTAAACCGGTCTTGCAGGTTCCAGATCGACTGGCCATGCCTGACCAGGAACAACCGGCTCACGATGCTTGCCTTTGCGCTTTACCCTGTCGACTCATGATGTATCTCCCAAAACGGTTCTACGCTTTGCGATTGAGTGAGAGGCGCTTCTCCACCGCCAGGACATGCTGGGTCGTAGCCAGTACGGCGTCCGGATTGAGACTGATCGAGTCGATGCCAATCTCCACCAGATACTCAGCCATCTCAGGATAGTCGGACGGCGCCTGTCCACAAATACCGGAGTGGCGACCATTGCGTCTGGCCCCCTCCACCGCCAGGCGAATCATCTGTTTCACACCCGGATCGCGCTCATCGAAATCGAAGGCGACGATTTCCGAATCGCGATCCACGCCGAGCGTCAACTGGGTCAGGTCGTTGGAGCCGATGGAGAAGCCGTCGAACAATTTGGCGAAGGCGTCGACCTGGATGACATTGTTGGGAATCTCGCACATGACGTAGACCTCCAGCCCGTTTTCTCCGCGCTTGAGGCCATGGACAGCCATCGCTGCCAGGACCTTTTCGCCCTCCTCGACCGTGCGACAAAAAGGAATCATCAACTTGACGTTAACCAAACCTATCTTATCGCGCACCCATTTCATGGCCGCGCACTCCAGCGCAAAACCTTCGGCATAGGCAGGATGGGTATAGCGGGAGGCGCCACGAAACCCGATCATCGGGTTGCCTTCCTCCGGTTCGAAACAATTGCCCCCCAGCAGCGTCGCATATTCATTGCTCTTGAAGTCGCTCATGCGCACTACGCAAGGTTTTGGATACACCGCCGCCGCGATGGTGGCGACGCCTTCGGCCAAGGTCTTCACAAAAAAATCCGTGGGGTCCTTGTAGGCAATACTCAAGGCGGCGATCTTTTCACGTGTTACGTCATCCAGCTTCTCCGGATGCGCGAGCGCCATCGGATGGACCTTGATGTATTCATTGATAATGAATTCCATACGCGCCAGGCCAATGCCATCTACCGGTAGCGAGGCAAGACTGAAAGCCTGGTCGGGATTACCCAGGTTCATCATGATCTTTGTTTTAGGATGTGCCAGCTGACTGAGATCGATCTGTTGAATGTCAAAACCCAGAAGACCTTCATAGACGTTCCCGGTTTCGCCTTCGGCGCAGCTGATGGTAATCGGCGTGCCGGTTTTGATCTCGGCTGACGCGTTCACGGCGCCCACGATGGCGGGAATGCCCAGTTCACGCGACACGATAGCCGCGTGACAGGTACGGCCGCCGCGGCTTGTCACGATCGCCGCGGCGGTCTTCATGACAGGCTCCCAGTCCGGCGTGGTGCTATCCGAAACCAGTACTTCGCCCGGTTGAAAGTCGCTCAGGTGCCTGGCATCGTTGATCACCCGCGCTTTACCTGTACCAATTCGGGTACCGACCGCCTTGCCCCTGAGCAGGACTGTCGATTTTTGCTTGAGGTGATAGATTTCGAGCAGATTACCTTTTTTTTGCGACTCGACCGTCTCCGGCCGTGCCTGCACCATATATAACTGACCATCGATCCCGTCTTTGGCCCATTCCATATCCATGGGCTTGTAAACACCGGCTTTGCTCGAATAGTGGTTTTCAACCTTGATGGCATAGTCGGCCAACACCATCACCTCTGCATCGGAGATGCAAAAGCGGGTTCGCTCCTTGCTGGGCGTATCAATGTTCCTGGTGTATTCCACCGCGATATTGCTGCTGTTGAGCGTGTCGGTGAAAACCATCGTTTTTTCCTTGCTGCCCAGGCTGCGCTTCAAGACGGCACGATAGCCCTTGAGAAAGCTGGGTTTGTGCACATAGAAACCATCGGGGACCACCGTACCCTGCACGACATTCTCGCCAAGCCCCAGCGCGGCATTGATGAACACGACATCCCTGAAGCCCGTTTCCGTGTCCAGTGAGAACATCACGCCACTGGCGCCTATATCGCTACGCACCATTTTCATGACCACGACAGCGAGATAGACCTTGTAGTAGTCAAAGCCATTGTCGTATTTGTAGTGAATGGAGCGGTCGGTAAAGTTGGAAACCAGGCAGCGTTTGTAGGCATCGAGCAGGGCATCGTCACCGGTGACGTTGAGATAGGTGTCGTTCTGTCCGGCGAATGAGGCCTGTGGCGAATCTTCGGCCGTCGCCGAGGAGCGCACCGCCAAGGAAATGTTTTCGCCGTACTCCTGTTTGAGTTGGGCATAGCTTTGCAGTATCGCCGCCTGCAAATCTCCCGGCAGCGCACAGCCGTATACAATCGCCCTCGCCTTTTCCCCCCGCGCCTGCAAGTCTTCGATATTGTCTGGATCAAGTCCATCAAGTGCCGCATGCAGGGGCTGCCAGGCCTTATTGTGCTCAAGTACATAACGATAGGCCTCAGAGGTAATGGCAAAACCGTTTGGGATGCGCACCCCCTCAGCGGCCAGGTTCTGGTACATCTCTCCCAACGACGCATTCTTGCCGCCGACCAACGCGACATCGTTAAGGCCCAGCTCTTTGAACCAACGGATATGGCTATGGGAATGCGTCACGATGTCTCTCCATTTGATGGGGAAGAGTTTTGTCGGCAGCTCGTGCAGCCATGGGTTACGGATTGGGAAGATTCCCGGACCGCGCTCGCTGCTGCGGCACCCAATTAAGGCAGCGGCACCTCCACCCCTGCCCTCAACAACTTAAGATAAAGCTGGCTATAGGGTTTTACCGCCTGGTCCCAGTTGAACGGTACAGCCATGGCACGGCAGCGCATGGCATTGAGCAGTCGGGGATTGGCGAACACCTTGATCGCCCGCGTCAGCGCCGCGGTATAGCTTTGCAGCGTCGCGTCTTCGAACAGAAAACCGGTCACGCCATCTTCAATGGTGTCAGCCAACCCGCCGGTCCTACGGGCCACCGGCAAGGAACCGAAGCGCTGGGCGTACATCTGGCTCAGGCCGCAGGGCTCATAACGCGACGGCATCAACAAGAAGTCGCTGCCGGCAAACAGGCGGCGTGCATCCGTTTCATTGAACCCGATATGCACGCCGATCCGCCCCGGAAAACGCAGGGCCAGTTCGCCAATGGCCTGCTCTTCCTGCGGTTCGCCACGGCCCATGATCGCAATTTGTCCGCCCTGATTGACGATATGCTCGGCAGCACCGATGGTCAGATCCAGGCCTTTCTGGAAAACCAGCCGCGATACCACGGCGAATAGAGGTCCCGTGCAAGCTGCAAGCCCGAACAAGCCGCGGATGTAGTCCGTGTTGATTGCCTTGCGCTGCCATTCGTTCGGGGCAAACCGACAAATCAGGTGCTCGTCGGTTTGCCCATCCCAACTGGCGTCGATTCCATTGGGAATCCCGCTGAGCAGCCCTTGCCTGGCTTTGCTTTGCAGAAAGCCTTCCAGGCCACAGCCAAAGGCCGGCGTGGTGATCTCCCTGGCGTAGGTCGCACTCACGGTGGTGATGTGACTGGCATACGCCATGCCCGCCTTGATAAATGAGAGCTTGCCGTAAAACTCCATGCCTTCGGCCCCCAACGCGTGGTCAGGAATACCCAGTTCGCGGCTGCTGCCGGTGCTGACCATGCCTTGATACGCAAGGTTGTGAATGGTGAAAATGCTCGGTGTGGACTGACCACGCCAGCGCATATACGCCGGAGCCAATCCGGCGGGCCAATCGTGGGCATGCACCAGTTCCGGACACCATGGGGTTCTCACCGCGCCATTGGCGAAGTCAGCGGCGGCAAGGCCGAGACGGGCGAAGCGGATATGGTTATCAGGCCAGTCACGGCCGTTGTTATCGACATAGGGTGTGCCTTCACGTTCGTACAGCTCGGGGCAGATCAACACATAAATGACCAACCCGTCCTTCGTGTCCATCCGCCCGATCTTGCACGGCGGCAAGGCCGCATGGCCCCCCAGTTCGCCGACGATATGGATCGGGTTATCGCTGGCAAGCACCTGCGGGTAACCGGGAATCAGCACGCGGACATCGTGCTGATGGCGCATGGCTCGCGGCAGCGCGGCCGATACATCGCCCAGCCCGCCGGTTTTCACCAGATCAGCCAGCTCCGAAGTCACGAACAGAATCTTTCTTCTGTGAGTCAGGCCAGTGGTACTTGGTAGAGAAGTCAGCAGTTGCAGTAATGGAGCACCCGTCGAAGCGCAGACCGGTAGAGGGGTCAGCTCGCTGGCAGGCAGGTTGAAACGCTCTCCCTTACGGGAGGTGACTGCAACGCCCATGATTTTTCCCTTCCGCTATCAAGTCGGTAGAACGTTGTTGTGCTGCCAGTATCCGGAGCCCTTGCCAGGGAACTCTGATCTTGATCAACAAATGGTTATCTATTGATCAGCAAACGCCAGGACAGCACACACGCGCAAGACACGACATCGGGATCGACCTCAACAAGGCATTGTTGATTTAGCTCAATGATTTTCCGGGGCTCAGGCGTAGAAGAGATTGACGGGTTCTCGCGACCCTCCCCCGTGCATCAGCCAGAGGACACCCTCATGAGCGATTTGAGTCTGCGCAATACCATAATGGAAGAGCTTGAGTTCCACCCCGAAATCGACGCCGCCAATATTGGCGTGGCGGTGGACAACGGTGTTGTCACGCTCTCCGGTCATGTCAAAAGCTACGCTCAGAAAGTCAGCGCCGAACAGACGGTTAAAAGCGTCAGGGGCGTTCGCGCGGTGGCGGAAGAAATACAGGTACGGCTGGCCAAAGGCGCCGGCATGGACGACGACACCATCGCCAACCGCGCCTTGAATATCATCACCTGGAGCTCCGATATTGCCGAAGACGCCGTCAAGGTCATTGTGCAGAAAGGCTGGATCACCCTGGAAGGCGAAGTGGACTGGCAGTATCAGAAAGAAACCGCTGAACGGGCCGTGCGCAAGCTGTCCGGTGTGCTGGGTGTGAACAACCAGATCACCCTGCGCGCGCGGGTGGACGTTGTCGATATCCAGCAACGCATCGAAGAAGCCCTCAAGCGCAATGCCGAGCTCGATGCCAAGGGCATTCACGTCGAGGTCGATGGCGATGTCGTGAAGCTCGAAGGCAAGGTTCATCTATGGCGTGAACGCCAGTTGGCCGCCCGGGCAGCCTGGTCGGTGCCCGGCGTGAGAAAAGTACAGGATCACTTGCTGATTGCCTGATTCAATCGCCCGGAGGACAGCCATGCCGGATGCAGTCGTTCACTTGAGCCGTATCAGCATCGAGTTCAGCCAGGAATGTGGCGTCCCGGTGGTTGGATGCTTATGGGCAACCCCATGAACAACATGGCCGGCGTCGCGAACCTGGGGGTCATCGTGTCAGTACGGGGCAGCGTCGTCGATATTCACTTCGAGTCCCTGCTTCCGCCGATACACTCGCTGTTGCATGCCGGAGTGGACGGCAAGGTTTTTATTGAAGTCTTTGCCCAGCTCGATGCACAACGGGTGCGTGGCATCGCCCTGACCCCCACCCAGGGACTCGCCCGGGGTATGCCGGTCGCGGATAGTGGCGGGCCGCTATTGGCCCCCATTGGCAAGGAAATCCTGTCACGGATGTTCGATGTCTTCGGCAACGCCATCGACCGGCTGCCGGCACCCGAGGTGAATTGGCGCAGCGTGCATTGCCCACCGCCCCCGCTCGCGCACCGTACGACCCAATCCGAAGTGTTCGAGACCGGCGTGAAAATCATCGACGTCCTGATGCCACTGGAACGCGGCGGCAAGGCCGGGTTGTTTGGCGGTGCGGGAGTCGGCAAGACAGTGCTGCTGACCGAGATGATCCACAATATGGTCGGCCAGCGCGAAGGGGTCAGCATCTTCTGTGGCATTGGCGAGCGCTGTCGCGAGGGCGAAGAGCTTTATCGCGACATGAAGTCGGCCGGCGTGCTCGACAACATGGTGATGGTGTTCGGCCAGATGAACGAGCCACCGGGTGCCCGCTTCCGGGTCGGCCATGTGGCGCTGACCATGGCCGAGTATTTCCGCGACGATGAACACCGTGACGTGCTGTTGCTGGTCGACAACATCTTCCGCTTCATTCAAGCCGGCATGGAAATCTCCGGGCTGATGGGGCAGATGCCCGCCCGCCTGGGCTATCAGCCTACTCTGGGGACCGAGCTGGCCCAACTGCAAGACCGTATCGCCAATACCGACTCCGGTGCCATCACCTCGATCCAGGCGGTGTACGTCCCGGCGGACGACTTCACCGATCCGGCCGCGATGCACACCTTCTCACACCTGTCGGCGTCCATCGTACTTTCGCGCAAACGGGCCAGCGAGGGGCTCTATCCCGCCATAGATCCACTACAGTCAAACTCGAAGATGGCGACGCCCGGGGTTATCGGCACGCGACATTACGCACTGGCCCAGGAGATCCGCCGTACGCTGGCGCAATACGCCGATCTCAAGGACATCATCGCCATGCTCGGCCTCGAACAATTGTCGAGCGAAGACCGCAATGTGGTGGCGCGTGCACGCCGGCTGGAGCGTTTTCTCACCCAGCCGTTTTTCACCACGGAACAGTTCACCGGCATGCAGGGCAAGCTGGTCAGCCTCAAGGACGCCCTTGACGGCTGCGAGCGTATCCTGCGGGACGAGTTCAAGGATGTGCCGGAGGCGGCGTTGTACATGATTGGCCGTATCGACGAAGCCATGGACAAGCACGTCCCGGAGGTGGGAAATGCCCTCAACCCACATGCATCTTAAGATTCTGCTGCCCTTCAAGGTCTTCGCCGAGGAGCACGAGGTCCTGCGCATCGTTGCCGAATCACTCAGTGGCGCCTTTGGCCTGCTGCCCAACCGGCTCGACTGCGCCGCGGCCCTGGTGCCGGGCATCCTGACCTATGAAACGAGGGAGGGAGGCGAAGTCTGCCTGGCGGTCGACGAAGGCGTGCTGGTTAAAACCGGTGGCGAAGTCCTGGTGTGCGTGCGCGATGCGATCGGCAATATGGACCTTGCGCAGCTGCGCCAGGTGATCGAACGGGAGTTCCTCAGCCGGCACGAGCAAGAGCAAAGCGTTCGTTCGGCCTTGGCTAAACTGGAAAGCAGCTTCATTCGCCGCTTCGCCGCCCTGCATCATGAGTGACGACGAGAAAAAGCCGACACCCGGCGAAAAGGCCTTCAGCCAGCAAGTCGGCAGCAAGGCGGCCCGCAAACTCAAGGCTCAACGCCACAGGACGCGGACCGTCTGGTCAGGCCTGGGGATGATGGGGCTGATCGGCTGGTCGGTGGTGATTCCCACCCTGCTCGGCGCGGCCGCCGGCCTGTGGCTGGATGGGCGCTACCCGGGCGGGCGCTCATGGACGCTGGCACTCATGGCCGCCGGCCTGGTGCTGGGCTGTTTCAATGCCTGGCATTGGGTCGCCAAGGAAGAGCGCGAAATACACGAACAGGAGACCGATGACGATGAATGAACTAAACCTCTTGGCGCCCCTGCTGGCCGGTGTGGTGCTGGGTGTCGTGTTTTTTGGCGGCCTGTGGTGGACGGTTCGGCGGGCGATGGCGTCGCCGTGGGTCGGCCTGTGGTTTTTTGCCAGCCTGCTGGTGCGTACAACCATCGTGCTGGTGGGCCTCTACCTGGCCTGCGGCGACACCTGGCAACGCTGGCTGGCCGCCTTGTCCGGCTTTGTCGTGGCACGCCTGCTCATTATGCGGCTCTCGCGCCCGGCAGTGGTGAACCTGGAGGGTGACCATGCACCTTAGTCCGGACGACATCGTGCTGTGGCAATACGGCCTGTTCAAGATCAACGCGACCATCGCCTTCACCTGGGGCCTGATGCTGGTGCTGACACTGGGTTCCCATCTGATCACCCGGCGTCTGGCGACAGGGCTGGAGCGCAGCCGCTGGCAGAACCTGCTGGAAATTGTCGTGACCGGCATCGTCACGCAGATCGGCGAAGTCGGCCTGGTCCAGCCGCGCAAATACCTGGGGTTTCTCGGTACCCTGTTCCTGTTCGTGGGAACGGCCAGCCTCTTCACCATCGTGCCCGGCTACGAGCCACCAACCGGCTCCCTGTCGACCACCGCGGCACTGGCTATTTGCGTGTTTATCGCCGTGCCGTTGTTCGGTATCGCCGAAAGCGGCCTGGCTGAATACCTGAACGCCTACCTGAAACCGACGGTGATCATGCTGCCGTTCAATATCGTCAGCGAATTGTCGCGCACCCTGGCACTGGCGGCCCGGCTGTTCGGCAACATGATGAGCGGCACGATGATCCTGGCCATCCTGCTGACCATCACCCCCTTCATCTTTCCCGTGCTCCTGAGTGCCCTGGGACTCTTGACCGGCATGGTCCAGGCCTACATTTTCAGCATCCTGGCGGCGGTCTACATCGCCGCGGCAACCCGCTCGCGCAAATCACCCAGAACCCCTGAACCTGCCTCAACCACATGACCCCCCGGAAGGCGTGACCATGGACAGCATGACAATTATCGCAGTGGCCTCGATCATTACCTCGGGCCTGACCATCGCCATCGGCAGTATCGGCCCGGCGCTCGGCGAAGGTCGCGCGGTGGCCACCGCGCTCAGCGCCCTGGCGCAACAACCCGACGCATCGGCCACCATTACCCGCACCCTGTTTGTCGGCCTGGCGATGGTCGAGTCGGTGGCCATCTATTGCTTCGTCGTCTCGATGATCCTGATTTTCGCCAATCCATTCTGGAGCCACGCCATCGCCCAGGTCGCTGGAAAGTAGATCATGCTTATCGACTGGTTCACTGTCGGCGCACAGATCCTCAACTTCCTGATTCTGGTCTGGTTGCTCAAGCGCTTTCTCTATCGTCCGATACTCAACGCCATCGACGCCCGTGAACAGCGTATCGCCAGGGAACTGGCGGACGCCGACGCGAAAAAAGCCGAGGCCGGACAGGAGCGTGAAGCATTCCAGCGCAAGAACGCCGACTTCGACAGGGAACGCGCGGCATTGCTCAGCCAGGCAACCGACGCGGCGAACAGCGAGCGCCAGCGTCTGCTGGATGCCGCACGCCAGGAAGCCATCAACCTGGGCGCTCGGCAACAGGACAGCCTGCGCAGTGAGGCCCAGGCCCTGCACCAGGAAATCTTTCGCCGTACGCAACAGGAGGTCTTCAGCATTGCGCGCAAGGCATTGAGCGATTTGGCCGGCGTGACGCTGGAAGAGCAAATGGTCGCCACTTTCATAGAGCGCCTGCGGACCCTGGGTTCAGATGAAAAGCAAAAGCTGGCCGGCGCCCTGCGGAACAAGGCCCTGCCGATAGTCGTGCGTAGCACCTTCGGGCTATCGGCGGCGCATCGCGCCAGCCTCGAAGCCGAACTCCAGGCACTGCTCGGAAGCGCCACCCAGGCCCGTTTCGAAATGGCTCCGGAGCTGGTCAGCGGCATCGAGCTGTGCACCGACGGACAAAAGGTGGCGTGGAGCATCGCGCACTACCTGACGGAGTTGGAAAGCAGCGTCGGCGATCTGCTGGCGGTCAATACCCCGGCCAAGGTTCTCTCCGACAAGGAAGCCCCCCATGCCCGATGAACGGCTGGAGAATGTCCTGGAGCAGACCTTTGCCCGCATACGGGAGGCGACCGAGGCGTTTGTGCCGCCGCTGGCCCCCCGAGAGATCGGGCAGGTGCGCAGCGTCGCTCCGGGGATCGCCAAGGTGAGCGGCCTGCCCGGTGTCGGTTTCGAGGAGGTGCTGATATTTCCGCACGGGATCAAGGGCATCGCCTTCAATATCGACGAAGATGAAATCGGCGTGGTCCTGCTCGGCGACTACTGGGAGCTGCAGGCCGGCGACCCGGTCGAGCGTGGCGGGCATGTCGTCGATGTGCCGGTCGGGGAGGCGCTGCTGGGACGCACCATCGATCCGACAGGACGCCCCCTGGATGACCTCGCGCCGCTACCGCCAGGACCGCGCCTGCCGCTGGAACGACCGGCCGCGCCGATCATGGACCGGGCTCCGGTCAGCGTGCCGCTGCAAACCGGCATCAAAGTGATCGATGCGCTGATTCCGGTCGGGCGTGGACAACGGGAACTGATTCTCGGCGATCGGCAGACCGGCAAGACGACCATTGCGCTCGATACCATCATCAATCAGCGCGACAAGAACGTCATTTGTGTCTATTGCGCCATTGGCCAACGTGCTTCCGGCGTCGCCAAACTTATCGACACGCTACGGGAAAAGGGCGCCCTGCCCTACACCGTGGTGATCGTCAGCGAGGGCAACAACGCCCCCGGGCTGGCCTATATCGCCCCCTACGCCGCAACCAGCATTGCCGAGTACTTCATGGAACAGGGCCGCGACGTGCTGGTGGTCTACGACGACCTGACCCAGCACGCGCAAGCCTATCGGGAGCTGTCACTGCTGCTGCGCCGGCCCCCTGGGCGTGAAGCCTTTCCTGGCGATATTTTCTATATCCATTCGCGTCTGCTCGAACGCAGCACCCATCTGCGTCCGGAACTCGGCGGGGGTTCGCTGACCGCCTTGCCGATCATCGAAACCGCCGCCCAGGACATTTCCGCTTATATTCCGACCAATCTGATTTCCATCACCGACGGCCAGATCTATCTGTCGCCTTCACTTTTTGAACTCGGGGTACTGCCGGCGGTGGATGTCGGCAAATCGGTTTCACGGGTCGGTGGCAAGGCGCAAAGCGCCGCCTACCGGGCCGTCGCCGGCGACCTGAAGCTGGCCTACGCCCAGTTCGAGGAACTCGAGACCTTCGCCCGCTTTGGCGCCCGCCTCGATGAAGCCACCCGCAAGCTGATCGAGCATGGCCGGCGTATTCGCGCCTGCCTCAAGCAGCAGGAGTTCTCCCCCCTGTCGACCTCCGTGCAAATCACCGTCTTGCTGGCCTTGACCGCGGGACTGTTCGATCCGGTACCGCTGACCCGGATGGCGGATGCCGAGCAGGCCGTCCGGGCCGCAGCCGCCACGCTTCCCGCCGCGCTCGGCGCGAGCCTGGCAGGCACCGATAAACTGAGCGATGCCGACAAACAGCTGATGACCGAACTCGCCAGGCAGGCCGTGGCGCAATTCCTGGCGACGCCCGATAACCCGGTGTCGTCATGAGCGACACCGGCGCCAGCCTGCGGCGCAAGATCGCCAGTGCCGGCGATCTCGAATCCGTGGTGCGCACGATGAAAGCGATGGCGGCGTCGAACATCAGTCAATATGAGAACGCCGTGCGCTCGCTGGAGGACTATGACCGAACGGTGCAACTCGGCCTGCTGGCCTGTTTCCGCCAGCGCCAATCCGGCGCTTTGGGCCAGCGCAAACAGCAGGACCCGGGGACGGTCTGCGCGGTGGTGTTCGGCTCCGATCAGGGACTGGTCGGCCAGTTCAACGATGCGCTCGCCGAGTTTGTGCTTGAAACACTGGATCCACTGCCAAACAGAAAAATGCTCTGGGTGGTGGGCGAGCGTATCCAATCGCGCCTTGCCGACAGCCCATTGAACACTTCCAGCCGCTTTATCCTGCCGAACGCTATCGTCGAGATCACACCCCTGGTCAGCCAGATTCTGCTTGAGCTTGAAAGCCAGCGTGAACGGGGCGAAATCGGCCAGGTCTACCTTTTTCACAACAGGCCAAAACCTGGGGCACTCTACGAATCGGTCAGCCAGCGCATGCTGCCATTGGACGATGCCTGGCAACGCCAGCTGGCCAGCAGGCCCTGGCCCACCAATAACCTTCCCGAAGTACAGCAAAACGGCGAGCAGGTTTCGCTCGCGTTTATTCGCGAGTATCTGTTTGTCTCGCTGTTCCGTAGCTGCGCGGAGTCATTGGCCAGCGAAAATGCCAGCCGTCTGGCGGCCATGCAGCGGGCGGAGAAAAACATCGGCGAACTGCTGAAAACCCTGGGGGACGATTTTCACCGACTGCGCCAGGACAGCATCGACGAAGAGCTGTTCGATGTGGTCTCCGGCTTCGAGGCCTATGACCACTGACCTGGCCTCAACGCTGCCAGGCGATCAGCGCATTTTCCGCCGGCAGAAAGGCCTCCGGGTGCCAGGCGCGAACCCGTGGGGTGTAATCCTCCAGGGGTCGCGTGACAGCCATCGAGAGGGAAAAGATATAACCGTGGACGGCGCCGGGAATCGGGCCACTGGCGGTCATCGGCAGGCACAGCGCCGGGAACTCGTCGCGCAAGGCGGCACAGAGCTCCACCTTTACCCATTCCGGGGCGATCTCCCCCAGATAGACAGGCACGCTGATATGTAGCTGATCGCCGTCGCGATGTGCATCGAGCGTACCAAAATGTATGTTGTCCCACCCCGCGCTCAGCGCCTTCTGCCACGCCTGAAGCCCACGGGCGAGCCCGGCCTGGTCCTCGCGGCGGCGTCGGAACGCCTGAATCGCCGGTTGGTAAAAACGCTCCAGGTATTCGAGCAGCATGCGGTTACTGCTGAATTGCGGCCCCAGTTGCGACATGCTGGCCCGCATGCGTTGCACCCAGGCACGGGGAATGCCCTGGGTGTCGCGGGTGTAGAAGGACGGCACGACTGCGTCCTCGAGCAAGCGGTACAAGCACTCGGCATCGACCACATCGTCGCTGGGCCCGTCAGTGCCGATGGCCCAGCCGCAATCGGGCTGGTAGGCCTCCGCCCACCAGCCGTCGCGTTCGGACAGGTTCAATCCGCCATTGACCAACACCTTCATGCCGCTGGTACCGCAGGCTTCCCAGGGGCGTCGTGGTGTATTGATCCAGACATCGACGCCCTGTACCAGATGCTGGGCCAGTTCGAGGTCGTAATCCTCCAGGAACACCACGTGCCGGCGCAGACCAGGACGATGAACGAAGTCCATCCAGGCCTGGATCAATTGCTTGCCCTGCTCATCATCGGGATGGGCCTTACCCGCGATGATCAGCTGGACCGGACGCTGCTCATCGGTGAGCAGACGCGTCAGGCGATCCGGGTCATGCAGCAGCAGATTCGGGCGCTTGTAGTCGGTAAAGCGCCGGGCGAAACCGAGCGTGAGGCAATTGGGATCGAGCACCTGCGCGGCCTCTTCAATCTGCTGCACGGACTCGCCACGCTGCCCAAGATGCCAGGCCAGACGCTGACGCGCGTACTTCACCAGATCAAGGCGTTGCTCGCCGGCCATGGTCCACAGGGCCTGGTCGTCGCTGTCGGAAAGCGGCCCGGGGAGCGACTCCACGCTACCGAGCCAACGCTCCTTGCCGCAGCAGGTGGTCCACAGGTGATCGGACCAGACCGAGTCCCAGGAAGGCACATGGACGCCGTTGGTCACATGCCCCACGGGTACTTCCTGAAACGGCCAGCGTGGATACAGATCGCTGAACAGACGACGGCTGACCTCACCATGCAGGCGACTCACCCCATTGCACTGGGCACAGCCACGCAAGGCGAGAAAAGCCATGTTGAACGGCTCGTCGTCATCCAGCGGATCACGCCGACCCAATGCCAGCAGTTCGCGCAATGAAAGATCACAGTCTTCGAGGTAGGGACGCGCGTACTTGCCGATCAGCGCGGCGGGGAAGACATCAAAACCCGCCGCCACCGGCGTATGCGTGGTGAAGACATTCCCGGCACGCGTCGCCCACCAGGCTTCCCGGAACGAAACGCCCATCTTGTGCATGAAGCAGCGGGCCCGCTCCAGCACCAGCAGTGCGGCATGCCCCTCGTTCAGGTGGCACACGTCCACGTCGATCCCCAGGGCTTCGAGTACCGTCCAGCCGCCGATGCCGAGCACCACTTCCTGGAGCAAGCGCATTTGCGAACCGCCGCCGTACAATTTGGAGGTGATCCCGCGGTCTCCGGCGCCATTGAGCAGATCGTTACTGTCCAGCAGATACAGGCGTGTACGTCCGACGATGGCCTGCCACACCCGCAAATGCAACGTGCGCCCCGGAAGTTGCAGCGCGACTTTCAGCCAGGCGCCGTCGCTGCCAATAGCCGGCTGGATCGGCAGGCTGGTCGGGTCGTTGTAGGGATAGGCCTCATGCTGTCGACCGGCCGAGTCGATGCTTTGCCGGAAATAACCTTCCTGGTAGAGCAAGCCCACTCCGACTACCGGGGCGCCCAGGTCGCTGGCCGTCTTGAGATAATCCCCGGCCAGTACACCGAGTCCGCCGGCGTAGAGTGGAAAGGCCTCGCTCAGGCCAAACTCCATGCTGAAGTATGCGATCCGCGCCGAATCGGCGGGCGCCGACTGCTGTGCATACCAGCCCGGCTCACCGAGATAACGCCGGTGCTCTTCGATGGCCTGTGTGAGTGTCTGCGAGAACGAGGTATCCCGACAGAGCGCCTCAAAACGCTGCGGCGACGCGTTCTGCAGAATCATCCAGGGGTTATGGGTACGCTCCCATAGCATTGGATCGATCGCTTCCCAGAGACCGTCGAGTGCGTGATTCCAGGTCCAGCGCAGGTTGAGCGCAAGCTCGGTCAATATGAAGAGTTGCTCCGGCAACTCCCGTGGCGAGAACGCGTACACATCGACACCTCAATGCAATAGTCGTTGCCAGGCACTGATGGAGTGCAAGCACGAGCGCACACTATCGGAGTTGGAGGACTTTCCGGCTTGATCTACATCAAGTCGAATGGATCCCATGAGCGGCTCGAGGGTTTGAGCCGCCCTGCACGTCACCTGCGGGTCAAGGGCCTACCCTAGTACCCGATGACTCAGCCGTCTTGCCGTCCAGGCCACTGCGACTGCAATGGCCCCGGCGATCAGTCCCACGGCGGCCTGGATCAAATAGTTCTCCAGCCAATGCTTGATGGCCGGCTTGACGATCCATTCAGGTCCACCGTGAACCGCTTCCGCAATGAACGCCCCTCCGACAAAAAACATGGCGATGGTGCCCACCCACGACAGCAGTTTCATCAGCTTGGGCGCGGCCGATATCAGCCAGCCGCCCATCCGGCGAAGCATTGCCGAGAAATGACCGGGGTGGGTGATCTTGCGCAGCCGCAGTCCGAGGTCATCCAGCCGAACGATGCCAGCCACTAGCCCGTACACACCAAACGTCACCAGCAAGGAGATCAACACAAGCGTTATCAACTGCTGCACGAAAGGCGCCTCAGCCACAACATTGAGGGTGATCACCACGATCTCGGCGCTCAGGACAAAGTCGGTCACGATGGCGCCTTTCACCTTCTTCGCCTCGTAGACCTTTGCCTCGGCTTCATTGAGCCTCTTTACCTTTCGTGCTTCATCCTGGCCGCCATGGGGACTCAACTTCTCGATAAGCGACTCGATACCTTCATAGCAGAGGTAGATCCCGCCAATCACCAGCAACCAATGGACCAGCGCAGGGGCCAGGTAATTGAGCCCCAGCGCCAGCGGGACAAGAATCGCCTTGTTGACCAGGGAGCCCTTGCACACGGCCCACACCACTGGCAGCTCACGATCCGCCTTGAGCTCAACCACCTTCTCCGCGTTCACCGCCAGATCATCCGTCAGAACACTGGCGGTTTTCTTCACGGCGACCTTGCTCATCACCGATATGTCGTCCAACAAGGTTGCGATGTCATCGAACAACGCGAAAAAACTGCTACCTGCCATGGTTTCAACTCCTGAACCTAACCTGCCTGGACGGCGGGCCAAGTATAAGGTTCAGGGGCGTGATGAAGCGCTTTTTCTTCAATAGCGCTACAGGAAACGGAATCCGACTGCTGAAAAGCGCGCGCCATCACCTTGATCGACGCTCCAGGCAATCAATGGGTTAGACGCACAATGGCTGGCAGGGTAGCGCCTAACAAGACAAGCGCCATGACGATATTGAAGACCAACGCCACATTCGCTCGCATCAGGAAACGTCGAAATACCACCCCACCCACCGCCCAGATCCCGACACAGGGAGTAGACACGACCGCCAGCAGCGCAGCGGTCATGAACACGTTCACAAGATGGTTCTCGAGGGGAATATAGGTGGCTGCCGCGCTGATCGATATGGCCCACGCCTTGGGATTGATCCACTGGAAAACCACCCCGCCGAAAAACCCCATGGGCGAGCGCTCCTCATCGCCGATCACCAACGGACCGCTGGAGGCAATCTTCCACGCGAGCCATAAGATGTAGGTCGCCCCCACGATGCTCAACGCGGTGTGAAACCCCGGAATGGCCTCGAACACCGCTCCGAGGCCCAGGCCCAATATCACCATCTGGAGCGCCACACCCGCCACGATGCCCCACACGAGGGGCATCGTGCGCCAGACCCCTACCCGGGCACCCGATACGAGGACCATCGCATTATTCGGGCCCGGCGTGCCTGTCATCACGATGGCGAAAAGCAGAAAAGGGAAAAGAAACGCCATATCGCTCATATATTCATCTGTTGTATCAAGCCCATGAAGCGGAATATTCTATTGCTTAAATCACAGAATTTTCTTGTGAACTCACGAGCAAAAATCGGATCCATGCAACAAACAACAGCTTTAGACCGAATTGACGAAAGAATATTGTCCGAGCTTGCCAAGGACGCGCGCCAAACCAATGTGAAACTGGCTGAACGGGTCGGTCTGTCCCCCTCTGCTTGCTTGAGGCGGGTACAGGACCTGGAATCTGCCGGTATCATCACCGGATACCGGGCCGTTATCGATAGATCCCGCCTGGGGGCTGGCTTTGTGGTGTACATCACCGTAGGCCTTTCCAATCACACCAAGGAAAGCCTTCAGGCCTTCGAGCGCGCCATCGCTGGCGCTCCGGAAGTCGTGGAATGCCACACCATCACGGGCGCCATCGAGTACCTGCTGCGCGTAGAGGTTGCGGATATCAAGGCGTACAAGACGTTTCATACCGACGTTCTCGGTACCTTGCCTCATGTATCGTCGATCACCAGCTACATCGTCATGGACTCGTCGAAGAACGAGCGGGCTTAACCCTCGTTAAAGTGAGCGGCGGCCTTCACATCAGATGAAAAAAAGGAAGCTCACTGTGGGATCTGGCCGAAGACCAGCACTCGACCCAGTTGATCCAGTCGTTCCTCGCGGCCGGTAAACCTGCCGCCCTCGTCTGCCACGCGCCCGGCGTACTGCGTCATGTCAAGAAAGCGGATGGCCGTCCGCTGGTCGAGGGCAAGAAAGTCACTGGGCTCACCAATACCGAAGAAGAGGCCGTGGGCCTGACCAACGTGGTGCCGTTCCTGGTCGAGGACGTACTCAGGGCCCAGGGTGGCCTGTACTCGAAAGCCGACGATTGGACCTCTTATAGGGCTCCTGCATAGAAACACAAATCGGCGAGATTTCCCGGAGTGGGGCGGATGAAACGCGCCGGGCCATTGAACAGCCGTTGACCCTGCCCAAAACTACTTCAACCGCCCCGCCCCCTCCAGCCAACCTGGCGCGCCTTTCAGCAACCATTCGGTGGCCGCGGAATTGTGTTTGACGCGGCTATCGAGAAACGCCACACCGATTGCCTGAATCGCGGCCACTTGCTTGGGATCCGGGGCCGGTTCGCCCGCCATCGAACTATGGACGCCACCGCCGGGCTTGGCGCCACCGTGCTTGTGCCCTCTGCTCTTGGGAGCATCGCCGGACGGGTCGCTGCCCTTGTCGGCTTTTTTCGATGGTCGGTTGAACAGCTCGGTACCGGACAAGGTCTTGTGCGTCGCTTTGTTCAGCTCCAACTGAACGCTGCCGGCCACCGTCACCGACTCCCCCAGCACCTGTCGCTGGCGATAGGAACTGACCCAGTTGAACGGATCTTCATCCTCCTGACCGGTCATCGACAGCACGGGCGCCGACATCTGGGCGAACAGCCCTGGCCGAGCACCGGCTTCCACATAAGGACTGAGCAACAACACCGCCTTGGGCTGAATCGCGACGCCCGACGTAGCGCCAGGTTCCAGCGCCCCGGCCAGTGCCTCAGCGGTCTGTGCCCCTAAATCAAAGCCGGCCACCACGACCTGGTCCCAGTCGATGGCCGCCAGTTGTGCGTCGCCTTTCGCCGCCCGAGCCCGAACCTCAGTCAGGACTTTCTGCAAGGTGGCCAGCCTGTCGCGCAAGGCGGCGGCGGTGTAATGAGTGCTGGCCACGCCACGGAAGTCACCATCCAACGCCTGCGCCGAGGCAAAAATCGACTGATCATAGGCGTGCCCTTGAACAGACAGCACCGCATAACCGGCTTGCGCCCAAGCCTTGCACCACTCCACACCGCCCGAGGCCGGCTCACCCAACCCCGGCAAGTAGATAATCAACGGCAGGCGCTCATGGGTAGCCGGCGCCAACCAGGCCACATCCACCGATTGCTGATCGAGTTGCCAGATGGCGCCCCAACCGGTTGTTTCGTTGTGGGACGGTTGATAGGCGCTGGCCAGGTCTTTATTGACCAGCTCGGTGAATTCGATTCGCGGGTCTGGCGGATCGCCCGCGCAACCAGAGATCAATCCCAGGCTGCCCACTAAGGCGCCCACCGCTAGCCAGTAACGAGGTTGAAGGTTCATTCGATTCACAAAGTCGTCAAGATCAAGATGGCTAGCAGCGTAACCGAGCCTCTGGCGAACGAGACACAAGGGCAGGTAAAGAATGGGTAAAGGGTGGCTGGAGAAGCTGGGGGTTACGCGTCTGCGCTGCCGCTCCAGCCAAGAACCGATCCGCTGCCAGAAAAACACCCCATCAACGCCTGCAACCCCATCGGTTTGGCAAAATAGTAACCTTGGGCCTGTCCCGCGCCCATTTCACGCAGCAATTCGAGCGTCTCGGCGTCCTCGACCCCTTCGGCCACCACGCTCAGGTCCAGGGATTCGGCCATCCGCACAATCGCCCGGACAATCGCGCGACTGCGGGCACTGCTGGTCAGTTCGAGGATGAACGACTTGTCGATCTTCAAGCCGCTGAAGCGGTATTGATGCACGTAGCTCAGGGATGAAAAGCCCGCACCGAAGTCATCGAGCACCACCGACATGCCGTTGTCGGCCAGCTGTTGCATGGTGCGTCGAGCCAGCGCCGGCTCCGCCACCAGGGCACCTTCGGTCAGTTCCAGGCAGATCCGCGACGGCGAGACCTGGTGCCGCGCCAGCAGTGCAAGCACATCGCTGGCGAAGTCCGGGCGCGTCATGCTGTAGCTCGAGCAATTGACGTGCACCGGTGGCCAGTGGGCGTGCTGGGGCTGGGCGAGGATCACGGCAATGCTGCTCAGCATGTACAGGTCCAGTCGACCGATCAGGCGCAATCCCTCGAAGTCCGGCAGAAACTCGCCCGGCGCGACCACCCGCCCGCCCGGCTGATGCCAGCGGACCAGCGCTTCAAGGGCCAGCAGCTCACCGCTTTCGACGCTGACAATCGGCTGGAAATACGGCAGCAGTTCATCCGTGCGCTTGAGGGCGTTGCGCAAGGCCCCTTCACGCTCGACCTGGTCCGAGACTTCGCGGCGCACTTCCTGATTGAACACCGCGTAGCTGTCGCGCCCGGCGCTCTTGACCCGGTACATCGCCGCATCGGCATCGCGCAGCAGGTCGGCCGGCTCCTGATGGAACTGGCTGTCGGCGCTGACAATACCGATACTGCAGGACGAAAAGACTTCATGGCCATTGATGAAAAACGGCAGGTCAAACGCCACCAGGATCCGTTCGGCAATGTCGATCACCCTGTCCAGCGGCGCCTCGGGAGCCAGTACCGAAAACTCATCACCGCCCAGACGCGCCAGCATGTCGGAGTCACGCAGGCAACCGCGCAAACGGTCGGCGGCCTGCATCAGCAGCAGATCGCCGAAATGATGGCCGAGGCTGTCATTGACCATCTTGAAACGGTCGAGGTCGATGAACATCACCGCCAGGTGCCCGCCTTCGCTATCGAACCGTGACCAGGCCTGGTTGAGGCGCTGTTGCAGGTAGGTACGGTTGGCTAGCCCGGTCAGCGCATCGTGGGAGTTTTCGTGTTGCAGCTTGGCATTGGCATGATCGAGTTCGCGGGTGCGGTTCTGCACCCGGGCTTCGAGCATGAGGTTGGCAGCGTGGATCGCTTCGGCGGCCGTGCGGCGCGACAGCGCGGTGTCGATGTGTCGCGACACGAACGTCAGCAACTCCTGGTCACGCAGGGTGTAGCACACCTGCGAGGTGTAGCTCTGTACGGCAAGCACGCCCCGCACCACATCGCCATCGAACAAGGGAATGCCCAGCCAGGAGTAGGCGCGGACAGACTCATGGGCCCTTTCGGTTTCACCGCTCTCCGACAAGCGCTCGGACTCGCCGGCATCGATCAGGCAGGGTCGACGCTGGCGGATAACGTACTCGGTCAAGCCCCGGCGCCCGCGCCGGGCCACCGGGTGGGTGGTCAGTCGCTCATCGACATAGTAAGGAAAGGTCACTTCGCCGGTCGCGTCGTCGAACAGCGCAATGTAGAAGTTCTGCGCGAACAGCAACTCGCCGACGATGCCATGCAGGGTTTGAAACAACTCGGCCATGTCGCCCGGCTGGCTCGACAGTTCGGCTATCTGGAACAACGCGCTCTGTAGGTGTTCGGCGCGCTCGCGGTCAAGCACCTCCTGCCTCAAGGCATCGTTGAGTGCCGACAGCTCCAGCGTACGACGCATCACCGTCTCTTCCAGGTCCGCCCGGTGCAGGATCCGGTCCAACGCCATGGCCACGTGGCGGGCCACCACCAGAAACAACGCGCGGTCTTCGGCACTGTAGATACGGGCCACGTCGTAGACCTGCATCGCCAGCATGCCAAACACTTCATCCGAGGCATTTTTCAAGGGTGCGCCCATCCAGAACTCGGGACGATCACCCACGCAGTGGAAATGGCCCCCGGCCTGGGCCTCGAGAATACCGGCGGAGTCGATCAGCAGTGGCTGGCCGCTGGTCAACACCTGGCCGGTCAAGGACAGGTGCCCAGGGTCAAGGTATTCGTAGTTCTCGGCTTCAAGGGCATCCACGTCGATAATGTCGACGTAGTACGGGTAGTCGATCTTGCCACTGAGCGGGTCATACAGCGCGAGGTAGAAGTTCTCGGCGTCGATCAGGCTGGCCAGCAACTGGTGAACCCCCACCAGAAACACCGAACGGTCGCGGGTTGAACTGGCCAGGTAGGTAATCTCATACAACACACGCTGAGTGACCTGCGCACGGGCCAGGGTATTGGTCTGTACCTCAATGCCCAGGCGCTGGGCAAACTCGGCGAGCGCCGGTTCCGCGGCATCCTTGATGGGTGCGAGCAGCCAGCCCAGCACGTTTTCGCCTCTGCCCGTCGGCCAGCGGTGCAACTGGCGAGTCAGGCAAAAGGCGTCAAACGCTTCATGGGCGACGCTTGAGGGCCACTGCAGCGAGGGGTCGCCCTGCCCGACCCGGTGCATTTGTTCTCCGGCGCGGTAAACCACCCAGGCAGTGGTATGGGCCCAGTTGCGCGCTGAGTCCAGCAAGTCTTCGATCCTGTCCTCGTTGCCAACGTAGGCCATGCCAACCGTACCCGGGGTCCCTTTTAGTTGAGAAGCGACACTATCGCAATCGTTCGATTGCAGCGGGGAGTCGGTCAATGGACGAACACTCATCAGCGCTCCCTGAGCCAAAAATTGAAGACACTCACTGATTACTAGCAATGTGCCTTCCAAGTAAAGCTTATAGCGCTTGTTTCAAACGTTTATTCGTTTGGGTGCCAACCGTGGCTGAAGCGCCCCCACGCAGATAGCATATTGCCTCTATTGGTTCGTTATGAGAATGACCGTCCGGCATGAGCTTTTTCAGAGTTGGCCGGTTGGGCCGCTCAGACCAGCCTGGCGCCCAGCGCTTCAGTGAAAATGGGGGGATTGATCGGACCGGGTGACAGCGTGTTGACCCGTATCGGCGCCAACTCCAGGGCGAGGCCTCGGGCCAGCGCTTCCATTAGACGCGGACGCGGATTGTATCGGCGCCCGTGAGTCCGTTTTCAGAACGATCAGTTGGGATTTGTGGCTGTCGATGTCGATCGACTCAGCGCCACCGACTCATTCGAAAACACCTGCGCATCGGTGAATTTCTCCACCTCGACCCGATGGGGAAAGATCTTCTTCTCGACGAAAAGATCATCCACCTGCTGCAACGCCTGCAGGTCCCTCGCCTCTACCGGCAACAACGACTCATCCCCCCAACGGCGCAGCAACTGAGAAACCTCAAGGGGAATATCATTGGCCTTGGCAAACACCCGCGCGTATTCCTCGGGATTTTTCTGCGCCCATTCAAAAGCCTTGGCGAAACGCTGCAACACATCGCCCAACGCCCTGCGCTTGAGGGGATCGGCAAGCACTTCATCGGACGCGGTGATAAAGGTCAGCCCGGTATTGATCCCCTCCCCGCTGATCAGCACCCTGGCACCTTTCTGCTCGGCAAATGCCTGATAGACGCCGAAGGTGGCCCAGGCTTCGATCTTCCCGGCATTGAAGGCGGGTAACGCATCCGTGGGCAGGACAAAACCGACCTTGACGTCTTTCTCATCCACTCCGGCATTGGCCAGGGCACGAATCAGCAGGTACTGGGAAATGCTGCCACGGGCGGACGAGACCACCACATTGTGTCCTTTCAGGTCCGCGACGGTGTGAATCGGTGAATCGGGTGGCACCAGGATCGCAATGCCCCGGGATTGGCTGCGGCGTACGGCAACGATACGCAAGGCCGTGCCCCCCGTGGCCGCGGCCAGTACCGGTGTGTCACCGGCCGGGCCCAGGTCCACCGCGCCGGCGCGCAAGGCTTCGAACAGCGGCGCGGCGCCCTGGAAGTTGGCCCATTCAACCTTGTAGTCGATGCCTTCCAGGGCGTGGGCCGCTTCTACCACCGTGCGCAAACCCTTGGCCTGATCACCCAGGATCAAGGTCACGCCCGATAAATCAGAATGGGTTTTCGGGGCCTCGGCCGCTTTATCACAGCCCCCCAGCAACAACGCGGCCGCCACCAGCATCAACACTCTCAACTCAACCATGGGCAAACCGCCGCACGCCACTGGCAGCCGCTTGCCCCACCGCCGCCGGGACGTCCACTTCAACCCCGAGAAGACTCAGCAAGCGTGCCCGGATCGCCTGGAAGCCGTCCTGACCCGTGTCCCGCGCCCGAGGCAGATCGATGGTCAGCTGCTCGGCAATCTTGCCATGGGCCAGGACGATCACGCGGTCGGCCAGCAAAATCGCTTCGTCAACGTCGTGGGTGACCAGCAGCACGGCCGGCGTATGCTTGCGCCACAGTTCGATAATCAGCCGATGCATCTTGATCCGGGTCAGGGCGTCCAGCGCGGCGAAAGGTTCATCCAGCAACAGCAGCTTGGGTTCGCGCACCAGACCACGGGCCAACGCCACGCGCTGGGCCTCCCCACCGGAGAGCGTCGCCGGGTAGGCGTCCAGTCGATGGGCCAGCCCTACCTCCGTCAACGCCTGCACCGCGCGTTCCCTGGCATCGGGAATGCGCAGTCCGAGGATCACGTTTTTCCAGGCCCGCTTCCAGGGCATCAGCCGCGGCTCCTGAAACACGGCCGCCCGGGCCTTGGGCACGCGCAACTGGCCGCTGTCGATGCTGTCCAGCCCGGCCAGGCTGCGCAGCAAGGTGGTCTTGCCGGAGCCGCTGGCGCCCAGCAGTGCGACAAACTCGCCGGGGGCGATGTCCAGGTCCAGGCCGTCGATGACCCGTTGCTGACCGAACTGGCGCACCACATTGCGCAACTGTACCGGTGCCGCCAAGGATTCGATATTCGACATGTCAGTTCCTCACGAAAGATGGGCGCCAGGCCAGGGCGAAACGTTCCAGGGTGCGGATCAGCCCATCGATCAGCAGGCCGAGGACGCTGTAGATCAACAGGCAAATCACAATCACGTCGGTGCGCATGAAGTCCCGCGCATCGCTGGCCAGGAAGCCGATACCGGCGGTGGTGTTGATTTGCTCGACGAACACCAGGGCCAGCCAGGAAATCCCCAGGGAATAGCGCAGGCCGACAAAAAAAGAAGGCAACGAACCCGGCAGGATCACATGCCAGATCAACTCGCGGCGATTGAGCCCCAGGGTGTTGGCGGCCTCGATCAACTTGGGGTCGATGTTGCGGATACCGGAAAACAGGTTGAGGTAGACCGGGAAGGTGGTGCCGGTGACGATCAGCGCGATCTTGGTGAACTCGCCGATGCCGAACCAGAGGATGAACAACGGCACCAGGGCCAGGGAGGGAATGGTGCGCAGCATCTGCATCGGCGAATCGAGGATCACCTCGCCACGCTTGGACAGGCCGGTGATCAGCGCCGCCGCCACACCGATGCTGACGCCAATGCCCAGCCCCAGCAGCGCCCGTTGCAGGGATACCAGCAGGTGCTTGCCCAACTCGCCGGAAACGATCATCGCCCACAAGGTACCGCCGATCTGCGACGGCGCGGCGATGATCCGTTGCGGGATCAGCCCTAGCTCGGAGGCCAACTCCCATACCAGCAGCAACACGATCGGGCTGACCAACCGCAATAACACCTCGGGGGTGCGCCAGTTGCGCAACCAGGGGGGCACCAGTCGTGACACACCTTCAGGCTCGCCCTGGAAGCGAGCCGCCTTGTCGACGGAAAACGAGCTGGCATTCAGGGTTTTTTCATTCATCGGGCTTCCGTCCTCACAAAAAACACGGCCAGGAGCGCCGTTGCAGCTTCATGCTAGTCGCATAAAAAACCTCAGTGAAATTCTTTTTGGGAATAACCTAATATGATTAAAAATCAGACATAAAATCCAAACAATAAATTATTTGCATAATCAAGCGAGCCTCGCCGCCCACGCCGACCTCAACCAACAAAATGCATATTACTGATAAATAGCATTTCTTAAAATTCTACAAATTAATAATTAACTTAGAACAAAACGGCATTTTACAGCCCCGCCCCCGCCCCCTACTTTCGACCCCTACAGAGCGCCCCTACCCACAAGGAACTGAGCATGAGCATTGAATTTATCGGCTACATCGGCGGCCACCACGCTTCGGAGATCCATCCCCGCAGTGGCCTGACCTTGCAACCCGACTACGTGGAAACCGTCGCTCGCGCCCACGAAGCAGCCGGCTTCGACCGTGCCCTGGTAGCCTTCCACTCCAACAGCCCGGACAGCACGCTCATTGCCTCCCACGCGGCCAGCGTGACCAAAAAACTGCAGTTCCTGATTGCCCATCGGCCCGGTTTTGCCCAGCCGACCCTGGCCGCTCGACAGTTCGCCACCCTGGACGTGTTCAACGGCGGGCGTACCGCCGTTCACATCATCACTGGCGGCGACGATCGCGAACTTCGGGCCGACGGCAGCCATATCGACAAGGACGAACGCTACGCCCGCACGGATGAATACCTGAGCGTGGTGCGCCAGGAATGGACCAGCGAGAAACCCTTTGCCCATGAAGGCACCTACTACCAGGTCGAGGGCGCGTATTCGACGGTGAAGTCGCCGCAACAGCCGCATATCCCGTTGTACTTTGGTGGTTCTTCAGCCGCGGCGATCGCCGTGGCCGGCAAGCATGCGGACGTGTATGCGCTATGGGGGGAAACCTACGAACAAGTGCGGGAAGTGGTGGCCCGGGTACGGGCTGAAGCCGCCAAACACGGACGGACGATCCGCTTCAGCTTGTCGTTGCGGCCGATCCTGGCCGAAACCGAGGAGTTGGCGTGGCAGCGTGCGGAGCAGATCCTGCAACAGGCTACCGCGCTGGCCGAGCAGAACGGTTTTGTCCGGCGCGAACCACCGAACGAAGGGTCTCGTCGCCTGCTGGCGGCGGCGGCCCAGGGTTCGAGGCTGGATAAACGCTTGTGGACCGGGATTGCCGGACTGCTGGGGGCACAGGGTAATTCGACGTCACTGGTGGGCACGGCGGAACAAGTGGCAGAGGCCCTGCTCGACTATTACGACCTCGGTATCACCACCTTCCTGATTCGCGGCTTCGACCCCCTCAATGATGCCATCGACTATGGCAAGCGCCTGATCCCCCTGACCCGCCAGTTGGTGGCGGAACGCGAGCGGCAAGCGGCTGAAAAGGTCGCATAGAGCGGCCTTTTTGAAAGCGTCGGGTTCGACCTTTTGTACTCGGGTTGATCCCCCTGCAAAACCCACCTTTCCCTCTCGGGAAGGGTGGGCATCAACTCACCCATGACCGATCAATGCTTGTAGTCGGTATCGGTACGTTCCAACTGCCGAATCAACGCATTCCAATGCCGTGCCACCCCCGGCCCTTCCCCGCTCTTGAACACCTCGGCCTGCTTCTCAACCTTGGCCACCACCTCGGCCGGCGGAAAAATCAGTTCGGCATTCCCCGCCGCCTGCGCCGCGATCTGAATATTGCACGCCCGCTCCAGGCCCTGCAGTTGCTGAAACGCATGCTCGACACTGATCCCCGCCGTCAACAAGCCATGGTTGCGCAGGATCATCACGCTCTTGTCCCCCAGGTCCGCCACCAGGCGCTCACGCTCATCCAGGTCCAGGGCCACGCCCTCATAGCCGTGGTAAGCCACCCGCCCGGAAAAGCCGATGGAGTGTTGGGAAATCGGCAACAACCCACTCTTCTGCGCAGACACCGCAATGCCGTCGCGGGTATGGGTGTGCAACACCGCTTGCAGGTCAGGACGGGCAGCATGGATGGCGCTGTGGATCACATAACCGGCGTAGTTGATGCCCAGCCCGGTCGGGTCGTCGACGAGGGTGCCATCGATGTCGACCTTGACCAGGTTGGAGGCCGTGATTTCATCGAACAACAGCCCGAAGGCATTGATCAGGAAATGCTCCTCGGGTCCCGGCACCCGGGCGGAGAAATGGGTGTAGATGTGATCGGTCCATTTGTACAAGGCCGCCAGCCGATAGGCCGCAGCCAGCTTGACACGGACCTCCCACTCTTCTGCAGTGACCCGCAGTCGGACATTGTTCGAAACGCTGGATAACGGACTGACGCTGCTCATGGCAAAACTTCCTGGATGGCCTTAAGGACTTCCAGGCAAGCCTATGGGATGGAAAAAAATAATAAAAAGCACATTTTAATCTAAGCTAATTATTATTTTTTTTCATATCCAGCAGCGCAATCATGCGGCGTTTCTGACTTTGTGCAACGACGCCGCCACCCGTTTGCCAAAGGCATCCACCGGCCCTTGCAGGTTGCCGAGGAAGTGCGGGTAGATCAGCCACAGGTCCATCACCGGCTTGAAATCCTTGAGGGGCATGACCGCCAGTTGCTCGCGATGGACGCTGCGTTCCAGCAACGGCCGCGGCACTAGGCCCAGCCCCAGGCCGTCAGCCACCAAGCCCAACTGCAACTCGGTACCGAAGGTTTCCAGGTTGACCCGCAAGGCCAGGCCCTGGTCCGACAGGGTGCGTTGCAGCCCGGCCCGGAAGCCGCAGCCATCGGGATTGAGAATCCAGCCGTTCTGGTAGACATCCGCCAGCTTGCACGGGCGCTTGGGCAACTGGGCCTTGGCGCACACCACCACCAGTTCCATCTTGCCGATGGATTCACCGATGATGTTGTCCGGGAAGATCTTGCCCGCCGGAAACAGCGCCGCCGCCGCGTCCAGTTCACCGCGCTCGATCTTGCCGACCAACTGGCTGCCCCAGCCCGTGGCCACCTGGGCGCGCAGATCGGGGTATTCGGTGCGCAGGTGCTTGAGGGCGTCCAGCAGCACCACGTCACCGATGGTTTGCGGCACACCCAGGCGCAACAACCCGGTGGGCGGTGCATCGGTGGCCACCAACTCGCGCAATGCATCCATCTCCCGCAGGATCAGACGGCACTGTTCATACACCCGGGTTCCGATCAGCGTAGGCTTGAGAGGCTTGGTGTTACGGTCGAACAACTCCACTCCGAGCGCCTGCTCGAAGTTCTGCACGCGGCGGGTGATCGCCGGCTGGGTCAGTTGCAACGACTCGGCGGCATGGCTGATGGACTGGCAACGAATCACTTCGACAAAGGCATCGATATCGTCAATTTTCATTTGGGCCGCACATAGAGAACAGTCATTAAGATGTGTGAAAAGCATAGTGAGATAAACGACGCCTGGATAGCCCACCCGCCCTATCGATAACGCCTAATGCTAGTCAAGCCGGTTCTAAATTACTTTCAGCTATAACCTAATCATTAAAAAATAGCATATTAACTATAAACATTATGCTTATATAACCCATCACCACGAACCACCCACGATGGAACTGCCATGACCCAGGCCCGACACCCGGAGAGACTCAGAGCATTCATAGGCGCCCTGGCGGAATTGATCGACGGCAACCCTCGCGAAGGCGATCTGCTGCACCGCGGCGGCAAGCTGTTGGCGCAACTGGTCAGCCATGATGACTGGCTGCCGGACGAATTTGCCCAGCCCAGCCCCGAGCGCTATCAGCAATTTCTGCTGCATGCCGATTCTCGGCAGCGTTTCAGCATCGTCAGCTTTGTGTGGGGACCGGGACAAAGCACGCCGATTCATGATCATCGGGTGTGGGGGCTGATCGGCATGCTGCGCGGCGCCGAGTATTCCCAAGGGTTCGAACGCAATACCGACGGCACGTTGAGCGCCGAGGGCAAGCCGATCCGGCTGGAACCGGGCCAGGTCGAGGCCGTCTCGCCGAAGATCGGTGACATCCATCAAGTCAGCAATGCCTTTGCTGATCAGGTGTCCATCAGCATCCATGTCTACGGCGCCAATATCGGTGCCGTGCGCCGTGCGGTGTATCAGCCCGACGGCAGCGAGAAACTGTTTATTTCCGGTTATTCCAACGCCTTTCTCCCGAACATCTGGGATTTGTCCAAAGAGAGCCCTGCCCAATGAGCACTGTATCGAACCGCACCTTCGCCCAGATCCGCCAGGCCCTGTTGGACCATGAAGAAGTCGCCCTCGTCGATGTACGCGAGGAAGCACCTTTCGCCGAATCCCACCCTCTGTTCGCCGCCAATATCCCGCTGTCCAAACTGGAACTGGAGGTTTACTCGCGCATCCCCCGCCGCGATACCCAGGTGACGCTCTACGACAACGGCGAAGGCCTGGCGAACATCGCCGCCGAGCGCTTGCAGGCGCTCGGCTATACCCGGGTCAGCCTGCTGGCGGGCGGTCTTGATGGTTGGCGCCGCGCCGGTGGCGAGCTGTTTATCGACGTCAACGTGCCCAGCAAGGCCTTCGGCGAGCTGGTGGAAAGCCGCCGCCACACCCCGTCCCTGGCGGCGGAAGAAGTCCAGGCGCTGCTCGACAGCGAGGCCGATGTGGTGGTGCTCGATGCCCGGCGTTTTGATGAGTACCAGACCATGAGTATTCCCACTGGCATCAGCGTCCCCGGCGCCGAGCTGGTGTTACGCGCCCGCGAGCTGGCGCCGGATCCGGCCACCCATATAATCGTCAACTGCGCCGGGCGCACCCGCAGCATCATCGGCACCCAGTCGCTGATCAATGCCGGCATCGCCAATCGGGTATTCGCCCTGCGCAACGGCACCATCGGCTGGACCCTCGCCGGCCAGACGCTGCAGCACGGTCAGTCGCGACGCTTCGCCCCCACCTCGGAAGAACATCGCCAGGTCGCCGCCCAGGAAGCTCGCCGCGTTGCCGACAAGGCCCGCGTGGGCCGCGCCACCCTGGCCGACCTGCAAGGCTGGCAGCAGCAAGCGGCGCGCACCACCTACCTGTTCGATGTACGCACCCCGGAAGAATACGAAGCCGGTCACCTGCCCGGCGCCCGCTCGACGCCGGGCGGCCAACTGGTGCAGGAAACCGACCATGTCGCCAGCGTGCGCGGCGCGCGCCTGGTGCTGGCCGATGACGACGGTGTAAGGGCCAATATGTCCGCCTCCTGGCTCGCCCAGCTGGGTTGGGAAGTGCATGTGCTGGATGACCTGCAACCGACTCATTTCAGCGAGCAAGGCCCGTGGCGGGCACCGGTCCCGGCGCCTCGGCAGGCCGAAGTCATCAGCCCGCAGACCCTGGCCGAGTGGTTGACCCACGGCGACACCGCCGTACTCGATTTCACCAGCAGCGCCAACTACGTCAAACGCCACATCCCCGGCGCCTGGTGGGCCCTGCGCGGGCAATTGCCGCAAGCCCTGGCCAAGGTGCCGGCGACGCAGCGCTATGTACTGACCTGTGGCAGCAGCCAACTGGCGCGCCTGGCGGTGGCCGAAGTCGAGGCCCTGACCGGCAAGCAGGTGTTCCTGCTGCAAGACGGCACCGCCAGCTGGATTGCCGCACAACTGCCGCTGGAAGAAGGCGAGAGTCACCTCGCCTCGCCGCGCATCGACCGCTATCGCCGCCCCTATGAAGGCACCGACAACCCAAGGGAAGCCATGCAGGCCTACCTGGACTGGGAGTTCGGCCTGGTGGAGCAACTGGCCCGCGACGGCACCCATGGCTTTTTCGTGATCTGAGCCCTCCAGGCTTCTGCACCGCATGCCGGGCAGCGCCGTTTGCCATACCACACATTGAATTCAGCCCGACCCCTTTCTCCAGGCGGAGGTGACACGAAACATCAAGCTTCGCCTGGAGCACGCTGTCATGCGCTTTACCCAACCGTTCAAGCACCTGCTGCTCGCCTGCGCCCTCGCGTTCGGCGCGGCGAGCCACGCCGCCGACCTGCAACCGCTGTTGGTGGCCAATCAAAAGTCGACGATCAAAGTGCTGCTGGAGGTCTCCGGCGAACTGGCCGACGTGCCCTACGAGATCCAGTTTTCCGAGTTCCCCGCCGCCGCCCCGCTGGGTGAAGCACTGAATGCCGGTGCCGTGGATATCGGCGCCTTGGGCGATGCACCCTATGTCTTCGCCCTCGGTGCCGGTGCGCCGCTGAAGGTGGTGAGCATCATCCACGCCGAGGGGCGCTACACCACGGCCATGCTCACGCTGAAGGATTCGCCGCTGAACACTGCCGCTGATCTCAAGGGCAAGCGTATCGTCACCACCCGCGGCTCCATCGGCCACTTCCTGGCGATCAAGGCGCTGCGCAGTGTCGGCCTGAGCACCCAGGACGTGCAATTCATCTACCTGCTACCCAGCGAGTCGCGCCTGCTGCTGGACAACGGCAGCGCCGACGCCTGGGCGACCTGGGATCCCTACACCACCATCGCCACCACCCAGAGCCAGGCCAAGGTCCTGGTCAGTGGTGACAGCCTGCTGACCAACCACTTGTACCTCGCGGCCACCAGCCAGGCCATTGCCGGCAAGCGCCAGCAACTGGACGACTTCGTCGCCCGGGTCGATCGCGCCTATCGCTGGAGCAATGCCCATCCCGAAGCCTATGCCGCCGCCCTGGCCAAGGTCACCGGCCTGCCCCTGGCGGTGCATATAGCCGTGGCCAAGGCCACCCATATGCAACCGGTGGCGATCGACGACGCGGTGATCAGCGGCCTGCAAACCACCGCTGACATCTACCAGGAAGAAGGGCTTCTCACCCGACACATCGACGTCTCCCAAGGCTTCGACAAGAGCTTCAACGCCCAGCGTGCCCCCTTTACCCAAGCTTCTCGATAAACAGCCGTCCCGCTAAAGGAGTGAGAACATGAGCAAACGCCAACTGAAACTCGGTGCGATGGTCCATGGCGTCGGCCATGGCTGGGGCGAATGGCGCCATCCGCAGGCCCAGCCCAACGCCAGTGTCAACTTCGGCTTCTACAAGCAGCAGACACAACTGGCGGAAGGCGCGAAGTTCGACTTCGTGTTCATTGCCGACAGCCTGCATATCCATGAAAAATCCAGCCCCCACTACCTCAACCGCTTCGAACCGCTGACCATCCTTTCGGCCCTGGCGGCGCTGACATCGCACATCGGCCTGGTGGCGACCGTGACCGTCAGCTACACCGAACCCTTCCAGGTGGCGCGCCAGTTTGCCTCCCTTGACCATATCAGTGGCGGCCGCGCCGGCTGGAACGTGGTGACCTCCTGGCTCAGCGGCACCGCCGACAACTTCGGCAAGGCCGAGCACCCGCCCCATGCCGTGCGCTATCGCATCGCCAAGGAGCACGTGGAAGTGGTCAAGGGCCTGTGGGACTCCTGGGAGGACGACGCCTTCGCCTATAACAAGCAAAGCGGCGAGTTCTTCACCCCCGGCAAGCTGCATGCCCTGGAACACAAGGGTGAGTTTTTCTCGGTCAAGGGCCCGCTGAACATCGCCCGTTCCCGCCAGGGTCAACCGGTGATTTTCCAGGCCGGCACCTCCGAGGCCGGGCGTAACTTTGCCGCCGAGAATGCCGATGCGATTTTTGTCCACGCCGAGAACTTCGACGAAGCCCGTGCCTATGCCCAGGACCTGAAAAAGCGCGCCCGTGGTTTTGGCCGCGATGCCGATCAGCTGTCGATCCTGCCGGGCATCCGGCCGATTGTCGGCCGCGATGAAGCCGAGGTGGAAAGCCGCTATCAACAAGCCGTGGAACTGGTGACCGTCGAGGATGCCATCGTGGCCCTGGGTCGGCCGTTCAACGATCATGATTTCAGCCAATATCCACTGGACGCGCCGTTCCCCGAATTGGGCGACCTGGGTTCCAACAGCCAGAAAGGCGGCTCTGACCGCATCAAACAGCTGGCCCGGGACGAAGGCCTGACGTTGCGGGAAGTGGCGCTGCGCTTTTCGCGCCCCAAGCGTGATTTCGTCGGCACCCCGGAGCAGGTCGCCGACGCGATCCAGACCTGGTTCGAAGCGGGCGCGGCCGACGGTTTCATTATCAACTCGCTACTGCCGGATGGCTTGCAGTCCTTCACCGAGCAGGTCGTGCCCGTGTTGCAGCAACGTGGTCTGTTTCGCAGCGAATACAGCGGCGTCACCCTGCGCGACAACCTCGGCCTGGAGGTCCCGGCCAATCGCCATAGCCTCGCCCTTGAATCCGAAGCGCAACAGGAGGCACTGGCCTGACCATGATGAACACGATCATCCAGGGACAGCTCAATCGTCGCGGTTTCCTGACCGCCAGCTCCGTAGCCTTGGCCGCACTGGGGTTGTCGACACTGGTGCCACGGGCGCTGGGGGCCACGGCAAAACTTTCTGAGCTGACCCTCGCCGTCGCCAGCTACCGTGGCCAGGACTCCTATTTCACCGACGATGCCGGCACCTCCGATACCCCCTACAAAGTCGACTATGCGGAATTTGCCGGCGGCAACCTGATTGTCGAGGCATTGGCCTCAGGCAGCCTGGACATCGGCGGCATGAGTGAAATCCCGCCGATCTTCTCGATCCAGAGCCATCGCGAGCCCAAGCTGATCGCCGTCCTTCAAGGCGACGTGAACAACCAGGTGATCCTGATCCCCAAGGACTCGAAACTGGAATCCGTCGAGCAACTGAAGGGCAAGCGGGTGGGCTATGTACGCTCCACCACGTCCCACTACTTTTTGATCAAGGCCCTGAAGGAACAAGGGCTGACCTTGAACGACATCACCGCCGTCGCACTCACCCCACAAGATGGTTTCAGCGCGTTCCAGAGCGGCCAGCTGGACGCCTGGGTGATCTACGGCGTGTTTATCCAATTGGCGAAATTTCGCAGTGGCGCCCGGGTGCTGAAAACCGCCCTGGGCTACCTCTCGGGCAACTACCTGATCGCGGCCCGCCCCGCCGCCCTGGAGGACCCTCTGCGCAAACAGGCGATCCAGGACTACCTGCAGCGCGAAGCGCGCACCCTGGAGTGGATGAACAACAACCCCGAGCCCTGGGCCGTGAAATCGGCGCAACTGCTGGGGGTGGATAAAGCGGTGTTCCTCGACATGTACAACAGCCGCAGCCAGCCCTACAAGCTGATCGAAGTGAATGAACAGGCCATCGCTTCGCAGCAGGAAGTGGCGGATCTGTTTTTCAGCGCCGGGGTATTGAGCCAGCGCTTGGATGTCAGCCCGTTGTGGGATCGGCAGTTCAAGTTGCTGCCGATATAAACACTATTTTGATCGAGTGAGCCGACCATGAGCCTTTCCTCCCAACAAACGCCACTGCTGCGCTCGGTGGCAGTGGCCAATTTCGAAGCCTTGCTGGAACGCATCAGCAGTCAGTTGGCCGCCACCGCTCATCTTTACGACGAAAGCGGCGCCTTCCCCCATGACAATTTCAAGCTGTTGCACGAACACGGCCTGGTGGCCCTGACCGTGCCCAAGGCCCTGGGCGGTGGCGGCGCCAACCTGGCCCAGGCGCGCAAGGCCATCAGCGCCATTGCCAAGGGCGAGCCCTCCACCGCCTTGATCCTGGTGATGCAGTACCTGCAACACACCCGCTTGCAGGACAGCAAAACCTGGCCTCCGGCCTTGCGCACGCAGGTGGCCGAGGACGCGGTGAGCAAGGGGGCGCTGATCAACGCCTTGCGCGTCGAACCGGACCTCGGCACACCAGCCCGTGGCGGCCTGCCGGCGACCATCGCGCGCCGCACCTCTGCCGGCTGGCGGATCAGCGGGCGCAAGATCTACTCCACCGGCAGCCACGGTCTGAGCTGGTTCAGCGTCTGGGCCCGCAGCACCGACGAAGACCCGCTGGTCGGTGCCTGGCTGGTGCACAAGGACACGCCCGGCATCAGCATCATCGAGGATTGGGACCATCTGGGCATGCGCGCCACCTGCAGCCACGAGGTGGTATTCGACAATGTCCTGGTGCCGCTGGATCACGCCGTCAGCGTCAGCCCCTGGAGCGCACCGCAACCCGAGCTGGATGGCGACGGCTTCCTGTGGATGTCGGTACTGCTTTCATCGGTCTACGACGCCGTTGCCCAAGCGGCTCGGGACTGGCTGGTGGGCTGGCTGGAACAACGCAAGCCCTCCAACCTCGGCGCGGCACTCTCGACCCTGCCGCGCTTCCAGGAAACCGTCGGGCATATCGACACCTTGCTGTTCGCCAACCGCAGCCTGCTCGATGCCGCGGCTGAGGGACACACGCCCACGAGCAACGCCGCGCAACTGAAATTCCTGGTCACCGGCAACGCCATCCGCGCCGTCGAACTGGCCATCGAGGCGTCCGGCAATCCCGGCCTGTCACGCCACAACCCCTTGCAACGGCATTACCGCGACGTGCTCTGCAGTCGCGTTCACACGCCGCAGAACGATGCCGTGCTGCAAGGTGTCGGCAAAGCCGTCTTCGCCCAGCGCCAGCCAAAGGAACGCCCATGAGCCAGCTTGTGATTGCCAGCCAATTGGATGAAGACCTCAACGAGGTGGTCCGCCAGCGCCTCGCCCAAGCGCACCCTGGCGTGCGCCTTATCGGCGTCCCGGCCGGGGTACCCAGCGACCTGGCACCCGAGGTCAGTATCCTGCTGGCGCGGCCGATCAATGTACGCGGCTACCTGGCGCCGGACACCCCACCGCCGGGCTGGCCCTATGGGTTGAAATGGATTCAGGTGGTGTCTTCCGGTATCGACTTCTACCCCAAATGGTTCTTCGACGGCCCACCGGTGAGTACGTCACGGGGCAGCGCCGCCGAGAACATCGCCGAATTCGCCCTGGCCGCGATCTTCGCCGCCGCCAAGCGTCTACCGGACATCTGGGTGCATGACTCACAGTGGAATTTCACTGCGCTGACACCGCTCAAGGGCACCACCCTGGGGATTCTCGGCTTTGGTGCCATCGGTCGCAGCCTCGCGGCCAAGGCCCACGCCCTGGGCATCAAGGTGCTGGCGTTGCGTCAGAGCCAGACGCCCTTCGAGGTGGAAGGTGTCGAGGCCGCGCGGGATATCCATGACCTGTTTGCCCGCGCCGATCACCTGGTGCTGGCCGCCCCCCTGACCGGCGCGACCCGGCATATCGTCAACACTGCCGTGCTCGCCAGCGCCAGGCCCGGCCTGCATCTGATCAACATCGCGCGCGGTGGCCTGCTTGACCAGGGAGCGTTGCTTGAAGCGCTGGAGAACGGAACGATCGGCCTCGCCTCGCTGGACGTCACCGAGCCCGAACCGCTGCCGGACGGACATCCGTTCTACGCCCATCCACGGGTTCGTCTGTCACCCCATACGTCGGCGATTTCCAGCAACAGTGGTCACGAAATTGCCGACAGTTTCCTCGCCAATCTCGAGCGCGTCCTCAACGGCCTGACACCAGAGAACCTGGCGAACGTGCAGCGCGGGTACTAGCAACGGAGCCAAAGGCGCGGCCAGCGGCGCCGGAGCGGGACCTTGCGAAACGCCTCCAGCAACTGATCGGTATTGATGCTCCGCTGCTCGGGGTCGAAGCTCAGCGTCTGGCGCAAGGCAGGCCAGAGACGGCCCGGCAGTTGTGCCGGACGTCGCAGGGTTCGCTCCAGACCTTGGTCCCTGGCCTTGAGCGCATCCAGACGATGGAAAGGGTGCATGCCGCTGGCCAAGACAAGCCCTCGGGCCGCTCGCACAGCAGCCGGTCCAAGCTCATGCCCTCAATCAACTCCTGGGTCATGAAGGTCCGCGCACAAGCAGTGTCGACTTCGAAACTGTAGGTACGTACCACACAGGGATGACACAGCCGTTGCATCAGGGCGAACTCGCTGTAGAGCAACGCACTGGCATCCGTGACATCGACAAAGTCGGGCAGGCGCAGGAACTTCAGCCCTTCGAGTCCTTTAACTTCAGATACGGGTTGTCATAGGGCTTCTCAGTGAAAATCAGCAGTGGATCCTTGAGCAAATAGCCCTTGATACCTCGGGTTTTGCGAGGACCTTTGACCTCACAGATCCAGATATTCAGCCCCCCTTCACTCTTGTGGTGCAGGCCCAGTCTCTCGAAACGACGCTGAACCCAACGCCAGTCGCTGGTCCCCTGCTCCTTGGCCATTCGTGCAGTTTCGGGGTGTTCCTGGGCATAACGCTGAAAGATCTTCGGCGTAACCAGAAAGGCCGTCTCGGCGACGCTATGGACCGAAGCGTGAGCGTCGTTAATGGTGATTGTGTGCTTCAGAATGCCTTGGCGCAGCCATGTCATGAAAGCCTCTCCCAGGTCTTTCACTTTCACGTCTGGGATTGGCAAACGAACTGGCGAGGAAGGTTGGCGTGAAAGCGGGGATTGGCGCACGGGCGATGGACGGGGCTCGGCAGTGGCCGGTTCATCAGCCTCATGGTGATACACCTCCATTGAGCTACCCTCGTCCAACATCCTAAACCACTCCGGTGGTTCCTCCTCTAGCGCCCCCTCTTCTAAACCGCAGGGTGCATCCGCCTCCAAGATGAAACTCGCCTGAGCAGATATCTGCATCAGGTCAGACTCCATCTCCCAAGGTGGAGAGAGTCCAGGCGATGAGCGATCCCCGGCCATTGTTTCATTTCGTTCCCCCGTTGTTTCGACTGCCGTTTCAACCGTGATCGAACCGCTAAATACCGGAGGGCGTTTACCCTCCTCCCAGAGCAACGACGGCGAGACTTTGAGGAACGTCAGGGTCTTTTTCCATTTGCCACTCTCAACGGTGGCAGTCCAGATCGCCTTGCCATCAGTGTTGACCTGAATGATCGCGTTGTCCTGCAGGACGTTAAACAGCGTGGCATTCGAGGACGGAATCCCATCCGCACCTTGAGACAGCAAGTGAGCGCGAAGCTTGTCCGCTACCGTCTTGCTGACCAGCCACACGCTGTCATCCGTGAGCCAGCCGTCTGAAGCACGAGCCTGGTTCAGCTTGAGCCGCTCGTTGACGAGATAGCGCAGCCCTTCAATCAATTGACGCTGCAGGGAGCTCTTCGGCGCGGCCAGTGCCCGAACGGGATTCCCCCCCAGCTCCTGCGCCACCGACGCCTGATCAGCCTGACTGACCAGTTCACCCAAGGTACCGGCATGTTCGTATTGCCCGGCCAGCACATAGATCAGTGCGCCCCAGGGTTCTGGATAGGTGCTCAGCCAATCGAGAATCGACGGTGGCAGCACTTGCATGGAGAGCAAGCCCGTCGCGGCGCAGTGGAGCTTGTAGGGGCGGCCCTTCAGGTACTTAAAGCGATACGCGCGGCTGACCGGGCCCTGCCACGGATGCCAGACTGTGCCGTCGTCCAGGTGCACTTCCACGTCGACCGCGATTTTTCCAAGGTCATGCAAAAGGGCCGCGTATGCGACGGTGGCGCTCCAGGCTTCGGTTTGCGCTGCCTGGGTTTCAGGGGGAGCGCCCATGGGCAGCAGGTGGGACTGTCGGATTTTCAAGGCATAGGCCACGATCTCAAGGCCGTGATCAAGCATACCGCCAGGGTAAGCGTGGTGATGATTTTCGGAGGCCGGCAGTTGCTGAACCAGTTCGGCGTAGCGCTCGATGGGGCTCAGGTAGAGTTCGGAAAACTGTTTACGGGACAGCGAGGTGCGCTGCCAGATGTGCTCTAGGAGTTTGCGCCGGCGCGGGGTCGACAGCAGCTCGGCGGCAGTCTGCGGTGTGAAATAGTTGGACGCCCCGGTCTTGCGAGTTGGCTCGTGATCAGCCGCCTTTTTCAGCTTGAATTGCCAGAACATTCAGCCTGCCATCCGTGTGGTGTGAGGGAGCCTTTTGGCTGTTCAGTGCACGGATGACCGTTTGCGGGTAGGCCCTTTGCCCTTCGTTTTGCTTCCCTTGGCCCCTTCCGTTTCGCCTCTCCTTTTATGACCTTTTTTGGGCGCGGAATGCCAGGGGAAAACAGGATTACGTCCCACTGCATTTATTTTTCGAAGGTAGGGCCGAGGTGTATCAGCTAGAAGAAGCATGGGAAGTGACACAACGCGGGATGCTTCGCCAAGCTGACGGAGCTCAAATTGAAATATCCGACACACTCCGTCTGAAAGGGAGGACTAGACCAACTAGGGTTCTTTTTCTCATGCTGAAAGGGTGTCCTGCTGACGTTGTCGGCAACATGCCCAGGTAGCCCGGATCTAAAAGGCTACGACGCGATGATCGCGTTGATCACCACCGGACCGCTCTCGCATTCATCATCGCGGTCAGTCGTCAGTGCCTTTGACGGCCGAATGCCTACTGCACCACCACCCAATGGGGAATCACTTTCCCCTTGGGGATGAGTGTTTCCCCATTTTCCTATTGAAATTGGAGACACTCATGACGACTCAAACTCAACCCGTTGCTGAAGAAAAAAAGCATTTCAACATGTACCTTGACTGCATCGGCTATCTCAACAATGTCAGCACGATCACATATCATAAACAATCGTACCTGAAGGTTTCCGTTACCGTGCTCATGGGCCCTGCCGACAAAGTCGAATACAGGTACTTTAGTTGCACCGTGGTCGGTACCGAGGCCAAACAGCTCATCAGCCACTGCGCACAAGAGATCAACTCAGGTCAGACCGTCGTGGCATGCTTCAAACTCAGCGGCCTTTGGACCAGGTCTTTCACCCATCAGACAGGTGAGTTCAGAGGTCAGCCGGATACCAGACTGATAAGCAATTTACTTTCTCTGTCCTTGATCAAAATCGATGGTGAAGTGGTGTACCACGCGCCCAAGGAAGAGGAATCAGACGTCGATTCGGCGAATGTAGCGCAGACATCCAATCCGCTAGATACAACAAATGCACCAGAGACTGCCTATGACTCTGCCTCCAGCGATATCGGTGATCTAACCGACATCACGGAAGCTGCAACGGTCGCGCACCACGCGGTCTGATCCATCACCCAGGCGCCCTGACCGGCGCCTTCTTTCACCTTCGGGGGCATACGCGTCCCTCGGGGATGGCGTGCCTCCATGATTGGAAACAGAGGTTGACGTCATGAGTTCTACCCACGCCCCAAACGACATGCGGGCTCTAGCTGCACTAAGCCCAGCCCAGGAAGATGTGTTGATCGAAAAGGCCATGAGGATTCTGGATCGACGGCTATTTACTCGGGGCCCTAAGCTCGAAAGCCCACCAGAGGTCGGCCGCTTCCTCAAACTGAAACTGGCCGGGATGGATCGCGAGGTCTTTTCCATCCTTTTCCTGGACACCAAACACCAAGTCCTCGCGTTTGAAATACTGTTTCAAGGAGACATTGATCAAACCACTGTTCATCCCAGGCAGGTGGTCAAGCGTGCAATTGCCCACAACGCCTCAGCGGTCATCGCAGCTCACAATCATCCTTCGGGGTGCACCACACCCAGTCAGGCTGATCGCATACTGACCCAACGACTACGTAAGGCCCTGGCGCTAATTGATGTGGTGTTGCTGGACCACATCATTGTCGGTGCCGGTGATCCATTGTCCATGACCCAACATGGACTGATGTAACCCTTATCAAGGCGCCCTCCCCGGGCGCCCGCCTTCTGGTTTCACCTCAGCCCCTGCCGTGACAGATCTGCCCCCTGGCTGGAGGCTACCTGCGACCAGACGGACTCTTGCCCATGTCTTCATCTGAACGACAACCGTCGATAGAAACCTGATGCAACTCACCTAACGGGGAATCACTTCCCCTAGGGGACAGTGTTTTCTCCGCGTCCTATTCTGCAGGAGCGACACCATGTCCACACTCAGCTACAACATTGGCTTCGCACTCGGCACTGTCACACGGGAATTCCTGAGTGCAGTGAAATCAACGAATGTATTGCCTGTCACCCAACCCAAGGCTAGCCCTTCAATTCAGCTACCACCTCCCTGCGTCCCAGATTCTCTGGTTCGTGAAATGGATCGCCTGCCAGCAATGGTTCGCACCAAAGGCATCGATCTGAGTCACTGGTATGTGGCCAATACTCGATTGGTCCAAAAGGCGTCTCGTAAACGCCGCACCAGGCCGAAGAGTGTTGACACTGCAAGACCAGATTTCGTCGGTCCGCTGATGCCTTCTGCTCGTTGAGTGGGTTCCACTTACCCCTGCTGGGAATCCTCCCGCAGGGGGGCTTTGCTGAATTTCAGCCAATTAGGTCACGGTGATGTCATCTCCTGAATCAGGAAAACGAATCAAGCATTTCGCTGTTCAGCCGTCGAGGTTTTCAGCCAGGAGAGCGACCAGCTCCATGGGGCTGCGGCTGTTGATCACGTTGTAGATCAGGTCGCGCTTAGACCGTGGCAACTTCTTCACGCAGCTCTTGGCCGATGCCCTCACCGCTTCATCCGTACCATGAATACGTGCGGCCAAGAGCAGCACTAGAACGACATCAGAGAGATTCATAGCGGGGTCCAAAACAGAGAGCGGGAAGTGTAGCGACTCTTGGACGATCGTAAATCACCATACATCGTGTCCTCCCAGCCTCAACATGCTATTCGGGCATCTTGAGGAATGAAGACGTCAGTATACTGATAGCCCCCATTCCAGTCCGTGTATTGCAATGCAGAGCCGCAAAAGCAGATCACTCAAACCGTCTGTTAGCTGGACCCCAGAGGAACAACGCGCATGACGACAGCCGCCTCCCTCACCGCTCGTGAAGTTTATCAGGTGCTCAAAGAGGTCGCCCTGGGGGTACGTGCCCTGCGTCGACTGAGTACACAATGCTGGAACGAGATCCATACCGGACCTATGCCCGTTGAGGTAGATCACTGGACGCTCACGCTGTTCAATGACGGCGACACCCTCACTTACTGTGAGGCCGCCACGTGCCCTGCCGGAAGAACAGGAACACTCGACGATTGGCAGCGTTACGGTACCAATCCCGTTGATCTACTGAGCGCGTGGGAGCATCGGCAGTTGGAGCTCACGCTCACCCGTCTTTGATGCCCCCATCACTCTGCTTCGTCATCCGAAAAGCTGCTCGCTGAAGCGCCAGTTCTTCCAGGCTGAAAAACTGGTTGCCCTCTCGAAACCGCCCAAACAGCTGACGCCTAATGCTGCGGTGTCCCTTCCAGCAGAAGGTCACCTGAAAAATCACATCGACCCAAATCCTGTTTGTTTGCTGCGCCGATTGCTCTGATTTGCAAATGTGTTCTTACCAATGCGTGAGGACACATGGATGTTTTTCTCCCCTACTCGGCCTTTGGCCACCGCTGTAAAACTCGCCTTGCCACTGACGGTGATCGCGCTGTCGGGCTGCAACTCATTGATGACTTCGTCTCCCCAGAGAGAGGTTGTGCGGCCTTCCGTGTCGAAGGTTTCACGTTCGTCCCAGGTTCAATGGCTGCAGCCTGAACGCTCGCCGGCTCAGCGTGAGGGGCGCTATACCCTCGCCAGCACGTTTCCCCGAACCGAGCAGTTGGATTTGCTGAGCCAAGTGATCGATATCCGATTGCCGGAGACGCTGAACCCGACGGTTCACGAAGCGATGCACTACGTTCTGCGCCATTCCGGCTATCGGTTGTGCCCGGCGATCGCCGCAGAGACTGGCGGCGTGCAGGTGCTGTATGCCCATCCGCTTCCAGCGGCGCACTACCGGCTTGGGCCTATCACCGTACGCAATGCAGTGCTGACGTTGGCTGGCCCAGCCTGGCGTGTGGAGGTGGACGAAAAAGCCCGGAGCGTCTGCTTTGCGGCGCGAGACGATGTGACTGATCAGCTACCGACAACCGTGGTGGTTGGTCCGGTGGCGGGTACAACGGGAGCGTTTTCCTCACCTATGGCGCAGCCGTTGGGAGGTGAGCAATGAAACGTCCTACGGTGTATTCGGCCATTCAAGGTGTCACGCTGATTTTGCTAGCAGGCACAGCGGTCTACCTGGGAAACAAGCTCTCGATGCTTTCCGACGCTGTGGAGTCAATGCCCTCTCACGAAGGTCTGGAAAGCATCCAGTTGCACCTGAAAAGGGTGGATACCGAACTCGATGGTTTGCAGTCATGCGTGACAGAGGCCGACTTTCAAGTCGCGCAAAAAACGCTTCTTCAACGTCTTGAGACGCTGGCCGCGGATCGTTCCGTAGCGACTGTCGTCTCAGGCGTCGCTGCTCTGACCACCCAGGTGGAAAACACCGAGGGCGCGCTGCTGGCGCTCAAAGCGGCCGTAGAAACGCCTCCCTCCCCGACCACTGCGCCGGTACCGTCTTCTGCCGCCGCGCGGAGGCCTTCATCGAGGGTGCCCAAGGTCGTGCACCCTCGCAGAACCAACACCACCGCGTCCACGCGACTGCCGTTCACCGTCGTGGGTCTGGAGTCACGCGGCGGTGAGTTGTTTTTAGCGGTGGCGCTCATAGGGGTGCGGCGACTGGAGGACATCGAACTGCTTCGGCCGGGCCGGGTGTTCTTGGGCTGGCGTTTGGAAGCGCTGGAGCCAGGCAAAGCCCAATGGATTCGGCCTGATGGTGGTTCGCTCTCCATCTCGATCCCGTGAGGGCTGCGCCATGAACATATCCCCTCTTTGTCTGTGGTTGAGCGGTGCCTGTCTGTTGCCGTCCCTGGTGGCTCAAGCCGAAACGCTGACCCCTCTGACCGTTGAAAGCACACCACACATCCAGCATCAGGAGCTCCCGACTCAAGCACTTGAGCAGGCGCTGGCCTCTGAATGGGGCCTCAAGCTCGAAGAGTGGCAACGCTATCGCCGCTTGATGCAAGGACCGCTCGGTGTGTACTCGCCCAACCTCGATCCGCTGACGGCATTGGGTATTGAGGCGCGAGATCCGCAGGAACAGCAGCGCTATGCCGAACAGCAGGTGCAGGCGGAGTTCGTCCGCGTGCAGAAGCTGCTGACTTACCAGAACGCCTACAACGAGGCCTATCAGCGTTTGTACCCCGGGCAACTGCCGGTGAACCTGATCGGCACCGAGAGCACGGCCCAGGCGTCTCCTGTGATTTCGTCGGCTCGGTTGACGGTGTTTGTCACTTCGGACTGCAAAGGCTGCCCAGAGCGCGTCAGACAGCTTCAGCAAGCGGCACAGGGTTTTGATCTGTACCTGGTCGACAGCCGGGGCAAAGACGACCGCCTTCGGGCCTGGGCCAAGCGGGCCGGTATTGAGCCGAAGAAGGTGCTCAACCGCGACATCACCCTCAATCACGACACCGGACACTGGGCACGTCTGGGCGACAACGGGGCCTTTCCTGCCGTCATGCGGCAGGTCAATGGTCAATGGCAGCGGCAATGAGCCGGTGCCGTTTGTGGTCGTGTGCCGGCTTGGTGAGTGGAGGCCTGCTGGCCTTGCAGGTCAGCGCTGCTGCCTTACCGCCGCCCGCTTACCAGTGGGCGACACGGGGCACGCCGGTTCCCCCTCCGGTGTTGTACGCGCTGGCCCTACAGGAAAGCGGTGCCCGTGTACGTGGCCGGCTGGTTCCCTGGCCCTGGACCCTGAACGTGGCGGGCCAGTCGTACCGCTTTGCGGATCGGCGCTCGGCGTGCGGTGCACTGCTCCAAGCCCTCCGGACAGTCAGTGCCAAACAGGTGGATGCGGGCTTGGGCCAGATCAACCTGGGCTGGAACGGCGAGCACTTCACGCATCCCTGCGAAGCTCTGGACCCGTACCGCAACCTGACCGTCGCCACCGCGTTGCTCCTGAAACACAAATCCCCGAACAACAACTGGACCACTGCCGCTGGCCGCTACCACCGCCCCGCTGGCGGTGCACCCGCCAAACGGTACCGCCAAGCCTTTGCTCGGCACCTCACTCGTCTCACCCGCCCCAACCTTCAAGGAATGAAGACCCCATGAACCCGACACAAACACCACACGCGTCTTTTATCTCCCGCGCACCACTGACCGCTCTGATGCTGGGCGCAGTGGCGGGCCTGTTGTGCAAAGCCACCCACGCCGAACTGATCGTCGTTGATGACCGGGGCGGCGCCTCGACCCTGGCGTACTACCGCTCGCTCAACCTGTTGCACGACGAGCAACCGGCAAGGGCCATGACCTTACCGCCAGTGCGCACCACCGCGTACAGCGAGGCGGACATGTTGCCAGTGAAGTCCCCTTCGCTGAGCCCTGGGCCCTTCGAGAGCCGTACGCACAATGCCGCCGGCTTACAGCCCGTGTTCCTGGTAGGCGATGACGAGCTGTCACGGCAGTGGCTGCAGCGTCGTGGCGATGTCTTGCGTGAAATCAAAGCCGTCGGGTGGGTGGTCAATGTTCAGCGGATGACATCCCTCACAGAACTACGCGCTTTGGGCGCCGGACTGGAGATGGTGCCAGCGGCGGCGGATGACCTGGCGCAGCGCTTGGGGATTGAGCACTACCCCGCGCTGGTGACGGCCACCGGTATCGAGCAGTAGTCATGACCCAGTCCCATACCATCGAAGCCCTGCTGCGGCCTGCGGTGGAGCTCTACACCGTAGCGGTGTGTGGCATCGGGGCGTACTTGAGTCTGTTCGCGCCCTGGTCGCTGGCGATGACGCCACTGTTCGGGGTCGGGGCGGCGGTGTTCTTTCTGGGGTTCGGCGGGATGCGCCTTCGTCAGGCGCTGGTGGTGTTGCGCTACCGGCGCAATATCCGTCGGCTGCCGCGCTATGTGATGACCAGTAAGCAAGTGCCCGTGAGCAATCGCCGACTCTTTATCGGCCTCGGTTTCAAGTGGGAGCAGCGGCACACCCAGCGCCTGATGCAGACCTACCGGCCTGAGTTTCGTCGCTACGTGGAGCCCACCGCGGGGTTTCAGGCCGCTCGCCGTTTGGAAGTGCGCCTGGAGGTGGCGCCCTTTCCGTTGAACCTTGTTCCCCGCGTTACCGCCTGGGACAGCCCATTCAATCCGGTACGCCCGCTGCCGCCAGTCGGCGGCTCTCCTCGCCTGCATGGCGTTGAACCCAATGAAGTCGAGGTGTCGCTGCCGTTGGGAGAGCGTGTCGGCCACAGCCTGGTCCTGGGCACGACACGGGTCGGTAAAACCCGGTTGGCAGAGCTATTCATTACCCAGGATATCCGCCGCAAGAAGATGGTCAACGGGTTGCCTGAGTTCGAACCGGTGATTGTGTTCGACCCCAAGGGCGATGCAGATCTACTCAAGCGTATGTACGTCGAAGCCAAGCGCGCCGGGCGTGAGGACGAGTTTTATGTCTTTCACCTGGGTTGGCCGGATTTTTCGGCGCGCTACAACGCCGTAGGTCGTTTTGGGCGCATCTCCGAGGTGGCCAGCCGCATCGCTGGTCAGCTCTCGGGTGAAGGCAACAGCGCAGCCTTCAGGGAGTTCGCCTGGCGCTTTGTCAACATCATTGCCCGAGCGTTGGTGGAACTGGGAATCCGCCCGGACTACCTGAAGATCCTACAGCACGTCATCAATATCGACGCGCTATTCATTGAGTACAGCGGTTACTACTTTGCCAAACACGATCCCAGGGCTTGGGAAGTGATTGTCACGATTGAAGGCACCCTCACTGAAAAGAACACGCCCTACAACATGCGAGGCAGGCAGAAGCGCGTAACGGCCATTGACCAGTACCTGTCGCAAACCCGAGTAGCGGACCCGGTGATGGACGGACTACGCTCGGCGATCCGCTATGACAAGACCTATTTCGACAAGATCGTTGCATCGCTCCTCCCGCTGCTGGAGAAGCTCACAACTGGGCGTATGGCCGAGCTGATCTCGCCCAACTACACGGACCTCAACGATCCTCGGCCGATTTTTGACTGGATGCAGATCATCCGTAAGCGGGCGATTGTGTACGTTGGGCTCGATGCTTTGTCAGATCCAGAGGTGGCCGCCGCCGTGGGCAACTCGATGTTTTCGGACCTGGTGTCCGTGGCAGGCCACATCTACAAGTTCGGCATTGATGACGGTCTGCCAGGTGCTGTCCACGATCAGAAAATTCCCATCAACCTTCACGCCGATGAGTTCAACGAACTGATGGGTGATGAGTTCATCCCGATGATCAACAAGGGCGGCGGTGCCGGTATCCAAGTCACTGCTTACACCCAGACCCTTAGCGATATCGAAGCCAAGATCGGCAACCGAGCCAAAGCCGGTCAGGTAGTGGGCAACTTCAACAACCTCTTCATGCTGCGGGTGCGCGAGACCGCCACCGCCGAGTTACTGACCCGGCAATTGCCGAAGGTGGACGTCTACGCCACCACGCTGGTCAGCGGCGCCACGGACAGTTCGGACCCGACCGGCAGTACCGACTTCACCAGCAACACCCAGGACCGGGTCAGCTCCACCAGCGTTCCGCTGATAGAACCGGCCCATATCGTCAGTCTGCCCAAGGGACAAGCCTTTGCCCTGATCGAAGGCGCCAACCTTTGGAAAATCCGTATGCCCCTACCCGCCCCCGATCCTGATGAATGCATGCCCAAGGACCTGCAAACCCTGGCCCAGCATATGCGCAAACGCTACATCGATGGCGGTGGCGAGTGGTGGATAAGCAGTGGAACACGGGTGCTGGATGAATCACTACCGGCGGATCTGCTGGAGCAAGCGCACCAGGCCAAGACCGCTTCGGCAACTGCAGAGGAAGCTCAACCATGAAAGGAAAAATCCGCATAAAGCTACGTTTCGTTCACCTTCGGGCACTCACGTCGGCGACTCAGACGGTCTCCCACGTCTTGCATCAGCTACTGATCGCTGCTCGATGGGGGGCCCATGAAGGGAATGATCTGTTTGACCGCTTTAGCAAAAACGGTCTCTCTCCACGCTGGATCAACGTGCTCCAGATTCGGGTAGTGGACCCGGTTGCTGGTCCACTGTTGGTCTGCTTCGAGCCCGTGATCGTCACGGAGTCCTGAGCAGGAGAGAACCATGGCCACCAGCACCGACACCGCAAAAAGCCAACAACCACAACGCGATAAGGGCCTGATCAGCAGAGTCCTGGGGCTGCCCTTCACCCTCCTCGGCATTTTGTTGGTGTCGTTGTTTTTTAGTGTGGTAACCGAGTGGATCGGGCTGTATTTCTTCTGGCCGGAGGAAGGCTGGCATCACTCGCGCGACATGCTGAACAGCGAGCTGGAGTGGTTGTCGGCAGCCTTTGTCCAGAGCCTGCTGATTGAGCAGCCCGGGCAAACCGCTCGTTGGATCATCGGCCTGGCGTATGAATGGGGTTTCGAGAAAACCGGTCTGATCCACTGGATCACCCAATCCGCCGAGCAGGCCCGATTGAACAGTAACCGAGGGACAGGATTTCAGTACTATCTGGGGCTGGTCTATGTGCACCTTGAAGACTACGGGCTGGCGGCGGTGTTTGCAGCGCTGACCTTTCTGGCGCGGATCCTGATTTTGATACTGACGCTGCCTTTGTTCTTGATGGCAGTCTTTACGGGGCTGATCGATGGCCTGGTGCGTCGGGACTTGCGGCGCTTTGGCGCGGGGAGAGAGTCTGGGTTCATCTACCATCGGGCGAAACGGATGATCGTGCCGCTGTGGATCGCGCCCTGGATCATTTACCCCGCGCTGCCGATGACCGTGAGCCCTCTGCTAGTGCTCCTGCCCAGTGCGGCGGCCTTGGGCGTGGTCGTGAGCATTTCGGCAGGGAGCTTCAAGAAATATCTGTAAAAAACATCAGCACATCGTGACCCAAGCCGCTCAGGACGTGGAAAACATCAAGACTCATCACCATTTCGCGAATGCGCTTTGACGGACTCTGCGAAGGAATAGGTATGAACGCGAGACGCAACGATATCAACCTCTTCACCATGCAGGACTTTCCTGGACAGTTCTGACATCTTGTGACTTAACGCCTCAACCCCCTCAAACGAAGTATCTTCATCCGTTTCAGAAAGGCCTTCCATAGAGTAGACAAACACTTCACTGATATTCATACCAAACCTCGCTTCTTATCTTCGGAAGCCTTCGATCTTGACGCCAAGAGTAGCATTTTTGCTAATTGATAGCAAACAGGCTCAAGCAGCGTGACAAACTGCTCACTTCTACTCTCATTCAGCAGAATCTCAGTGTTATTTCTATAGATGTTCAAGATCGCGAATATCTTACCATCCAACTTGATCGGTATTGCAAGAATGGATTGTGCCTCATACCGCTCGCGATAATAGTCATATATTTTCTCCCGATACTGCCTATTGATTAAGCCATTAGAATCGCCAATGGAATCGAGCCAAGCCTTCATCGTTCGACTGGTGTCCCCCATGTACTGAGCCTCGCCCGTGGCCATCGCCTCGGGTGCGCCCGGCAAATTCGGATGATTATCAGGATTTACAGCTTCACCTGGGGCGCAAAACGAATAAGGAAAACAGATAGGCTTTATGTCTAAATCAGGTTCGTCATCTTCATTGACGGAGGATGTTGAATATTGATTATCTGCCAAAATCAACACCCCATCACAGCGATCGATAATGGAGTCTGAATTTTGATTATGCAGAAAGAAATTGGATTTCATCACAACGTCCATGCTCATATCTGTCTTTCCAAGCGCATGTTTACGAAGCGACGAGGCCGGGATAGACATCATGATGTTTGATTTATACACCATTGACTTATTTTCCTTAGACACCCCATCCCAAGACCTCGCCAGGCTCAACACCGTGTTCATCAGAATGCGAACGCGCTTGCTGACCTCCACAAAGGACACACTTTGAGCGGTCAACTGAGCCTTGGTCATACTTCTCAACTGCCCCGCATCTTTGATAGAGTTTGCATACAGTGCCAAAAATGACTTGGGCGGCAGATTGGTTAATCGCCGCTCCATTTCCAAACTTTGCTTTTCCAGCTGCCGCTCTTTGGCCCTCGCGTATTGAGCGAGCCCTAGCTCTCTGAACATGACGAAGAAAACCGCTACCACCGACACGCCTAAAGACAACGTCAATTCGTGGAGTGTTGTCTCTTCACCGGAAAACAAAAGATAGTCTATTTGCGCCACAATTTTTGAGCTATAAATAGAAATCAAGGCTGCCCCCATCACACTTAATAGTGCAATGATGAGCGCACCAGCACCGCCCCCTAGAAAGCGGCAAAACCGCTCAAAAAATGAGCGCGCAAGCCCCTTAAACTTCAGAAAATACTTCATCCACGCTCCTCGCACACTGATTTTTGTAGTTTTTCTTCGGCCCACCGCCACCGAAAGCAAGTATCACCACCCCTCTTGTGATCGCCAAGCCCATGGAACAAATTGATACACATACTCCATCTATTCGACACGCTAAGTACCTGTCGAAGTTCAAGCACATGCACTATCCGATGGATCTGCGCGTTTCTATCTGACCGTAGCGCAGAGCTGTTTTCAGGCCTCGAAAAACCAATTCAGACCAAATCCTGTTTTCCGGCTGTCATGTGCCTCATTTTTTGGCAGGCTCGTTGAACCTTCTTCGAGCGGATCGAGCCCATGCCCTACCCCCAACCACTTCGATATATCGCCTTCGTGGCAAGCCTTGCCGTGCCCGTGGCGATGGCTGAGCCAACGGATCACGAACGCGCCCAACTGAGTCTGGTGCTGCGCCAACTGGAAGCCGTCACGCGGCAGGTGAAGACCCATACCGCCGTGCCTGCCGATGAGCACGCGCGCTTCACCTTCGACTACGCCCGCCTCTCTGCTGACCTGGAGCAGGTTCGTGGCGGCATTGAGGGCTACCTCACGCCGTCACGTGCTCAACCGCGTACGCCGCCGGAACTGACCGGCCACTACACCCGGTCCGTCGGGAGATCCCCATGAGCATGAGTGCATCACAGCTCAACGCCTTTCAGGCCATGGGCGGTTTTACCCCGCAACAAAGCACCACCTTGCTGATCGGCCTGGCTCTGGCCGGCGCCCTGATCTTCGCCGCCTGGGCCCTCGTCACCGGTTACCGGGGTTGGGCCACCGGCCAACTCTCCCAAGGGAAGCTCGTCGGACTGGCCGTGAAGGTGATGTTGATTTACCTGCTGCTCACTTTTCTGTTGCTGCACTGACCTGTTTTCTCGCTTTTACCCCTGCCATGGAGGCACCTCATGAAAAACCGTATGGGTTTAAACCGCGTCACTCACCTCTTCTCGCGCTGCAGCGTGGCTTGTTTGGCCGCCTGGTCGTACCGGGCGCTCGCGGCACTCCCGGAAATGGAAGCCCCGAGCCGTGGCGATTCGGACAACACGATCCAGACGCTGCAGAACCATGCCTTCGACATCGTCACCCTGATCGCCTTGCTCATCTCTGCCGCCTCGTTCTGTGGGGTGGCCTACCACGCCTACACCACCTACTCCGAGGTGCAAAACGGCAAGAAGACCTGGGGCCAGTTCGGGCTCACCTGCGGTGTGGGCGCCATTTTGCTAGTGATCAGCATCTGGCTGCTGACCAAGGGCACGGGCATCTTGTGAGGAGATCTGGCGATGACACACGACACGGATCACCTACTGCCCGACGGCACCCTTCGGTTTCTGCCGTCACGGCTCAATCGTCAACCGGTCATCGTGCTGGGACTCACGGCCGATGAGATGTGGATCTCCGTCGCCGTCAGCGCGGTGATCGGCGCTGGCCTGGGGGTTGGCATTGCAGTGATGTTTCAGAGCGTGGCACTGGCGCCCACGACGCTGATGCTGTGCACCGCTCTAGGCCTGCTGGTGGGCGGCAAACTGCTGCGCCGTCACAAACGTGGCAAGCCGGAGACATGGCTGTACCGCTACCTGCAATACGCCCTCGCGATGCAATGGCCGGTACTCACCGCCTGGGTCGGCGGCGCGGACCTGGTCAGGCGCTCGGGGCGCTGGAGCACCCGCCGGAGTCGGCGCATATGAGCCGCTTCAAGAATGAGGTGGCCCGGCTGGAGTCCCACCTCACCTCGCTGCGCATCGGCTGTGGGTTGCTCTTCGGGGTGGCCCTGGTCATGGGATTGGGGTGGTGGGACGCACCCCGAAATATGACCATACACCTCCCACCGGACCTGCGCTCCGGCAGCACCCGCAAGTGGTGGGAGGTGGGACCAGAGTCGGTGTACACCTTTGGCTTCTACATCTTCCAGCAGCTCAACCGATGGCCGGTCGATGGCGAGAAGAACTATCCGCGGGCCATTCAGAGGCTCTCGGCCTACCTGACCCCGCAGTGCAGATCCCAGCTCGAAAGCGACGCCCAGAAACGCCAGACCGCTGGCGAGCTACGCGGCCGGACCCGGGGCGTGTTCGAGATGCCTGACCGGGGCTACAGCGATGATCCAGAACAGCGAGTCAAGGTCCTGGGGCGGGACAACTGGGTGGTGAACCTGGACTTGGTGACCGAGGAGTTTTACGGCTCAGAACGGGTCAAGCAGGCCTTCGTGCGCTACCCGCTCCAGGTGGTGCGCTGGGACGTTGACCCGGAGAAAAACCCCTTTGGCCTGGCCCTGGACTGTTACGACAGCGCGCCACAACGCATCACCCCACCACCCGCCTCTACAAACAATCCTGCCACTGCTATGCAAGGAAGCTAGCCATGCGTCGATTGAACCTCTTTCTCCCTCTCTGGCTGGGCTGCTCTGCGGTCCAAGCCGTCGAACTTATGCCATGGGAGCGATTACCCCTCGCGGTGCCGCTGCACGTCGACCAGGAGCGCATCGTCTTCATCGACCAGAACGTCAGGGTCGGTGCCCCACGCTCCCTGGGTGACACGTTGCGTATCCAGAGCACCGGCGGTGCGCTGTACCTGCGGGCCAGCGCGCCGATCGAGCCCACCCGTCTGCACCTGCAAGACGTGCGCACCGGTGAAATCATTCTGATCGACATCACCGCCACCGATGGCCAAGGACAGCCTGCGCTCGAACCCGTCAAAATCGTGAAAGGCACTGGTACGTCCATGGGCTACCGCGAAACGCCCGAGACCGACACATCAGACAGCGACGCTGACCCGTCCCTCACCACCTCGGAGAGCCCTCCTGTTTCACGGCAAACGCCAATCCCGGTGGTCCTGATCCGCTACGCAGCGCAAAACCTCTATGCCCCCCTGCGTACGGTCGAGCCCCTACCCGGCGTATTGCAGGTCAAGTCACTGCGTGACCTGGACCTGACGGGCCTGATGCCCACGCAACCTGTCACCGGCCAATGGCTGGGTGCCTGGCAGTTGGAGGACCACACCGTCAGCGCCGTCAAACTGCAGAACAGAGCTGCCATGCCCATCGCCCTGGACCCACGTGAACTGCGGGGCGACTTTATCAGCGCGGCCTTTCAGCACCCGCACCTGGGGCCGACCGGGTTCGCGAGCGACACCACAGTGGTCTATCTCGTCACCCGGGGCCGAAGCTTGGCGCAGGCTCTGCCACCGGTTCTCAGTCCGGTGGACGCCAGTACGGCCCTCACCGTCTCTACCGTGCCCGGAGGTGACCATGACCAGTAATGGACTGCTCAAGTGGTTGCTCCTGCCCCTGATCCTGCTGGTAGTGTTCGGGGTGATCAAAGCCTGCTCCCCCAAGGATGTTCCCGCAGCCAAACAGGTCAGTACCGGGCAGCCTCTGACCCCGGAGGACATGAAACAGCTCGGCATTGACGGCGACACGCCCCATGACACCGTGGCCACCCTGGTGGCCCAGACCAAGGCCATGCGCGCGGAGCTCAAGGCCTTGCTCACGGAAAACAAAGACCAGCAGAAAGAGAACGCCCGCCTGCGTCAGCGCGATAGCGACATCGATCAGCGCATTCAGAAAGCCCTGAACACGGAGCTTGAGAAAGCACAGCCCACAGGTCAGCAGCGCCTGAGCCCACAGGACACCCAGAACCTGCTGGAAGACCTCAAGCAACAGCTCTCAACCTCGTTTTTGAGCAAGGGTGGCGCCGACCTGCCCATCGGTCTGGGCCTGGAGCCCGGTGACGAAACGTCCTTCCCTGGGGCCCACACTGACCTCGTCTGGACCGAGCCTCAAGACGCTACCGCTGTCGATGCCAAGGGCCAGCCGCTGCCAGCGGGTTCTGGCAAACCAGCGAAGGGCTTCAGTTTCCCGACGGCCTTTAGTGATGAGATCAACAAGGGCCAGCGGGCCCTCAAAGCCAATACCGGTGCCGTCGGCCGCAACATCAAAACCACCGACGACAAAACCCCGGCCAAGCCCGTCTACACCCTGCCGGAAAACAGCACCCTCACCGGCTCCATTGCCATGACTGCGCTGATTGGTCGGGTACCGGTGGACGGGGTGGTGAACGATCCCTACCCCTTCAAGGTACTGATCGGCCCGGACAACCTCACGGCCAATGGCATAGATCTACCGGATGTAGCGGGTGCAGTGATCAGCGGTACCGCCGCCGGGGATTGGACACTCTCCTGCGTGCGCGGGCAGATCGTCAGCCTGACCTTCGTGTTCAACGACGGGCGCATCCGCACGCTCCCCGCACCGCAAAAACTGACCAGCCGCCAAAGCAGCGGCCAGGCCGGCCAGTCGCAACTGAACAAGATCCAGGGCGGCATCGGCTGGCTCAGCGATCCCTATGGCGTGCCGTGCATTGCTGGTGAGCGACGCTCCAACGCCCAGCAGTACCTGGGCACCAAAAGCCTGCTCACCGCGGCCGGCGCCGGGATGGCCAAGCTGCTCGAAGCCGATAAGGCCGATGTCAGCACCTTGCTCACGCCTGGCGGTGCCGCCGTCGGGGCCGGTCCATCGGCGCTGAACAGCATTCTGTCCGGGGGCGTGAAAGACATCGGCGACTGGGTGAACAAGCTCTACGGCCAGGCCTTCGCCGCCGTCTATGTGCAGCCCGGCGCATCCGTGGCCGTGCACCTGGACCGGCAGCTGGAAATTGACTACGAAACCCTCGGCCGCCAGGTGCGGCATGTGACAGGAGGTCACCATGCATCAACCCTCGATTAATCCCCTGGCCAGCCTGTGGCTGGTCATGTTCCTGGTCGGAGGCTGTACCACTGACAAGGACGACCTGCTCCCCCACGGCTCGCAGACCATGACCGATATCTGGGATCGCCATGCGGGGTCTGCCCCTCAAGGAGCCCTGAGTCAGCCGTTTCAAGAGGCCCGCCTGGCCTTGCGTCGCCCCCTCGACGATACCGGTTCTGATCAGCCCGCCTACACCCGCACGGCCCGCAACGAGATCCACAGTCAGTTCAAGCGCCTGCCCAATCCGGACATCGTGATGTACGTCTTTCCGCATCTGGCGGGGTCTGACCCGGTGCCAGTGCCGGGCTACAGCACGGTATTCCCCCTCTACCAGCGGGTGCAGTACGCCCTGCCCGGCGAACGCACGGAGGCCTACTGATGGAAACGGACAAGACCGATCCCTGGGAATTGCACGTTGAACAGCTGAGGGCCCACGGCATTTCGGAACCCGGTACCTGGCGCAGAACACGAAAGCGCCCCGCCACCAAGGCCGATGAACAGGCTCTCTACGACGTAACGCCCAGCTTTGTCGATCTGTTGCCCTGGGTGGAATATTTACCCGACACCCAGTGCCTGCTGCTGGAGGACGGCGAATCGGTGGCGGCGTTTTTTGAGCTGACGCCGATCGGCACCGAAGGTCGGGAAGCGAGTTGGCTGTGCACCGTGCGCGACGCCCTGGAAAACGCCCTGCAAGACAGCTTCGACGAGCGAGAGGAACAGCCCTGGGTGGTGCAGCTCTACGCCCAGGATGAAACCGACTGGGACAGCTACCTGCAAACCCTCAGGAACTACGTGCAGCCACGTGCCCAGGGAACGGCCTTTACCGAGTGCTACCTGACGATGTTTGGCCAGCACTTGAAAGCCCTGTCCAAACCTGGCGGATTGTTTGAAGACACCGTGGTCACCCAACTGCCCTGGCGCGGCCAGCGTCGTAAAGTGCGGCTGGTGGTTTACCGGCGCAGCAAGGGCGCTGATGGGCGTCGCGGCCAAACCCACGAACAGGCCCTCAACAGCGTCTGCGACCGCCTGCTGGGAGGCCTGGGCAATGCCGGTGTCAAAACCCGGCGTATGACCGGCGCGCAAATCCATGCCTGGCTGCTGCGCTGGTTCAACCCGCACCCACGTCTGCTGGGCGAGACCCGAGCAGACCGGGAGCGGTTCTATCAGTTGACGTCCTACCCCGATGGCCCAGCAGGTGATGAGCTGGAACTGGCCAGCGGTACCGACTTCGCCCAGCGCCTGTTCTTCGAGCAACCACGCTCAGACCTGGACCAGGGGCTTTGGTATTTCGACGAGCAGCCCCACCGCGTGGTGGTCCTTGATCGCCTGCGCACGCCGCCGGTCATCGGCCACCTGACCGGGGAAACGCCCAAAGGCGGCGATGCCATCAACGCCCTCTTCGATCAGATGCCGGAAGAGACTGTGCTCTGTATCACCCTGGTGATCTGCCCGCAGGACCAACTGGAAGCCCATCTCAATCACCTCGCGCAAAAGTCGGTTGGGGACACCTTGGCTTCTGAGCAAACCCGCGCGGACGTGCATCAAGCACGTAAGCACCTGGGCAGCGCCCACAAGCTATACCGGGGCGCGGTGGCGTTTTACCTGCGAGGCCAGGATGTCGAGGAGCTCGACCGCCGTACCTTGCAGCTTCACAACGTGATGCTCAACGCCGGACTGCAGCCTGTGCGCGATGAGCACGAAGTGGCGCCACTCAACAGCTACCTGCGTTGGTTGCCCGGGGTGTTCAACCCGGGGATGCGCCAGAGTGAGTGGTACACCCAGCTCATGTTCGCGCAGCATGTGGCCAATCTGGCGCCGATCTGGGGTCGCAGTGAAGGTACAGGGCATCCTGGATTCACGTTCTTCAACCGGGGTGGCGGCCCGCTCACCTTCGACCCCCTCAACCGCCTGGACCGGCAGATGAATGCACACCTGTTTCTGTTCGGGCCGACGGGCGCCGGTAAGTCGGCCACCCTCAACAACCTGCTCAATCAGGTCATGGCCCTGTACCGGCCACGCTTGTTCATTGCCGAGGCCGGCAACAGCTTCGGGTTGTTTGCGGACTTCGCCAAGCGCCTGGGGTTGACGGTCAATCGGGTCAAGCTGGCGCCTGGTTCTGGAGTAAGCCTGGCGCCCTTCGCCGATGCCTACCGACTGGTGGCGACACCCGACCGTGTCATGACCCTGGATACCGAAGATCTGGATGAAGCTGAATCCACGGAAGACGATGAGCGCGATGTCCTGGGCGAACTGGAGATCACCGCCCGCCTGATGATCACCGGTGGCGAAGACAAGGAAGAGCAGCGCCTGACCCGGGCGGACAGGAGCCAGATTCGTCAGTGCATCATCAATGCCGCTCACACCTGCGTGAGCCAAAAGAGAACGGTACTGACCCAGGACGTGCGCGACGCCCTGCGGGCCATGGGCAATGATCCTCATTTGCCGGAGCCGCGGCGTCTACGCCTACTGGAAATGGCCGATGCCCTGGATATGTTCTGCCAGGGCTCAGAGGGCGAGTTGTTCAACCGTGACGGCACGCCTTGGCCGGAAGCCGATATAACCCTGGTGGACCTGGCCACCTACGCCCGTGAGGGCTACAACGCCCAGCTCTCCATCGCCTACATCTCGCTGATGAACACCGTGAACAACATTGCCGAGCGAGATCAGATGCTGGGCCGGCCCATCATCAACGTCACGGACGAAGGCCACATCATCACCAAGAATCCGCTGCTCTCTCCCTACGTGGTCAAGATCACCAAGATGTGGCGCAAGCTCGGAGCCTGGTTCTGGCTCGCCACCCAGAACATCGATGACCTGCCCAAGGCCGCCGAGCCCATGCTGAACATGATCGAGTGGTGGATCTGCCTGAACATGCCGCCGGATGAAGTGAACAAGATTGCGCGGTTTCGGGTGCTCACGGAGGCGCAGAAAGCTCTAATGCTGTCCGCCAGGAAGGAGTCCGGAAAATTCACCGAAGGGGTGATCTTGTCAAAATCGATGGAGGTGCTGTTTCGGGCAGTGCCGCCGAGTCTCTACCTGGCCACGGCCATGACGGAGCCGGAGGAAAAAGCGGAGCGGTTCGCACTGATGAAAGCGTGGGGCATCACAGAGCTGGATGCCGCGATGGCCGTGGCGCAACGGATTGATCAGAAACGCGGAATTTCAGGCTCAATCGTGGATAGTGACCCTGCCCTGGGATAAACGCCTCTACTGCAAGGCGCTCATATCAGTATTCACCTTAGCGCCTTGCTATTTTACTGGCAGCCCCTGTGGTTCATGGGTAAACATCAACACCGATAGAAGCTTTATCTGAGTGCACTCAGTCTCAACCAACCTTGAAGGGTTGTGAGACCAGAAAGTACGGGAGCGAAGGGAGCAACTGGCCGCCACTACCGCCACCCCATTTGAGTGGATAAGTAAATCCAACAACAGCCACCAGGCAGAATTGATGAGCGATGTATTTATTTCTTCGAAAACCAGCGTTTCGGTTCATATTGAGTAGGAATACAACACACATGGAGAAAAATACTAATAAATGCGATCCACCCAACCACATCATTACCTTTAAAAAGCACTTCTAACGCGGGAAACATAATATCGTACCCATACTTCACAGTACTCATATGAAATGAGCCGAAGAAAACAGCCAGCACAAGGCATAACAAAAACCACCCCCACCTAAATTTTTCACCAGAAAAATACCTTGATAAAAAATACAAAAAAGAGAGCACCATAAAAGAAAACAAAAAATACAAAACCGAAACCATCAAACTACTTATCATTAGACCTGTACTCCAAATACATAGACCTTCCGGTCAAAGCATCACTAACCCCCTCAAAAACGAGTGAATTCTTACCAATTGCTTTATATGCCCTGATGTAATCAGTGTTCACATACCTGAATAGACGCCATGAGTCCGGTTTCAACACCATTCGTCCGACACCATAGGCAGACATTGTTAAATCCATGGCGCCATACGCCATATTGCCCTCTAGCTCTCCACCACCCAACGTTTTGGCGATCGCTTGGTAACCCTTCCGGACAGGGCCCTGCGTATCGGAACGCCCCCGCAAGAGGTTGCGCCCATTCTCATACATGTTATTTGTACCGTGGGCCATCATGGGAACACCCGCGAACAGACACAACGTTCCAGCAGAGGCATAGCATATCCCTGCCCCGGTTGCGAACTGGAAGGCTCCGGCAATGGCGCCGACGCCTTTTTGAGCAACCGCCAATGACTGGCTTAGGAGGCTTTTTTGTTCGTCTTTCAGCTCCTTCAGACCCTGCTCAGGGCTTTTTTTGCCCAGCTCAACATCAATAACAATACTTCTAGCGTAATACGACACCTCGCGATTGAATTGTAAACGCAACGCACCGTCTTTAATGTGCCTTGCACCTAATGTGCTGGCTTGACTTCCCAGTTTTCTGGCCGCTTGGCTAACCATCCAATAATCGCAACTGCTAGGTTTGCAACTATCATTCACCGGCTTCACTCGTAAGTCCCCCACGTACTGTATCCGCTGGTTCCGGCGACGTGGTGGGTCCAGGTAATTTCCCGGTAACGAAGAGCCACATGTTCTTGCGGCTCAGCGTCATGTTGCAAAACAGCATGAGGCATTTCAAGCGTAAGGTCAGCCACAACCCCGCCTTTGATCGAGACAGAATAAAATTTTTCCTGTGCGCCAAAGGAAGACACTCGATAGAAGCTAATGGTACAGTTTATTTCCTCTCTATTTGAAAGCGCCTGAGCGAGAAGCGGTGAGGATTTGTCCACGTTCTTAGTAATGACAATCGGATTGTGTGTTGCCCCATTAATATTCCCCACATTGGCCATATTGTGACTGTAAGACAGCACCATGATTTCGTCCGCATGTGCAGCCTGACATTTGTTACCAATAGAGTCCTGGGTTGAACAACCTGCCGAAATCAGTCCCTGAGCCTTGCCGGTGATCGTCATGTAACCGTGATTAGCCATCGCGCCACTCCTTTAATTTGGCCGCCCATCTTATTACAAGATTTATAATCAGCCCGTAGGAAACTTCTGAAAATCCAATACGAAACTATCGAGGCGCACACCGCTCTCTGTGTGCCCCACTAGTGGCTCGCACGGGCAGCTCATTAATCTCAACATCCCGAAAACAGGCGACCATTCAATTTAAATAGATAAATGAACTAAACAAACCGCCGGCTAGGCGCACCGGCCATAGGAAACGTTCAAGCTGTTAAAGGCATGAAGCATCAGCGATGCCGGGGGCCAGGATGGTTGCCGCGCAACGGATTCATCGCTTGGGGGTCGACCTTTTGAAAGCAGAGTATTTTGCCCCCCCTGCGACAACTTGCTTACCATTCACTGCGCCGTGTGCTATCGGAATCCGTTCGAATCGTCAGCGGTGCCTACTGGCAGACAGGGCAATTCAAGCATCCTCAGCCCATCCGGATCCTCTGCGGCGTTCCAGCTCCACCAACCTTCCGTTCCGTAGACACGGTCGTACCACTGGGTTTTCCGGGCCTTCTGTGCCAGGTACTCGGGGGAGCTCATCCCGAAGACTTCCACGGGGAAATCCTGCTTCATGTCCAGAAGCCAGAAATCCGGGAAAAACTCGCACTCATCTGCGTCATAGCGAAGCGGTTTTTCAAAGCACCGGCCAGCGTCGAACAACTTGGACTCCAAAGTAGATTCGTAATCGGAGTCCAACGGTATCCAGCGTTCACTGACGTGCATCAGGGCCAGGTCCAGCACCTGGGCGCGGGCACCGGTGTTGCCTTTGCCTGGCTCTACATTGAGTTGAGCGATCACCATGACCCGATCACCGCGCTTCCAGGCCGCAATCTCCTGCTTGAATCGCCTCCCGGTGTCCGCCCAGACCTCGGTAGGCATGCTCAGGTATGGCATGCCAAAGGGGCCCGCCAACGGCAGCTTGAGGACCGCCCCGTCGTGCTTGTTCTTGTCGAAGCGCGCCAATGGCGAAACCGCTATCGCTCGTCGGTTGCGCTGGATCGCGTCCAACACCACACCTTCGTTGGTGACTTCAGCTTTGGAGCGAGGGGTGGCACTGACCAGTAAGACGTCGCTCAACGTCATGCGCCCGACCTTGATCCGGCTCGCTGTTTGACGGAGGGCGCTATGGATCAACCCACTGTTGCGCTTGCCCTCCATTGCCGGGTACCAGACGTTCAGCCGCGCCTCTTGCCACAGCAGGTGGAGCAGCCCCAGCAGGGTCATCGCTGGTTTACGGGTTCCCGCGGTCGGCGCATAAATGACAATGCCTTTATCGGCACGCTCCCCCTTTGCCGCTTGCTCAAGCAGGCCACGCGCCAGGCGTACACGCAGAGTGCCGTCGTCGCCCTCCTCGACCACTCCCTGCGCATAGCCCTGCATGCCCGAGCGCTCAGGTGCTGGCGCGTAAAAGCGGCACTCGTTGGCGTGCTCCGGGCCTGTGCCGGCGAACCGGGCCAGATGGAAGTCATCGGTCGTTTCCCGGCGTTTGATCGCCAGCTTGCGCTCACCCTTGCCTGGGCAACGGCACGTGGCGTGAGTGCGGCCGTAGGCCTTCTCCAGCACGGACTTCCAGCCCTTGGCGAACTGATCTTCCGTTTGAAAGGGTTTCGAGAAGGGCTGGCCGTCGATCACGACCGTGAAGCGCTCATTGAGCATGGGAACACTCTCCTTGTGCAGGCCCTTCGCGTTGGGCCTTTGTCCTACCTGTCAGCATTCGCAATCAGGGGCATGGGCAACCCCGTAATGGCGGTCTCACGCGATCTGCCCCCTACCCTGCATCGACACCGCCCAGACGCGCTGGGCCTCCCATCATGTTCGAGTGCACCTGGGCGTCAAAGGCCAAAGTTGTCACTGAATGAAAGGGGCTAACCGGATACCTTTCGGCCCGCCGCTAACGTCGGAATCCACGCCTCCCGGCGCCCAAGATCACTGACACTCAAAACACTAGGCATAGACCCACGCAACGCAAGGAAACGTCTGACTATCTCATTCAGTGGGTTTGGATCGACTATCTGGGCTGGTTCGCTGTCGTTGGCAGCACCTTCCCCGGTAGCCAGGACCTTTAAGGCTACGATGGGTTTTCAAGCCCATGGGTCATCTGTAGTTCGCTCAGCATTCGGAAGCGCGAACAATCGTCGAGTCTCTCGACGACCGAATGCATCAACCCCATCGTGACGGAAATCCACCGTCAGGTGGGTCTCCTGATCGACTTTCCGTACAGGAGACAACATGACACTTGCGATAACGATCTACGACGCGTTGACGACCGCCAACGTTACCCCTGACAAAGCCAAAGCGGTGGTACACGCTTGGGAGGCCGAAGTGGAAAAGCTGGCTACAAAGGCTGACCTCAAACAGGTCGAGACTCATTTGACACAGTCCATCACAAACCTAGGCGTTGAGCTGAGGGCAGAACTCAAGGAGCAACGGGCTGACCACCGATCATCCATTCGGCTCCTACAATGGGGGAATGGTTTAACGCTTCTCTGCGTGGCAGTACCCTTTATCCGCAACACACTCGGGGTGTAGACCAGGTCTTCTTGGTTTGAGCCACGGTACCCATCTTCAGCCACCCGGCCTTGATCGGTGGCCCATTCGTAACAAGGCGTCGGCACTCGCCACGTCCTGATTCACCACCTATTCAGCCCATGCGGGGAACACTCCCCCGTACGGGCGCAGTGTCTCTCCGTGTTGGGCTTTTTTTGGAGAGATCCCATGCAACTGAATGCCCTTACCCCGCTGCAACAGCAACTGATCAAACTGCCGATCGTGCTCAGTGCTCGTACCTGGCAGGAAGCCGTTTACACCGAGCATCCCTTTGAGTGGGAGGACTTTGAGCAACGCCTGACTGAGGTCATTAGAGCCAGCTATCGGGCCATTCTGCAACGGCCCGAGGTATCGGTCCTTTGCAGTTACACCTACGACTTTGGCTTCTTTCGCTTGCCACCTAAGCATCTGCAGGATCAGTTTCACTGGCTGGACCTGCGCATGATCGTCGAACGAGAGCATGACACTCCAACGCTGCTACGGATCATGCTCAGGAGCGAAACTAGTCAATCGACTCGGCACACTCAAAGCATGCTCTTTGAACCCGGTCGACTGTTGAAGACCCAAAGTGTCAGTCAGCTCGAGCAACAAGGGCTGCTGGACATAGCTCCGTACCTGGGCCGGCACCTTGCCGGTGACTGGGGCGAGCTGGACGAAGACGACAAACTGAGCAACGAACAGGCGTTGCACAATGGCACCTGGCTGTTCTCGGCCTACGACATTGACGCTGGAGACAACAAAAGGCTCTACATCATCACCGAGGCAGACAGAAGCGCCACTACCGTGCTGCTGCCCTACGAGTACTGACTCATTTCCCCTGCCCCAGCTTGACTGAGGCCCATCAACCGTCTGCTCACCTTCACGGGTGAGCAGACGGTTTCCCCTTGCTGCACGTTGTGAGTCCGAGGTGCTGGTTCAATGGCGGTGCGGCCCTCGCATCCCACGCTATTTACCCGGATGCCTTGATCCGTGAAGACGGCACAAGACCTCTGACAGCACCGCGGACTTCCTCTGAAACCAGGAGGTCTTCCATGCCCAGCTCCGTAGCAAGAGCACGCGCCTATGCGTTCTACCGCCAGGAAGGTCGCTGCTATTACTGCGACTACCCCATGTATGTCACCTCGCCCCGAAAATACGCGCAGCTCTATGGCTGCTCGCGCCAGCAGGCCCTGCAGATGCAATGCACGGCCGAACACCTGGTGGCCAAGTGTGAGGGTGGCTCAAACCGCCCCTCAAACATCGCCGCAGCCTGCAAGGTGTGTAACGTACGTCGGCATCAGGGCAAGGTCGCCCTGCCGCCGCAAGCCTATCGGGAGCTCGTACAAAGCAAGGTGATGGAAGGCCGCTGGCACCCGTTTCGTCTGGCGGGGTCAGTGGTTCAGCCATAGGCAGGACACAGCAACCACCCTATGGTCGTGAGTACGACCATAGGGTGGATGTCATTGAGTCTCCCGCGCTCGACATAATGCCTCCGCTGAATTCGCAACAGCTTTATTTCCCGCCCCAATAGCGAGTCGACTCAATGTTGAGCCGACGCCAGAGAAAACTTTACGTCGTGTCCGGAGTTAGTGAACCACTACACGTGTGATAGCCAGGCCGCTGTTGCTGCAGCGGCCTGGCACCTTTCAAAGGTGGGATTGCCCCACGTTTGAACACCCACAATCAGGGGTGTTGCTTACCTTTCTCGCTGATCCAGCCTGTTGCCCAGCTCAATGGATCTCTCGAAGCCATTGGATTGAGTGGCTTTCCATCTCGCGCAGCTAGCTTCCCCTCCTCCTCCGTTTCTGTATGAATCCATACCGAGGTGTGCCTGAACCCTGCATCGCGCTGACGCTTCTTGTAGAGCCTCTGGCGATCTGCTGCTGATAGGGGCTCCTTCGAGATTTTCTTATCTGCCATATCCACCTCCGTTACCACTCACACCAAAACCATATTGCACATTCGTGAGTGGTAACGCAAGAAGAAATGAATTATTTTAAGGTTTAGCAGCCCCGCTGCGAACGGTTAACTGTCAACAGAGCAATCCTTTGACCCAGGCCTTGGGAGCCTCCTCTAGTCGTTTATTGGCGGCGAAACACCTGAATCCCAGGAGACGTCCTAGCGAGAAAGTGGCAGAATGCCACCCAATTAAATATGGAAACAAATTTATGCCTATGGATCGGAAGCGGGATTTGCAGGAACGGATAGATCGCCTGGATCGCCTGCATCGACAGCGTATAGTTACCTCTATAATTCCAATGGTTCTCGGAGGGGCATTTTTAATATATTCAATACTCTTCAGACATGAAACTTCAAATAGTACCATACAAGATACTATGAACAAGCTCACCTACTTCTACCTCCCTATATTTGCCATCGTCGCTGGCGCGACCAACATGATATATTGGTATTTGCAAACTGGCTTCCAGAGCAGATACCTTGAACTAGAAACACTCAAATACAAACCTGAACCACTATATAAAAACTCTACCGAATCGTTAGCTAAAAATCTTGCAATAGCAGAATTAAAAGAGCAGCTAGATCAACTGAAAGAGGCGATTTCATCCACGCCATCTGTCAGTGAAGAAATCACCTCAACAATCAAGAAAAAAATTGAAGATGCAGCAGGCCTAGAACTTCTTGAAAATTTTAAATCCCAGTTTGAGCGCGCGGCCGGGATTGACCATATTGAGGTAAAGCTTAACGAGGCGCACTCAACTTCCGCGAAGCGACTTAGAGATGAGATTCAAGCCTTAGGGCGACGAGGAAACGTGAATTTAGCGTTAGGAGTCTTCACTACAGTAGTAGGCCTCATACTACTTACCGTATTCATATTCAAAAACGAACAAACAACGACTGAGGCCATTCCATATGCAGTAAATTTTTTTCCTCGTTTGACACTTGTGATCTTTATTGAAATTTTCGCTTACTTTTTTTTACGCCTATATAAAGCCGGCTTGAGTGAAATCAAATATTTTCAAAATGAGCTAACGAACATCGAGTCAAAACAACTAGCATTAATCACAGCACTGCGATGCGACAGTGTGAACATAATTTCAAAAGTGGTCGAGACTCTAGCTGGGACGGAACGGAATCACATACTGGAGAAGGGACAAACCACTACCGAAATTGCGAAAATCCAACTGGAAAAAAATCAATTCATAGAAATATCAAAAGCATTAGCCTCTGCTATCCCAAAGGGTAAGTAGCTGAGGTAATTCGGAACGTGCCCATTCGCAATGGTCAATTGAAAGCCCTACACTCCCTCGCAGTGAAACTATCTCAATGTGAGCCGTTTGATCCCAGTGATCCGGCTCATTTCACTGATCGGAGTTATAAAAGTCAAATCCAAAATCTAATCCCACTAGATTTAAAAGCAGAATACCGAATGATCCACAAGCCAGGACCATCATCAGTGTACTGAATTATGAGTGCATCATGTAGCTGGCAGCGATGTGAGCAAATTCCGCGCATCTAACCAATGCACTCAGTTTTAAGTGCATCTCCTCCCAAGGGAAAAACCCCGCAATACCCCGCTCCCACAGTGGAATATCGCGATGTGTGACGTTTTGGTTCTCAGTATTCGGCACAGGCTTACCCAATGAAGCGCGTACGCTGCGGCAGCTCCATCACTCGCTCTTGAAAACCATTTACCACCCCGCTACTGTGAGGCTGGGGAAACCTCTCCTACATCCAAAAAAAGGCAAAGGAATGAGCACAGATATCGAGTTTATGATTGGTGATATTGTCAAATTAAAGTCGGGAGGACCTAACATGACGGTGAAGGCTTATCGCGCCTCCGCCGACATATACACCTGCCAATGGTTTGCAGGTAAGAAATTGGAGCAAGGCGAATTCAGACCGCATGGCTTAACAATAGTAGTGCTAGAACCTGAGGAAAATTAATGGACGCGAACTCAGTAGCGGAATGGATGCTCGCCCAGATTCAGCGTGAAACGTGCGTGTACCAAGACAATGTAGTGGAACGCCTGGTCAAAGCTAAGCGCGAAGATTTGCTTACCGAGAACGCAGACGGTAATCAAGTGATTGGCAAGGCTGTGCTGGCCGCTTTCCGCAAGCTGACTCCGGACACGGTGGTCTGGGTGAAACCGGATCGGTATTGGCGTTTCCGCGTTGCAGAGGACGAGCCGGGGCGGGACGCAAGAGGCTAAAGCGCTCAGATTTGAAGGGGGTCTCCGCGACGGAGATCCCTCGTCCCGGCGCAGGGCGCGGAGTCGTTGATCCTGGCGAAGTCGCAACGCCTCACCGTCTGAACAAGCGCTGACGCCAGGTAAGCAAGTGGGCTTTCCAAATAACTCCATTGTTGAAAGACACGCACCAGTGCGTTAATTCAAGGATGTCCTTCTCATACGGAATCCGTAGCAAAAAATCGTGATATGAGCCGGGGGCAACCTCAATAGCTCCTCCCTCACCTACCCGAACGAGGCCAGTGTGCCAAACAGCGGTTTTATAGGCATGATATGTCGATCCGTTACGGTCCGACAGCCAAACGTCCTCTACGAATGCTGGCACAGCGCCGATGTTCCTTACCCGCACCTCGAAACACTCAAGAAGTTGCCCAGCACCGAAGCCATCCCTGTTGTTATGCCTCGCTGCGCTCTGTTTATCTTCCAGGCCGGGAATCACTTTCCCTTCAGCCTTAACTCGGCCTTTTCCCTTTCGATAGTCCACAAAGCTTTTGATCATCGCCGGTAACGACTTCAGACCGGCGAGCGCGTATCCAGCTGCGCCACCTACGGCCAACTCCTGCCAAGCGTTAGCAAAGTACTCAGCTATCGAGTGAAGGTTCATCAAGGCGGCCCTATCCTTGGAAAATCTGAGCGTAACCGACCTGCGAACAATGCTCTAGTATCTGACAGTGATTTCAAGCTTCGTATGACCAGGCAGGAGTTGGAAAGCTCTCAGGTTCTTCGTCCTGCGATAGATCGACGATGCCTTGGTTCTCCGTGACATGTGAGTACTGTACATGGTTGAGTCAAGCCCAATGGTTGTCATCTACGCTTTAACTATTCGAACATATTGCCTAGGGGAAAGATGGTCTGAGTCGTGCAAACGGCTTGGAAACAAGCAGTTCTCGCCGCGGAGGCGTGCCTAATGCATCCAAGCCTCCAGAACAATTCGGGTTTGCTCAGTGATTTCGAATTGCGCTGGATGCTGGATTTTTTGCTGCATCACGATGGCCTGTGACGGCTCGATCACGGTCTCGCTCATTTACCGCCTTTCAATTACCTTTGCTAAGGCATGGTCAGGGGTGAGCCCGTTTTTCTCATATCAATCAATTTCCCGACACTGAGACAGCTGAGGATGGCAAGCGTCTGCTCTTCACTTTCTGGCTCAAGAACATCATATGTATGCCAATGCATTGGGATCTCGCCTTCTGCAATGAGATGAACATTCTGGATTTCCTTAAGCGACGCTGCGTGCACCTCAACAATCGTCGGAGACATAGCATAGTTCATAAATGTTTGCTCTGCTTCTTCTAGACTTTCGTACAGAACAACAGCATATCGGTAGTCCGAGGGACTTGCAGCAAGGAATTTCGCTCTACCATCCTCGATGAAGTGTTTGAGCAGATGTTCATCCAACACAGGCGTATTGTCACAAGGGAAGCCAGCATGGAACTGGTCATTGATGACCACAAGTGGATGCACTACCACATCATTCAGACAGTCACTCAAGTCAGGGTAGTGCTCTGCACAGAATCTCGACAAGTGACTCCGAACATACTGTGTCTTTCTTTTGGCTTGGCCTGCCTTTTTGTGGATTCCACTCTCCTTTTCATGCAGGACATTGTGATAGTCCAGTGGGGTAATCGGGATTCTACGGCTACGTAGCTCTACCACGACGATGGTTTTACCGAAGCTGAACGTAAGATCGATTTCCTCTCCCGCCCCACCATATTTCAGATCGATCGCGCCGGTCCACTTCAAGTGCTCACAGATAGGGCCGCTTCCAGCTTTGCACTCCTGCATCACCCTCACCATATGCTTCTCAAAATGGCGCCCACGGAGATTCGCTTTAGGATCTACCAGCGGGAGCCACATGTCCACATTCCTGCGGAGGCTGGCAGAGAGCAGCGCACCGGTAGATAACGCTACCTCTCCCTCAATGGCGAGCAGGGGCTTCAGCCAAAGATCATCTTGAAGGCTTGCGGCCTCGTAAGTGAGGAAGCTCAGTATCGAAGCTATCAAAGACTCATCAAATGCAGTGACCTCAGCTAGTACTCTGGTCAACTCTGCTCGATTGAGCCAAACGCAATATTCAAGAAGCTCCATCAGACCGCTGGGTGAGGAATCACCCTTTTGATCAGACATTTGATGGGCGATTAATGTTAGATGAAACCATACAAGCAGGATATTTCGCACTGAGTAGCTTTGCCCTTGGGCATCTTCAGGGCACTTCACCTCCATAATATCAAACAGATACTCCTCAACCCCTAAAAATTGCTCAATCCATCTCCCCCTTACATAACGCCCAAACATTTCATCAAACTGATCATACCTGTGAATCGTTAACACCCCTCCCTCACCGAATTTAATAAATTTTTTCGGCGCAGCAGAACCCAGTACAAAATTTGAATTATAAACTAAGTGCTTAGCTTGAAGTGACGCAGTACCGTTTTGATGATCCCTGCGATAATCGCAGATGGCTTTCATCTTGCCCAAATCATTCTGCTTAGATACAAAAATAATTTTTTTATCAGGAACAAACGCGAAATATGCATCCCCAAAAAGAACTTCCTGCCAAATAACAGAACCATTATGGTACAACTGAGAGCAGTTCAGCTCACTCAACATAAAAGTCAATTTATCAAGCCCTGGCGGATTCCCTTCGAAAGCCTTGTACATCTCCGCCAATTTATCTTTATTTTTTAAAGCATCATAAATTGCCGGGCAGATGCTATCGAGCCTCATCATTACGACTTGATTAGCATGCACTCTCGTTCCGTCTTGAGTGAGATCCGTCTTGTAGCCAATCATTTTCTCAAGGGATGGACCATCATCAGGATTAAGTTCACGCATTTGCTGCGCCGAGACCTGCATATATCCAAGGTTTGCGGCTGCAAGATGAACATGAAGGATATCCTTCAAAACTAGACTCTCATCCTTCCTCAGCTTATGATGTTCACGAGTAAAGGATATCCGTTTAAAATGAACACCCAACCAGCTAGCTGCTTCTGCTATCGAACGATCAATTGGATTGTTGTCCGTCAGACTTTCGAAGACATTCTGCCAGTGCTGGACATCCCAACCAGTTTCGGATGTCGGATGGGAAAGCTGGCGCTTTCGCGCCATATTCAACATCGTACTTTGATGCAATCTCATGCTTACTCCATGTCAAATAAAACGCCAATACTGGCGTAGACTCTAAAGGTATCGGCCTAAATACGAGCCCCTTAAGTCGGGGCGCCCCCACGTCAACCAACAACCGTCGCGCCCCCCCCCTGGGCATAATGAGAGCTCAGGTTGTTGTCTACAGATCGGACTTCAAGCCAGTTGGGGGAAAACCACCAGGCCTTACCTCCCAGACTGCCGAATATCCGGCTCCGTATCACTTTGCATACCTGCGACTTACTACACCCCCCCTTCTCGATCGGCCCGAAACCAACTATTTCAGTCCCGCTCCGTGTAGCACCTTAGGTGCGCCCTAACGGATACATAACGCCTCCATGTTCATCCGCGCTTATCTCCGAGCATCCACCAACGAGCAGGACGCCAGCCGCGCCCGAGCGTCGCTGGAGACGTCCGTCGGCGAGCACAACAAGGTTATCGCCTGCGAGTACCTGGAGAACGCCAGCGACGCAGCCTCTGATCGCCCAGAGTTGCTACGCCAGCTCAAGGACGCGCGCAAGGGTGACGTGCTGCTGGTTGAATCGATCGAACGACTATCCCGTCTGTCGACTGAAGACTGGACCAAGCTCAAGGGTGCTATTGACGCCAAGGCGTCTTAGCATCGTTGCACTTGACTTGCCCACCAGCGACTATGGGCTGTGCGATACCAAGGGCTATGAGTTCACCGACCGGATGCTGGGAGCGATCAACTTGATGCTGGTGGGAATGATGGAGGCAATCGCACGGAATGATTACGAGCAACGCCGCGAGCGACAGGCCCAGGGCATAGAGAAGGCAAAAGCTGCCGGCAAGTACCAGGGACGCCCGATGGACGTCGACTTGCACAAGCGCGTGACCGAACTGCTCGTCGTGGGCCTAGGAATCCGACATACCGCGTCCTTTTCGCCGGAATTGCTTTCTCGTCGATGGTCTCGCGCCTTAAGATCACAGTCTATTGACATCACGACAGCTATTGCTGATGGTATTTCGCCACTATTAAAAGGATAGCCCGATGCAAGATATAAGAGTTCACGTAATTAAGTTCGAAGAAGGACCAGAGAAGTTTAATGGATCAGTATCTGACTGGAATTTGATGCTTCCTGAAAAAGTTTCGGACGAAGACGCACTGCGTATAGGATATGTCTTGGAGTTCGATTCGGGGGGTGATGGTGAGCTTTTCAAGGTTAGGCACTGGAACCGAAAAATAGTAGGCGGCCCCCTCACAAAAAAAAGTGAATGGACTCTTGAACTTGGTGCTTCGCGGCGGCTGAGTGCAGCAGCAGTTGAGTCAATAATGGATGCCTATACCCCTGGAACTGATCTCGATGATTTGTTCGTAGAAAAGCTAGAGTATTGCTTAGTGCATGGCCATAAAGCTCCCGAGCGGATAGACAACACTGGCCTTTTAAGGCACGCCATGTCTTTTGAGGAGGCCAAGATGGCAGTAGCGAATTTCTATTCCGTGGGTTCGGATCAGGTTCACATTCGAATTATTGGCTAGGCAATAGAGCAGAAGACCCGCTTCGGCGGGTTTTATTTCTTAAAAAAGAATAGTGGCACAGCACTCCCCACCAAACATCACCTGCACCAAGGCCGGACTAACCCTGTTTCAGCACTGACCACTCTACTATCGCGCTGCATATCCGATACTAAGCGAAAAACCAAGACCCGATTAAATAAAAATAGCAGAAGACAGATTACTCCCCGAATCCACTCGCAGAAACTCCAATTCAAAAACAAACAATCTTACGACTGCCCTAGCCACCCCCAAAGTGAATCATCTCCACAGAAAAAATCGAAGCATACTTAACAACCTCTCTGCTAGCCATTGAAACAATTACAGCTCTTTTGTCAAATAGGCAGCCATATTTTCGAACCCACTCACCACCGCGCAGTCGGTAAACTGATCGAGCCCGATATGTGAATCCTTGAGGAGAGCAGCAAGCTTTTTGTCAGTAAATAGTGCTTCAGCAACAGGTAAAGCGGTACCTGCAACCATGAAGTCCATGAAGTCCCCACTTTTGAATCGTCGTTGAGAGTCGTATCGCATCAGCCCGTGAAGTGCGGAAGTAATCCTAAGAAATGAAAATGCTCGTGAAGTCGGTTGTTTGACCCAATGCACAAGTGCCCGCCCAGCCAACTCTGTAATTTCCTGAGCGGATAGCCCTCCTCCTACACTAATATTCCAAGCCTCTATCGCACCCTTCAATTCGACAAAAATTCCTACCTTGAGATTTACGATCAGCTCTTGATAATCCTGTTTCCCTTGATTCGCTTCTGATATCCCATACGAGTTATTCCATCTAGGCCCTTGTGCTGAATAGCCAAGCTCAAGCTGCAAGGAAAACGGTAACTCTGCAAAGGTGTCGAAGAGTGCTTTGCTCAAGGTAAGCTCATCAATTATAGGCGCTGCGCGCCCACTGAAAGACACCGCAGGTAACCCTAATAGCTCAACTGGGCTACAGAGAAATTGAGAAGCATCATTCTCCTCCGTAAAATCGCCACTTATCAATCTCAAAATTTCTTCTTCAGTACGCTCAGAAAACGGGGCAATACAGCAGCCTTGTGACAAATCATCCACAAAGCTCAACAGTGAGTTTTGTGTTCCCTGATCCGTCATTGAGTCCAGCTCTAAGAAGCTTGTGACCCCCATTGGAAAGATAAAATTATTGCTCGACCTGGCATGAACCATAGCTTCCGCGAACTCAATCATCGCAGGTGTCAGCCCAGGCTTTCCTTGCTGATGGTCAGCTAGGCATTTCCAGGCGTTTGTGTCCAAATAGATCAAACGTCGGTGACCTATCCGAGCAACCCTGTCGCGGCGCACTGCTCGAATGTGATCTGGTAACGACACCTGTTGCGTTAACCGATGACGCTCAATATGCAGGTCTATACGCTTTGAGGCTGACTCAATAATTCTAGCAAGCTTTTCAGGCATTTATTACGCTCGTTTTTAGGGAGTGAGACTGCAGGATTTGCATCTGCGGATGCCTTCGCACGTGATACTCATTAGCGAGTAGAGTCGCCGACATCACCATGCTAGCGCAAGTTGAAAACCGCGGCAAATAACCTACATACCGATAGTCAGATAGATTTTATGACCAACGTATCTAAAGGCAAGGACCCACCCCGCAGAAGGCCGAGTTTGCCATCTCATTGGCCCGTAAAAAAGCGGACTGAAGGAGTTGGAAAATCTATTCCCCCCTCAGCTTGTCATACTTATATTGGCAATAACTGCACACATCGCCGTGAAAGCATTCATCTACAGTTAGTGGCGCACCACACAATGTACATTCTGTATTTTCAGGTCCTTCAGAACAGACCACACAAACCGCTTCATGATAGATATATGTTTCTTTGCCACATGCTGGACACTCAGATGTTACGGGGTCACCTCCATCCTTGATGGACCAATAATTCTCAGCTGCCATGGCCAGCTCAACAGCCGGTGCGACAATTTCACTATATGAAGACTCACAATCGCAGGCACTACATCGGAACGTCAGGGCATCCGCTGATGCCCCAATGTCAAAGACCCGAATCAAATGAGAATCACACTCCGGGCATACCATCTCTGGTACCGATTGCGCGACCACATTGTAGGGCCAAGCTACAGACTTGAGATTTTGTTGGCAGGCTGCCAGTTCGGCATCGTAAACGGTTGCCTCTGCGAGCATAAAGTTCCAGCAACCCAAACCGAAAAGATCCTGAGGTAACACTTCCAAATGTGGCTCGCAGAACTCAACGATCAGGTGCAGCGCGTTGGAGACAGCCTCCCGCATCTTATCTTCTGGTAGCCGAGTGAAATAGTGCTCAATATCGTTCCTGATCCTTTGAAGCGCGCGGAGCCGCTTCCAATCGACACCCTTGATACCCAGCGCTGTCAGCCGCTCCTGAATATCAACCACCTCTACCGTCTTCGTCCCCTTGCCAACCCAAGCAATTTCGCCTGTGGTTTTATTGACGCTCGGGATGACCTTGATCTTGAGTAACACCTCATCAGAATCGACTGGACTCATCTCCTGAAGCTTGTGCTTAAACAGAAGAAGAATGCCTGCGTAGATATTTCGAATCACCGACAGCACTCGGCGCGGATCATTGCTCTTGAAATCCTCCATTCCAATCTGGATGGACGCGACAGAGTTGTTAAGGATTGACATGTCGAACAGACTCCTCCCTGAGAAAGTCCCGCAAATCTACCCCCTCCGCCGGCATTTAGCCAGTATCTTGTCCCTTGGCTCAGAACCTAGACCAATTGGCAGTAGTACAGCACTCACGGTGACACCCCGGATGGTCGCTAGGTTGCGCAGGGGGAACTCGCCGGGTCAGAAGCGGCACTGAGCCAGTGCGACTTCAAACGCTCAGCGGATTTGTGATTGATCCTAAGGAAGTTGGGCAGGGCCTCTTAGAAAACATACCAACAAGCTCACAAGGTATTCACGGAAAACACCTCATCCCGTCCCCAAAAAAGCCATCGCCCGAGATCCTGTTTTCTTGATGTGATTGTGCATCGTTTTCGGGAAGATTCGGTTTTCAGTTATCTGGGTCTCTCTCATGAAGCTATCACCCTCTCTCCGGTCGCTCGGCCTGTTTACCCTACTGACCGTTGCTCCCTCTTGTTTCGCCAGTACCTGGGTCATCACAGACTCAGCCCATCCCGTTGAGGTGACGGCGGACGTCCGCCTGGTCCACCTGGATCGACTTGATCAGTTGGAGGCGGAGCTTTCCAGTTTGCTGCCTGACGATCCTGGCCAGGCACAGGCTGTTTTTCGGGAAAGCCTCACCGCCGAGGCTGCTGCCGAGATCAGTCAAGCTCACCAGGACGTGGTGGATGCCTGGAGCCTGGGCGTCACTAAGATGCCGGCCGTTGTCGTGGACCAGCGCTACGTCGTCTACGGCGACCCAAACCTTGAACAAGCGCTCGCGAAGATCGAGCAGTTCAGGAGGGGTCGGCCATGAACATGGGTTTGCCGCGTAAGCGTGTGAGGTCATGGGTACCGGTCCTGCTGGCCCTTCCCTATTCGACCTTCAGCCTTGCCCTAGACACCGCCACCATCGTCCCGTCTGTGTCATCCCCGGACTGCATGAACTACCAGGTCGTTGGGGTGTGCTATTGGCTCCGGTGCACCACCTTTGGCTGTGACGTGAACACGTCGTCCAAGGTTCGGCATTACGTGCCCGATGCCGTGGTCTCCAGCTATTCCTCCACAGGCGAGAATCCCTGGACGGAGGTCAAACTGCTGAGCCCGAGCAACCCGATGGCCCAGGGCGGTGGCAGCGGTACCACCAACAACTCAAACGAGAACAACCTTGCGGTGTTCAAGAACGTCGATGTAATCGGCCACCCGGGCATCGCGGCATTCAATGCCTTTGCCAGTGGGTCGGGTTATACGTGCGCAGGAGCCGGCACACCCTATGTGCCCAACCTGCTCAGCACCCTGGATCCTCTCGGCTGGCGCCACGGTATTCCGGAAAGCCTCTACCCGCCTTCGCTGATCCCGGGCCTGCGCGAGATCGGCAGTCGGCTGGCGCTGAACCTGTGGGGCAGCGTCTATCCGCGCAGTGGCTTTCTGCACCAGCCTGACGACTACAAGGCCTCTGCCGTGACAGCTCAACGTGCGGGAGACATCGTCACCCGCCTGGGCCAGTTGCATGTCTACCAGCCGCTGCTGGCACTCCCCAGCCCAGGTTACTGGCCCGCGGGGGAACTGCGCGAGTCCGATCCCAGCACGGGCAAATGGCAGTCGCTGACACCGGTGCTCAGTCCCTCCTGCTCGGTCTTTCCTCACCCGGGCCCTCTCCCTCAGGCCCGGGGCGGCGGTTATGCCTGGTCGCTTTGGCGCCCCTACACCTGCTGCAAACGAGAGGGGCAGACCTTCCTCGGTAGCACCGGTCCTCAATAACGTCTTTCCCCGTTTTTTGATCGTTTCTCACGAAATGGAGCTTCGCCTATGACTCGGATGTCAGCGTTTTATCCTTCTTCAGCCGCCCCCTGGCTGATCCTACTCACGGCCCTATCGAGCCCCCTCACCTTCGCAGCGTCCCCCAGTTTCAGCAGCACCGGCAGCGTCATCGGTGACGATGTGCTGTACCGCATTGGCGGTGGTAATGCGGTCTCCATGGGACGTGCCGGCAACATGCGCAGTATCGGCGTAGGTGTCGGCTGGAACAGCAACCTCATGTGCGGAAACATGGACCTGTCCACCACCCTGCACAACCAACTCAACGGACTCACCGATGGCTTTCAAAGCATCATGGGCAGTTTGATTCAGAACGCCACAGGTGCCGTGGCATCCTTGCCAGCGCTAATCATCCAGCGGGCAGACCCGGCCCTGTACAACCTGCTCACCAACGGCATCCTGCAAGCACGTCTGGACTTCGATCGTTCCAAGAGCACTTGCCGCGCCCTGGCCGAGCGCATGATCAATGTGGCCGGCAGCCAGAGCGGCTGGGGCTCACTTGCCGAAGGCCAGGCCCTCAAGGAAGCCATGGGCCAGAAAAGCGATGCCGTCGCGGTGACGGCCCAGGCCGAGTCGGACAAGGGCAATACCGGCATTCCCTGGGTGGGTGGTGACAAAGCCGGTGGCCAGGGCCAGCCACCGATCCGGGTGGTCAACACCGTCACCAAGGCCGGCTACAACCTCCTCAACGGTCGCGGCGCTACAGAGACGGGAACCATTGCACCGGTCGACTGCAACAACGGGATGCTCTGCGGTGTCTGGCGCTCACCCGATGAGGCCGCCACGTTCGCCAACCGTGTCCTGGGTGAAGTGGAACAGCAGACCTGCGAAAACTGCACCAAGAGCACCACCACGGCGGGTGTGGGCCTGACGCCGATGATTCAGGAGGAGTACGAAAGCAAACTCCAGTCGCTGCAAGCGCTGATTGCCGGTACCCAACCGCCCAGCCTGGAGAACCTCGCCGCCGCCGGCAGCAGCTCGATGCCCATCACCCGGGGCGTCATCACCGCGCTGCGCGATGAACCTGACCAGGAGCTGTTGGCCCAGCGCCTGGCGTCGGAGATCGCGGTCACCAGCGTGCTGGAGAAAGCCCTGCTGCTGCAACGTGCACTGCTGGCCGGCAAAAAGGAACCCAACGTCGCCGCCAACGAGATCGCCACGGCGGCGGTGAACCAGGAGCGAGAGTCCCTGCAACAGGAAATTACCAACCTGCGGACCGAGCTGGAACTGCGCCGCGCCCTGACCAGCAACTCCCCCGCTGCCATCATCGCCCGCCACACCGAGCGCAAGGACAACTCCCGAACCATCTACGAGGGCGACCCGGACACCAACCGCCTTGAGAGCGTGGAGAAGGACGTCAACAGCCGTCGGAGGACGCAGCCATGAGCACGCACTCTTCTTCCCGCCTCAAAAGCCTGGGCATCTGGGGTCCCATCGCTGTCGCCTTGTTGGTCATCGTCATCGCCGCAGCCTTCAACCTGGGCGGCGTGTACGTGATGCAGGGGTTACCGGCCTGGCAGACCTGGAGAGCCCACACCTACTGGTATTTCTTTGCATGGCGCATGGCGCTCTACAGCGTCGCCCTGCTGGGGTGGCTCAAGTACCGCGCACGTCTGCTCGAGCGTGGGCCGGGCCCAAGCCCACAATGGCGCAAAGCTGAAATCGCCGTCGTGCTGGCCTTTGTCCTGATGGAGCTATCCCGCGCCTACACGCAGCTAGGAGGCTGATATGACCCTCTACACCAACGACTATCTGGAGTACTACCTTACCCTGGTGGGCTGGCTCGTCGGCAACGGCATTTGGGACGTGCTGATGGACTCAGGGCTCTTCGCCCTGCCGTTCTTTGCGATCCTGCTTCAGGAATGGCTCAAGGCCCGTGATGAAGGCGCCGATGAAGGCAACAAGGGCCTGCTGGCCGCCACCCGTATCGAGAACCGCCTCTGGCTGGCCACCGCCGTGATCATGTTTGCGGGCGTGCCCTTCATGGAGCTCAACCTCACGACCCTGCAGTTCGATGACAGCCGTTCACAGCAATGCCAGTACCAGGTGCCGATGCCCGAGGACACCGGCTGGGGGCGCTCCTTCACCTCCCTGAACAACCAGAGCGCCCGCGTGCCGGTGTGGTGGTGGTTCGTGCACTCAATGTCCAAGGCGGTGACCGGCGCCGCAGTGGCGGCCATTCCGTGCGGGACGGATCTGCGGCAGATGCGCATGCAGGTCAACACCACCCGGCTGCACGACCCAGTGCTCGCCCAAGAAGTCGCTGACTTCACCAACGACTGCTACGGCTACTCCCGGGCCAAGCTGTTTATGAGCCGCCCCACGCTGAGTGACGAACAAACCAATGACATCAACTGGATCGGCTCCCGATACTTCAACCAGCAGTCCGGGTACTACGACACCTACCACTCCAAGACCCCACGAGCTGAGTGGCCCTACGATCCGGTGCGAGACATGGGATTGGCCGAGGTCAGTCATGGCGGCGGTTACCCGACCTGTAATCAGTGGTGGGCCGACAGTGACCAGGGGCTGCGAGCACGGCTACTGTCTCAGGTAGACGTCACGCTGCTGGATCGCTTTGTGCGGTGGGCCAGCTCCATGCCCCAGGATGAAGTGAACGATGCGGTCATTCGGCAACTGGTGTCGCCGAGTAGCCAGCACATGACCCAAGGGCAGCTCTACTCTGACTATGGCGGCCAGGTGCAAAGCTCCATTTACAACGACTTGAGTCGAGCGGTGGGCACCATTGGCTTATCGATGGGAACGGCTGCGTACTTCCCGGCGATGGACGTTGTGCGCCAGGCGCTGCCCATGGTGATGGCGGCGCTGAAGATGGCGCTGGTGATCTGCATACCACTGGTGCTGATTTTCAGCACCTACGACCTGAAGGCCGCCGTCACGGTTTCAATCGTGCAGTTCGCGATGATCTTCGTGGACTTTTGGTTTCAGCTTGCGCGCTGGATCGATTCCACCATCCTCGACGCCCTGTACGGCCAAAACTCGCCCTACTCGAATCTGGAGCCGTTGATGGGCTTGCACAACATGCAGGCCGACATGCTGCTGAATTATGTGATGGCGGCCCTGTTCATTATATTGCCAACGTTCTGGATGACTGCCTTGGCTTGGGCAGGCATACACGCTGGACCAATTATCCAAGGGTTGGTAGGTGGAACCAGTGGAGCCCAACAACAGGGGGGCAAGGGTGGGGACATAATGATAGGGAGCATTCAAAAAAATACGATGCCAAAGAAAAAGACAAAGAAATGACTCCTACAAGTCACGATCAAACCTCGGGTCATGAATATATTTAGGTGCATGGGGATCAGGACAGAGCTCTTCCACATCATAATCTACTATCTCTCCGCCACAGTCTGACTCTTCTCTCCGAAGTCCCTGGAGCGCCAAAAGTCCAACGATTAACAGGGACATCCAAAAAGCCAAATACAAGAAACAACCTACAAAAACCAACCTCACCGACCATTTCAGGATGCCCGCCAGAACGGCGGGCACACCTTTGTCCTTTAACCACCCCATGACTGTATCCTCAGACCTCAGGTAGCGGCCAGAGAGCCGCCCCAGCGAGAAGCCCAAGCGGTATGAGGGTCCTTGATTCTTGCTGTCGTCTGCCATGCTGCTGACCTCTGCTTTTGAGATTCCATTCTTCGCACAGTTCAAAGGTGCGATTGTTCGGACCAGCTTTGCAGATGATCCGCAGAAGCGCCTGTAGGGCTTTTCGGCAAACACAGACAGATTGGCCTTTTAATGGAGAAGCTGTTGAAGTGGCATCACCCTCGCGGACCATGATTCAGCAGGTTTCTTACCGTTGCGTGGTCGAATCGATCGATGGCGGATCAGGTCAAAGCTCTTCCACATCAGAGTCCACTCTCTCTGCGCCGCAGTCGGGATCCTTTCTCAGAATGCCCATCAGCACCAAGAGCCCAAGAATCAAAGGCACTATCCAAAACGCCAAATACAAGAAACAGCCGAGAAAGATCAGCCTCACTGACATTTTCAAGACGTCGGCCAGAACCGTGGGTACGCCCTTGTCCTGTAGCCAGTCCATGCAGTCATCCTCAGCCCTCTGGTAGCGGCCAGAGAACCGCCCCAGACAGAAGCCCAGCCGATAGGACGATCCACGACGGGCGGCAGAAGGCCCGTCCCCTTCGCTGTTGTGTTGTGCTTTGCATCGTGCCCACCAGTCCTTCAACGTCTGCATCTGTGCCTGCGAGGCCGCAATGAGCTTAGGGTCAGAGGTGGTTTTGATTACCTTCACGACAGCCAACTCGGCGTCGAACCGGTGCACCGTGTATTTGTAGTTGGAGCCGCCCTCTTCTTCCGTGTACCTGGACTGGGTGACATGTAACACAGCGTTCGCCCCCCACAGCCTGGCGGTCTCGATCAGCAGTTGGCGGGCGTCGCTGAGGTCACTGGATTCGCTCCAGCCTTTACCCGTGATCAACACCCTCTTCATACCTTTCGGTGGGCCGGCTTTGGACCAGACGAAATCGTAGGGTTCAACATAAATGTCTGTCGGGCCAGGTCCAGGAACCACACGTTTTGCCTTCGAGCCCTTGGCAGAAGGTGTCGGCATGAACGTGACGTTCTGCCCGGTCACCAGAGGCGCTCGACCTTCGACGTCATCAAGGTGGAAAAAGTACTGCTCGCCGTCCTCCCCTTTGATGAAACCGTAGGCCTTGATGGGAGCAAAACTGATGACGACACCTGCGATGCTACCGGCTGCTCTACTGTCCATGTCTGCCACGTAAATCTCTCCATAGTCATACGTCACTGGTAGCCCGTCTGCTGCTTCATCCGCCACGAAGATCAGCACAGCGTTTCAAAGAACCCGCAGCCGTTACTGGCCTGCAGGCCCTCAGCTTCGCAGATGGATACGAGACATATGCGTAGGGGAATTCGCAAAAAAAGTGGGTGTTTTTCAGCAGGAATCGCCGCCGCTCGAGAGCTCACGGTGACCTTCAGGTGTGAAGTTGGCGCGGGGTGGACGGTGGGGAGCTTTTTCAGGGTTCGACGGGCCGTTGAGCGAACGCTTTTCCGCAGTGATATGCCATGGCCAGCAAGACAACTCGCTTTCCATCGAGTGAAATTTCCTAGAAAATCCTGACCGCTTGTTTGCGCCTGATCTCGCGGCTAGTCTTCGATCCGTCACTGCCAATTCAGTGACCGGGTTTAGTCGCCCGCCAGTTTGATCAGGCGCACAGCGCCACCTTCTACGAGGCGCTTTTTTTCAGCCTCCGTTTTATGGTGGCCGTGCGCAGGGCACTTCGGTGCGCCGGGTTTCCTGATCACCGGTCGACTAACCTGCGCACGGCTGCCACCTCTTCGTTTAGTCGCGAATGTGACGGCTCCCTCAACAGATCGGGAGTAACCACTCTATGTTCAAGCCCACCCCCAATCCGCCTGTTTTCTCCAACGTTGAATCCATCGATCCTCGCATCGCCGACCGGGCCTTGTCTCACTACAACCTCGGTCCAGACGCGCGCCCGAAACCGGCCTCTGTCACCGTACTGCATGATCACCTGAATGAACCCAGGAATCAGGAAGACGCCCTCGCCGACGTCTACTCGATTCTGCAATCCGCTGCAGCCACCGCTTATGAAAACGCCGACAACCAAACCGGTGCGAACCGCAAGGTGGCGATGGGCGTGATGCATTTGATTGAGTTGGCACAACTGAGAATGGACTCGGTGCTGAATGAGCAAACGGTCAGCGCCAGCAACTGACCGAACTCTGCGAATGAGCGGAAAGCCTCGCTTCCCGCTCATTCGAGCCTGGAGCTCAGGGACATAAAAACCAATGCAATGTTCGACTCAGTTAAACCACTACAAACATACCTTGCGGATTAGTACTCTCAGACGCTGGCTACACGCGGTGCTCGTGGACCATGGTAGCTCCGCGCTGATCGAAAGCCCAAAGCTACTAGCGACCGTCCACCATGGATACGTAACTTATAAGTGGCTAGTATGGCGCTTTGACACAAGGGACACGCGCTATAGCCAGTAATACTGGTAGCGCTTTGGAGATAAGGATGAGTTATCAGCAAAAGCAGCTTCTCAGCCAAGCCACCCGAGACGGAAAAATTGAAGAGATTCTTCCGATTTTGGGGCCAGATTACGACTTTGCAGACGACGCCGCTGGTATCGTCAACATGGCAGCCCACTACGGGAACGAGGCTTTAGTTCTACAAGCTCTAGATCTCGGCGCAAGCGCTGCAAAAGGCGACGGTGATAGTTTCCCGATCATTAGTGCATGCGGATCTGGCCGGCTCTCTCTGGTCAAGCTGCTTTTGGAGCGCGGCGCCCAGATTAATGTGATGAACAAGCATGGGGAAACAGCAATAAAAGCCGCGGCCCGTAATGGCCAGATCAAGGAAATGAAATTTCTTATCCAGGCCGGCGCATCCCTTGATGGCGCAATGAACGCTGCCGTGGACCACCTCCGGATTCCGGCTGTGAAATTTTTGATTGAAGTAGGGGCTCCATTAGATCAGCTAGGACATTCTGGGCTTACACCCCTGATGAATGCTTGTTCCGCAGGGAAAAAGAAGGGAAGTGAAATAGCCCTGCTATTACTCCGCGCAGGCGCAGATCCGACTTACGTTCGTGAAGGTGATGGAATGTCGGCCACAAAATTTGCGCTATGGGGCCAGTGTACCAATGAGGTATTTACAGAGCTGCTACTCAAAGGCGCACCTGGGGTAGAAGACGGATTTCCGATTATCCGGCTCGTATAGGCCATAGGAGGTATGCGTCCGGGTATCCCGTCTTGCGTAGGCGTGTTTGCCATTCGCTTACTGGGTCGGCGTCGCGCCATCATGAACACCAGGGTCGATAGACGTGGAATCAGCGGTCTTGGCACAATGTTCACTTGGAAAGGAACCCACCCAAGGAACACCATGGCCCGCCCCGTACCCCCTCTGCGTTCAATATTGATGATTGTCGGACTGCTGCTGAATGTGGGCACGCCTGCCGTGGCGGCGTCCTTCGATTGCCAGAAAGCCTCGACACCGGTGGAACGAGCTATCTGTGCCAGTCCCGAATTGAGCGAGCTGGACAGCACCCTTGGTGCACACTACAACCGGGCAATCACCAAGCTGGCGCCTGATCAGCGCGACGCCTTGCGCACTGGCCAGCGTACCTGGTTGAAAGCGCGCAACGCCTGCGCCGCTGAACCAGACAAACTGGCTGCCTGCCTGCAACCGCTGCTGAGCCAGCGGGTGGTCGAGGTGGGTACGCTGACCCAGCCTGACACAGCGGCTCTGGACGCGACCATCGCCAGCATTCCCTACCACCCGACCGAGGCGGCGCAAGGGCTGAGGCGTTATCCGAGCAGTGAGTTAGCCGCGGCCTGGCGGGTTTATCTGCATCGTTTTGAGCCGGTCAGTGGGGTGACGCAAGAGGAAGCCGACGCGAGTCGCCAGCAGGTACTCAAGGCCCTGGCTGACGATGACTTTGCGCGCTCGGTGTTTAGCGACATTGAGAATGATCAGTCAGTGAGTCGCGACCGGGTCGAGTTGACGCTGCTGCGCATGATGATCGAACGGGCACAATACGCATTCTTCGCCGACCAGCGCGCCTATGTGCACTGCTTTGTTTTCTCGCGCCAGGGTGAGGCTGCCTATGACGCCTTCGGCTCGCTCTACGGTTCTACCCGTGACACCTTTGCCCCGATCTGCGCGCCCCAGGGCAACCTGTTTGAACAAGGTCCCTGGAAGCAACTGAGCAGCAGCTTTGACGCGGCGCTGTCTACGGCGAGCGGGAATGCCGGCACCATCCGCTTTGCCAGCTATGCCGACTGGCACTTGATGGCGCTGCGGGCTACGGTGTCTCCCCGGGACTTTCTCAAGGCGCCGGCTGCAAAGGCGGATGATCCCGAACAGAACGTGCGTGACTGGACCGACGACAAGTCCTGGCCGAAAAAGCAGCGTCAGCAGGCCTTGGCTGCGGTTGAACCCGCTCGGCAGGCGACCAGCATCTGGTTGCAGCACGAGCGGGGTCTATCGGCGGGCGAGGCACAACAGGCCGCTCGGGAAATCGTTCGGCAGTGGATGAGCCAGCGCCTGGATTTCATCAGCGAAAACAGCGGGGCCGGGTAAGCCCCCGTTACTTTTCCAACTACTCTTAAGCGCAAGCTTTTTTGATACGGTCGATCAGCCATCGGCCCGCAGGTCCAGGAAGAGCCGTTGCAGAATGCACGGCGGATATTCCCAACTTCACGCCCTCCCTAGGTATTCCTTCGACATCAAGAACAATCAGTCTGCCAGCAGCGATGTCTTGCTCAACCATATGAAGCGGCATGCTGCCCCATCCAACCCCATCCTTGAGAAACGCGTATTTGGTTGATAGATCTGCCAGACGCCACGTCAACGGTGACAACACACCGAAGTCCTGCCCGATCATTAAATCAGAACGATCAGTCAGAACGAGCTGAATGTGTTTCGCCAGTTCATGCCTTGGAGTTTTTCCAACCCAAGAGGCCAGCGGGTGGTCATGAGCCGCAACCATGACGAGCGAGACCTCGCCGATACGCTCGCTGGATAGCGATGCGAAAGAGACTGGCAGACTCCCCAAAATGCCTAAGCTGCAACGTCCGTCCAATATTGGCTGGTAAGCCGCACCCAAGGCCTCTACGAAGATTTTCAAGGGTGTAAGCGGGAACCGGATGGCAAACTCTTTCGCGACGGCTGTTATCGACGATGTCGGGAAGAACACGTCCATTACCACGGACAACTCCGGTTCTATCCCCGAGGACATGAGCTTTGCACGGGCCTTCAACGTATCTACGCCTGACACGATGCTCCGCGCATCCGCCAACAAGAGCACTCCTTCTGGAGTGAGCTTGGGAAATCGACCTGAGCGGTCGAACAGCACAACACCAATTTGGTTTTCCAGGCCGCCGACCCATCCACTCACTGCTGACTGCACCCGATTGAGCTTCCTGGCCGCGGCGGAAAAGCTTCCCTCATCGACTGCGGCGATAAATGTTCTGAGCTGATCCAGTGACACCCCGTCGAGCATAACGCCTCCAACCATCCCAAAAACAGATACTTCACATCTCAATATACCGTCTTTTCAGATCCAACTCAGCGGCAGATCATTCTCAACGCTTCCCCCCTACACCTCGAAGGTCAGTCACCATGCAACTCCTCCATCTTGATTCCAGCCTGCTGGGCACTCATTCAGTTAGCCGCAACCTGTCCTCTGACATCGTTGCTCGTTTGGTAAAGCTGCAACCTGAGCTCCGCGTGATTTATCGTGATCTCGCAGACGACCCTGCATTGCACCTTTCGGGAGCCCACCTAGCGGCATGGCAGGGTATCGACAACAAGGACAAGGTGTTGATTGACGATCTGTTCAAAGGCACCGCCTACATGGATGAGTTACTGGGAGCCGATATCGTTGTGATTGGCGCGCCCATGTACAACCTGTCGATACCTACACCTCTGAAAGCCTGGATTGACCGGATTGCGGTGGCCGGCAAAACGTTCCGCTACACCGCCACCGGCCCCGAAGGCTTGCTAAAGAACAAGCGAGCGTTCATTGCCTCCGCTCGTGGCGGTGTCTATTCAGCGGGAAACCCTGCTGCCGCGTTGGAGCATCACGAGAGCTACTTGATTGGACTCTTGAGCTTTTTGGGCATCACCGACACAACCGTCGTTCGCGCAGAAGGTGTCGCGTTCAGCCCCGAGGCGAAAGAAGAAGCCGTTACTCAAGCACGAAGAGCCATTGCTGCCATTACGGCCTGACATCTCGACTCGCAGCCATCTTTTGAGGAACTCACCATGACTTATTCCATCATTGGTTCCGGAAAACTCGGAACAGCCCTTGCACGCCAATTTGCCCGAAATGGTATCGAGTTCGGACTGGCCAACACCCGTGGCCCGGACACTCTCACAGCGCTTGCCCAGGAACTGGGCAAGCCAATGATTGCGCAGTCCCTCCAGGAAGCGCTCAAGGCCGACATTGTCATCCTCGCCATCCCGTTCAAAGCGCACCGAGAGATCGGGCTCACAATTTCCGATTGGAAGAACAGAGTCGTGATCGATGCAATGAACACCTACGGGGTTTCGCCGGAGGAGCTCGGCGATAGAGAGTCGACTGACATAGTGGCATCGGCGTTTATCGGCGCACGAGTGGTCAAAACCTTCAATCAGTTACCAGCAGCGCTGCTAGCTAAACACCCTGAAGAAAATGGCGGGCGCAGAGTGATGTTTCTATGGGGACGTGACCACGATGCCAATACCGATGTCGTCGATTTGGTCGGACAGCTTGGGTTCGCAGCGATCAATCTAGGGATGATCGAACAAGGCAGCAAGCTGCTAAGCCTGGGCGGCCCGCTCATCCTTCAGAACATCATTAAACACCCGTGACTGAACCGGTTCGAATGACGGCCACCACCCGTTGTCCGTGGTATCGCTAACTTCGAACCGTCTACTTCGATTGCCAGCGTGCTCCAGGTCGAACGAGCGGCCGTATGGCGCGCATTAGCCGTGATTTGTTAGCGCTAGCAAGACGACTCGCTTTCCCTCGAGTGAGATTTCCTAGAAAATCCCAGCTGCTTGCGCCCGTTATTTTCGGTGGCTAGTCTGCGTTTCGTCACCGCCCATTCGGTGACCGGTTTTGACAGACCGATACTCACAGGCGCAAGCAGCGCCCCAATCACCATTGCAGGCGCGAGCCTGTCGTGCGTGTTATGGCGGCTGTGCGCAGGGCATCTTCGGGTGCGCCGGGTACCTGTGTCCGGTCTGTCAACCTACGTACAGCTGCCACCCTTCCCTGTTTGACAGCAGGCGGTGGTAGCCCATCACAGGAGCTCCATCATGTTCAAAGCCACACCCAACCCGCCGGCGACACCCAGCCCATTAGACCTCACCCCTGATGCCGTCGATCGAGCATTGGCGCACTACATTTTTCCGCAGCCCTCCACATCCAAACCCTCTCGACCCGGCAACGTCGCGAGTCCAAACCTTTGGGAGCAAGCCCTCGTCGATGCCTGTTCCATTCTCGAATCGGCCGCGGCCATGGCCTACGATCATGCAGACAACCTCACTGGTTCAAACCGCAAGGTCGCCATGGGCATGGTTCATCTGATTGAGTTGGCGCAACGCCGAGTGGACTCAGCGTTGGAGGAAAAACTTCAAGGGTTTCAGGCCTGACTGAAGTGGACCTGCGGCAGCGTTTGCTGAAGGTGGTCTGGTAAGGGGAGCGCGCTTTTCTTACCAAAACGGTAACCGCCTCAAGGGGCGGTTACCGAATCAACAAGCCCTCACACCAGCCCGTCGGCGATCCAACGCTGGACGAGGCTCCAGACCATGGTCAGGTTCATTTTCCATCTGGCCCAGCCGTACAAATCAGATCTGAATCGAGGGCAAACCCCAGAGGTGCCACTGCACACTCAATTCCCCCGATCATCCCTTCAATCCATCTGCTCGAACCGCCGCCGCTTCATGAACAATCCCATCCCCATCGCCACGGCAAAAGCCGACAGCAACCCTAGATCAAACCCCAACAAGCGGGTCTGACCGGCAACAACGCAGCCAACCGCACCCGCCACCACCAACACCACTCCTAGCCACTTGCGCAGCAGATACGGTTTGAGGAATTGATCGAGCAGAAAGGACACCACCAAGGCAATGACCAATTGAGTAATGTCGGACATGTACTTCTCCAGTCAGGTCTTGATGATTAATGTCGAGAGGGTGCGTTGCGGGCCGATACCGCCATTGACCTGTGCCTCGATGCTGACCAGTACGTCACCCGCATGGTAGGTGGGTAGGATTTCATTGACATACCTGCGTACACCGGCCCCTACAGGTATCGCCACGTAAGAAGGGGCCACAGCCTTGGCGGCGGCGGCGAAGGCAGTGGTGGCAAGGTTGGCGATCGTGGTGCGTTGGGCGTTGAGAGCATCGCCCTGTTGCCGGGTCAACGGCTTGGAGATGCCGATCATCATCACGCACGGCAGGTTTTTGGCCAGCATCTTGTCGTACACCTCGACGACCTTGCTGTTGACCTCATAGTGGGCTTTTTTTGCCTCGCCAAAATACAGCTCGCGCAGGCGTCCACGTTCACTGTCGGTGAGGGTGATCTGCGAGACGTTGAAGACGATCCCGTGATTGCCCATGTATTGAAAAGTCCCTTCGAACTTCATCGCGCGCTTCCTTTCGGCACAAAGGTGGCGATTCTCTACAAGGAGCGCGTTGGATTCAAATCATTTCACCTTGCTGGCAAGGCGGCGGGTGCCTTCATCGATCAGCTCGCACAGGTGTAAGCGTCCGCCGCACGCGCCTCCCATCGCCTTCGCGCGCGTCGTGGCGACGGTGAGACTGGGCGGCTCTTGCTGCAAGTCTGGTGAGGGGGAGTAACGGTCCTCTCACCAGACCTGCAGCAATTTCCGTAACGGTTATCGAATCCTCAGGCCCTCACACCAGCCCGTCGGCGATCCAACGCTGGACCAGGTTCCAGACCATGGTCAGGCTCAAGGTGGGTTCGCACTCGGTCATCGACATGGTCACCTTCAGGATGGATCGTGGGTCCCGCACGTTCGTGCCCTGCTCTTTCGTCAGTCGGACCCAGTGCTTCCACAGGAGGTGCTCTTCTTCAGAGCGAACCTGGGGCCAGCTCCCCTTTCGATGGGGAATCCCCAGCATGTCGCGCCAGACGGCGACTTCTTTGGCGGGCAAACCAAACAACTCAGTGATCATGGGCGTGCTTGCACCCAACCTGATCGCACGACGGATCGTGTCCTCTTCATCCGTAATGCTGGCATGGGCCAACAGGCGGTGGACAATGGTGCTGTCCACGACGACCTTGAACCAGGGAACCGGTGAGTTCACCAAAGTCCCCATGCTGCAAGGATCAATCAGGGTTTGCAGATCTTTCTCTTCGAAGCCCATAGCCAAGCAGCTGCGCAGCTGACCATTTTTGATGTTGTCCAAAACTTGAAAGGCGATTGCCAGATTCAAAGGGTGCACGTGTACCTCCACCATTCCATGGTTTTTTAACGGCCTCATTGACGAGCCGTTCGTCCTCAAGCCCGATAGTCCATTGGGCTCTATGTATTTTCACGATAGGCATTGCGCTGGACACTCAGTATCTCGACACCTGCCCAGCCCTCCATACGGCAGGCCAGCTCATACAGAAAGCCATGGCTTTTCAATTGCTCCGCGCTGAGTTTGAGCTGGACCGTGTAGGTTGTATCGCCAGTGGTATCAGGACTCAAGTCCATTTGTTTTTCTCCCTGTTATGGCTATTGCTTTCAGGTGCAATAGGCAGTGATGACTGAGCGGTCGAAGTCCACTTTCCTCTGTGAACCTGCGAAATCGATCCGGTAACTCATCGAACGATTCCGCTCTACAGCCGCTCAATTTTATGGTGCCCCTAATTATGTAGTGCTTCCCTGAAGGATCAGCTGTCAGAAAAGGCGCCTCATCCAAAATGAAAAGCATGCGTCAATTGTGAGGCGACTGTTTTCTTTAGGAATGCGTTAAAGATCACGCAGTTTTCCAATAGATAACAGCGCCCTCTGCTCCCCGCGTAACGGTGCCCGGTGAGCGTATATCTGTGCACAATTAAATTGTCCATTTCCCACAGCACCACCGGAAGCGGCTGACTATCTCACCCAGTGAGTTTGAATCGATGATTGGGTCTGGTTAGCTGTCGTTGGCAGCACCTTCCCAAGTGGTCGTGATCTTCGAGGCCACGGTGTGCAGATAGCACATTGATCATCCCTAGTTCGCCCAGCATTCGGAAGCGCGAACAGTCGTCGACACCCTCGCCGATCGAATGCCCCACCCCACCGTGACGGAGACTACCGTCAGGTGGTGTCTCCTTGTCACGTATCCATTGAGTAGGAGACACCATGAGTATATCTATGGCTGTATTTGACGCGCTGTCAGCCATCAGCGTACCACCGGAAAAAGCCAAAGCCGTCGTAAAGGCTTGGGAGGCCGAAGTGCGAAACGTAGCAACGAAATCCGATCTGGAACAAACGGAAAAACTGCTGACTGAAAAAACCGTCGATCTGGGTCGAGAGCTGCGTGGCTCGATCAAAGAGCTTGGCGACACTGTAAAAACCCATGGCGAGCAGATAAACGCGCTCAGCCAAGCGATAGTTACCCAGGGGATCGAGCTTCGCGCTGAAATGAAGGAGCAAAGCAGCGAGCTTCGTGCTGAGATCAAAGACCAAGGTAACGAACTTCGCGCGTCAATAGAAAAGCAGGGCAATGACTTCCGGCTTGCCATGGAAAAGCAAAGTAGTGAGCTACGTGCTGAAATCAAGGAGCAAGGCAGCGAGTTTCGGCTTGCCATAGAAAAACAGGGTCATGAATTCCGGATGTCAATGGAAAAGCAAGGCCAACAGCTTCGCACAGAGTTCAAAAACCAAGTAAGCGAACTAAGCACCTTAATTACTAAGCAAGGCACCGAAATGAAGGACCAAGGTGTCGAACTCCAAGCAGCAATCAAAGGACAAGAGACAGCCCTCCTACTACAAGGTGTCAAACTAGAGGCGTCCATCACAGAGGTCGGATCAAGAATCAAGTACGTGCGCTGGCAGTTTGGCATCATCGTCACTGCTGTAGTTGGTTTCTGGGCAAAAATGGCCTACGACTTCTTCATTGAAAAATAGCTTTATGATCCAAGGTTTTACTATTCAACCGGTAAGCTACGGCCTGTGGTTTAAACGCTTCAAGACGTGGGCACTGTCCGCGTTGCTCTGATACACCACAATTTATTCCCATGCGGGGAACACTCCCCGTCCGGGCGCAGTGTCTCTCCGTTTTGGGCTTTTCTGGAGAGACCTATGAAACTCGATGCACTCACACCGCAACAAGAAGCACTGCTCGACCTGCCTCTCGTTTTTACTCCGAGGGCCTGGAATGAGAGTGTTTACATAGCAAAACCACTGAACATCGCCGAGCATGGCTATCGCCTGACCGCGTTACATCAGGCAGCTCGCAATGCAGTCATCCAAGAGGCGTGGGATGATGAGCCGTTGTTCTTTGACTTCAGTCACGAATGCTTTCCCTCTACGGGTGAGCGATCGGTGCAGACTCAACTGGATCTGCGTCTGGTCGTAGACCGTACGGAAGCAGGACAACATGTGCTGAAGCTCATGCTCAGGTATGAAGCTGAGGCGCTTGAAAAGCGGATTCCTGGAGAGCTCTTTGCTCACGGTGAAGTCGTCATGACCCTTGGTGTAGAGGCGCTCGTTCAACAAGGTCTGTTGGACATAGCGCCCTATCTGGACCGTCATCTTTGTGGTGATTGGGGAGAATTACCTGGGGCGGACAGGCAGAAAAACGAGCAGGCGGTGCTGACCGGCGCCAGCTTGTTCTCGCAATACGATGTTGACGTTGGAGCGGCGAAAAAGCTCTGGATCATCACCTCGGCGGACAGGAGATTCACTTCCCTGTTCCTGCCCATTGACCCCACCCTGCCCCAGTTTGACTGAGGCTCACTGACCGTCTACACGCCTTTTCAGGCGAGTAGGCGGTTTTTTGCACTCTGGGTTTTCTGGTGAGGTCCGCTCCGAGCTTTCTATCTCAATCGCAGGCCGGAGATATGTGTAGGAGCAGATTGTCGTCCAATTCCCGGCTATCAAACCTGCACTAGAACGTTTTCACACAGCAGGGACCAAAAGCGGACCTCAACTGATGTTGCCTTCCGGCTGCTTATAGCCCGCTAGACGTCACCCGTTGCATCAAGCTCGTGCGGTTGATTGCAAGTTCGCCGCGCACGTCCGGGCCACGATAGACCATGGAAGTTTCATGGTGCACGTAGTCGCCATAGCGCTGCGCACTCAACCAATTGAACGAACCGACACACAGCAATTCCTCATCGGCCATAACGATCTTGCTGTGCACCTTGTTGACCACACGTACCTGAATGTCCCGCGTTTTCAGCGCTGCAATGGCATCCTTGAACTCGGTGAGTTTCTCAGGATTGCCCTCAGGCCTGGCACTCTTGATATCAGTGTTGAAACGCAGGTCGGTATACACCACCACCTGGACACCGCGCTGTACCGTATTCCCCATGATGTCCAACGCACCGCTTTCCTGCATCCATCGCAATCTCACCCAGGGCGTTACGATCTGAACCTGCTGTCGAGCCGTTTCCAGCGTCTGCATCAAAAACCGATCATGCTCTTCAACTTCATGCAAGTGGCTCAATCCGGTGCGCGCCGTTTGTAAATCTTCCCGGGGTTGATAATTGAACGTCAGCTCGTTCGCCGAATCCGCCAACAGAAACCGGGCCAAACGCCCCCGTGGCTTGCTTATCGGTACCTGGCTGAACAGGTCCATGTCGCCAAACACCAGAAAACTGTCCTTAGCCCGAGAAACGGCCACGTTCAGCATGCTGTCCTTGCGGTCGATAAATTCGCCATCGCCATGTTTGGAATAGACCGCTGAGAAGATCACCACTGGCCGCTCAGCGCCCTGGAAGGAATGAACCGTGCCGACAGTCATCTCGCCGTCGCCTTTACCGGTCCTGATGCCCAGTGCTTTGCAGGCCTGAATGATTGCCTGCGTCTGTGCGCCGAACGGGGTGATCACGCCGAGGATCTCCCATAGATCCTTCTCGTAGCGCTTTTTCAGCTCGGCTTCATTTGCTTGAATCCACGCTGCGATCGTCTGCGCTTCCAAGAGGTTATGGCGGCTCCCACCATTGCTCTGCTGGCACATGCCATCAATATGCAGATAGCCCAACCCCGGTAAGCCACCTTCCGGCTTTGGCCCTCGTCGCGGTTGCAGCTTGCCCTTGTAGCAAAGGGCATTGCAGTAATCGATTATCGAGTCGTAGCAGCGACGGTGCTCATACAGATACATACCTCGGGCGAGGTCGTGATCGTAGTGATATCGACTGGTCGCCTGGGCGATGGCCATGACACTGCCGTTGGCTGCGCTACGACCGCTATCACAGAAGACGGCATAGTCGTCATCAACCTTGTCGCGCGATAACAGGCCGGCGCTTATCAGATTGCCGATATCAACTGCAGTCGGAATCGACCAGATGGGTTCGATCTGCTGAGTGTCGCCGATCACCAGTGCTTGCTTGGCAAGTGCAAACGACGCAGCAGCAACTTCAGGAAGAACTTGTCCCGCTTCGTCGACGATCAGAAGATCGATGAAGCTCAGTGCGTAGTCATCGACGAAGCCATTGCCGTCATGCCGCTTGCAGTGTAGCTCCCTGGGCAACCTGAAGAAGGTAGCTACCACACAGGGCGTGAGCTTCATCCACCGTCGCCAGTTTTTCTCCAACGTCTTGCGACCGGTTTTATTACGGTTCTTGAGAATTTCCGGCAGGCTTTCTGCGACCTCCATCAACCAACGGCCTTCCCAATAATGGGTCGTCAGCAGGAAGATTTCGAAACGCAGCGAAGTGTCCGCCCAACTGTCGCAGTCGTTGAGAGTCGCCTGAGCAGCAGACCTATTGGCAGGGATCGACATAACGGCAATCACAGCCTGCCAATTCAACACCTGACGTTGCTCACCTTGCAGTAATTGCCGGGCCCGCTGAATTTGGGCCTCGAGCACTTTTTGGGCCATGCTGGCTTGAGCTGCGGCGGCCGCCAGTTGGGTTTCGATTTCACTAACACTGGCGGCGTTTTGCAGTTCGATGTTGGTCTCATCGAGCTGTAATTTCGCCAAGCGCAGACGTTTGCCAGCGATCGGCCCGAACCAGCCAAACAACGTATAGATCAGCGGTTCATGGGCCAGGTAGTGTTTGAAACTCTTCAGACGTGCTTGCGTGTTCGCAAGCTGCTCGGCCTGGTTGACGTACTGTGCATCAAGCCGCGCAATGCCTGCCTGTGGATCATCGCCGAGCAGCGCCTGAATGGCTTCGCGGGCACTGACCAGCTTGGCCCAAGCCTGCTCGATATCGATGAGCTGCTGCTGGCGCCTGCGGATTGCAGACTGGAGCTGGTTGACTGTGCCTTGGACGCTCGGGCTCGGATCATCGGGAAAGGCGATGGCCGCTCGGGCCAGATAGGCCTGCTGCGCCTTCTCCAGATAGGCCCGCGACTCAAGCTCGGTGAAAAAGCTTTTGGTCTGGTAGGTGCGGGCCATCTCCGCTTCATCCGAAGACTTGGGAAAGTAAGCACCGAAGCTTTTGATATCGGGCAACCAGCGTCCCGCAAAGGGGCCACTGCCTTCCGAGAAGTCCTTGCCGAACGCCTTGATAATATTGGTCACGGCCTGGTTGTTGGTGGAACTGGCCACGATCACCGGCGGCTCGCCACCATCCACTGCGGCCTTGGCCCAAAGCGAAGCGACGACCGACAGCAGCAAGGTGGTTTTACCCGTTCCAGGCGGCCCGTTGACGGCCAGCACATCTCCCGCATTAGCAACGAGCAGATGAGCCAAGCCATCACGTTGGGCGGGCGCCAAAGCATATTCGTCCCCGGCATGGCCAAGTCGCACAGCAAACTGGCTGTTGGCAGGCAAGCAAACTTCGTCAGGAACAGGATCGCGCTGAGCAAAGCGGTCGAACAGAGGTGCGTCAGGCTTGCTGTCGCGCAAATGGTCGTAGAGGCTGACGATATTGCGGCTGAAACCGTCAGCTTTGTCTTCCTTGAACAAATAGCAGACGTTAACCAGGTCAAAACCATCCTCTGCCCCCTCCCAGCCGCCGCTGACCTTGCGGAACATTTTCGTGCAGAACTGCAGATAGGTATTCCACTTGTCGCGGTACTCGCCTGCGCCAAGCTCCTCCCCCTTGGAAGGTGGATCGAACTGGGGCATGTCTTCAACGGACAAAAAAGCATCCAAATCGACTTGGGCACCGATAGCAAAATTGTCCCGGTCGAGCGGTTCCAGAATGTCGCGGGGCATAATGGTTTGCGAGGTCGGATAAAGACGACCATCGCGGGCGACTAACACCCGACATAAAACCGGCGTGATGAACGCTGGCAGACCGTTGCGAGCTTTGCGGTGCTCCAAGCGTGACTTGTAAACGAAGGGCCGCAGAGTGATTTTCACACAGGGCAGTTCGGCGGGTTCGTTGGCAAATAACAGACTTACCTGCTCTGCCGGCACGCAGCCTGCGAATAAGGTCTCGATGGGTAAAGCGGTGAGCTTTTCGACCTGGCTCGTAGACAAGGCGCCATTACCATTTTCAGCATCTGCCAGGGAGTTGCGCCAGTAGTTCGCGAGTTTGAAGGAATAGTCGTTCATCGTCCTGATTCAATGCGGACCGCGACTCATTGTGACGGTCAATGGATGAGTGATTGGGGCGAGAGTAGCGTGTTGGGTACGCGATGGGAATTTGAGCTTTAACCCAATCCGAGGATGCCAGACCACTGCATGAGCTCCACACCCGCTTGGACGCTTGCCTAGTAGTCAGAAATCAAACGGACAAGTTGATTGTTCGTGATGCCTCAGATTGTAGGTGATGTCGGTGATCCAGACCTTATTGGGTTCGACCACATCAAACTGGCGCTTTAACAAGTTGGGTGAGGCGACCGCTGGTTTACCTCCGCCCTTCCCTGGACGCCGGCGATACCCAGCCTGAAAATGCAGACCTTCAAGACGCATCAATCTAGCGACTCGGTGGCGGCCACAGCCCTCATCAACTTCACGCAGGCCGTCATGGATTTTGTGATAGCCATATACCACCATCCTCCAGCCATAAATGCTTGATCAACCCGGGGCAATTCACTGGCTTCCAGCAATCCAGGCATTGGTGACATCCGATGCCCACATCCTTTGCAGGCGAATTCGCCTGCCGCCCACCAAGAGCACATTTGTACTCTTTACTATTCACTGGTAACTTCAAAGGCAACAATAGCGAAACGGCCGCAACAGGTGCTCGGCGTGAATAAGACTCATTATTTCGGCAAAAGCAAAACCGGCGGCGCCAATGCTTCCTATGGGTTCGACTATCAGGATCATTGCGTCATGCTCTTTCTTCTGCAGCATTGTGGAAATCCAACCTTTGAGGCAGTCGGGATCGAGACGGACGACGATTTCTGCCTGCTTTTCAAGGAACACAAGATCACTTGCCAGGTGAAGAATGAAACGCTGACTGTGCCTCTAGCCAAAGGCCAGATTGGAGATGACAGGCTACTCATTGGATCAACCGTCAACAAAGAGCTCTGGACCTTCTGGAGATATCTGCAACATTTCCGAAACCAGCAATCCTCGCCTGAAAGCTCGGCCAGCAAGATTACTGTGTCCAGGGAGTTCGCTTACGTGCTGAAAAAGCACGGTTTTGATCAGGGCCGGATCGATTCGATCCCCCACTCTTGGTCAATCAACATCGTTCAAGAGGATGGCCTGGAACAACGTGTCGCCGCTGAGTTGATTGTACAAGGAGTAGCGCACCAGCTTTGCATTGATACTGACAACTGCCTGAACGAGCTCTACCGCATGGTAGCCGCGGCCCGCAAAGACCGCAGGTATATCTCCGGTCACGAGGTGCTCGACTTGTTGAAAAAACACGGCCGCGCCTTCAATTCCGTCACAGGCCATACTAGCCAGCTCGACTTCTTGCGCCGTATGAACATCGACCAACACCAGCTTTTGCAATCAGTGGACGGAAAACTGAGCAGCGCTCAACGGGCCTTGAAAGACGAGCGATACGATGAGGCTCTGGACATTTACCTGGCGCTTGCCAATACATTCGAATCAGAGCAGTTGTTGGTCAACTGCGCCGCGCTATTCCAACTGATGGGAAATCACGACGAAGCGCTGCTGTACTGCGACAAGGCGCTAAAGCTTGCCCCACGTTGTGGCGATGCGCTTGCCATCAAGGGCACGTTGCAGGCCGACCTGGGTGACCTTGACCTTGCGCTGGAACTGCTGTGTGCTGCGAATGCGCATAAGCCGGGTGATCCATTCATCCTCTACAACGTCGGTGTCGCTCACATGCAGCTGAAGAACCTTGAACCGGCGGCTGATTTT
>NZ_JALJES010000014.1:0-218979 GCF_023242525.1 Pseudomonas sp. MWU12-2319
CCGAGGCGCGCATTCTACAGCAGCCTCATTTGCTGTCAAGTGATTATTTTCAGAAATTTTCAGAGTTTCCTCTTCAACTTCAACCACTTGCGCTTTCGATCTCTCGTTAGCGGGAGGCGAATTCTACAGCGTTACACGCTGCTGTCAACACCTCTTTTACGCCGCTTTCGACCGGGAGGATCGAACCGCTGAAGAGGCGAAAGCACACTGCCTTTTCAGCTACTCCCACACTTCGATGAACTGAAGCGACCCGCCTGCCAAAACTCTCAAAACCTTTGTAACTCATTGAATCTCAAAGGCTTTTCCGTTTCTACTGCACCGGAAGTGGGGCGAATTATAGAGCCACAGGATTTCCCGTCAACGCTTATTTTCACTTTTCTGTCATAAAGGTCAAAAACAGTGCGCGTCCCGGGTTTTGCGGTGTCTGTACTGACGCCTTCGCGGGCAAGCTCCGCTCCCACAGTCTCCAGGCCTGACCGATAGTTCGCGGTGTGACTCGATCCCGTGGGAGCGGAGCTTGCCCGCGAAGCTTTTAGCGACCTCAAGGAGGTCATCACCTGTAAGCCGGACGCCAACAAGGACGGTGCATGCCTCAAGCCTTGTGGTGCTTCTATATAGAAGAGAACGGGACGCCTTAGAGGACGCCCGCTTCACGCAATGCCGCGACCGCCTCCGGCGCCAGGCCCAACACCCGCTGCAACACCTCCAGCGTATGCTCACCCAGCAGAGGAGGGGCGTTGCGATACTCCACCGGCGTCGCGGACAACCGGATCGGACTCGCCACCTGCGGCACCACTCCCGCCAGCGGATGCGGCAACTCTACCGCCAGGCCACGGGCCCGCACCTGGGGATCGGCGAACACCTGCGACAGATCGTTGATCGGCCCGCATGGCACACCCGCCTGCTCCAACTGTGTCACCCACTCGGCCGTGGTCTTGAACACCGTCGCCTGGCGAATCAACGGAATCAGCACCGCCCGGTTGGCCACCCGCTGCGTATTGGTCTTAAACCGTGGATCGTCCGCCCACTGCGGCTGACCCGCCACCTCGGCAAACTTGCGGAACTGTCCGTCATTGCCCACCGTCAGGATGAAATCACCATCAGCCGTCGGGAAGTCCTGATACGGCACGATATTCGGATGGGCATTACCCAGACGCTTGGGCGCCACTCCGGTGGTCAGGTAGTTCATGGCCTGGTTCGCCAGGCACGCCACCTGCACATCCAGCAACGCCATATCGATATGCTGGCCGCCGCCACCCTGATCGCGATGGGCCAGGGCCGCCAGAATCGCCACCGTGGAATACAACCCGGTCAGAATATCGGTCAACGCCACACCCACCTTCACCGGCCCGGCACCTTCATCACCCTCGGGCCGACCGGTCAGGCTCATCAGCCCACCCAGCCCCTGGATCATGAAGTCATAGCCGGCACGCTTGGCATAGGGTCCGGTCTGACCGAAGCCGGTGATCGAGCAATAGATCAGCTTCGGGTTGAGCGCCTTGAGCGACCCATAATCCAACCCATAAGCCGCCAAGCCACCCACCTTGAAGTTCTCGATCAGGATATCGGACTTGGCCGCCAGCTCCCGCACCAGACGCTGCCCCTCGGGCTGGGTGAAATCGATGGTCACCGACTGCTTGTTACGGTTGGCCGACAGGTAATAAGCCGCCTCCGTGGTGTTCTCGCCGTAGGCGTCCTTAAGGAAGGGCGGCCCCCAGGCGCGGGTATCGTCGCCATTACCCGGCCGCTCGACCTTGATCACCTCCGCCCCAAGGTCCGCCAGGATCTGGCCGGACCAGGGCCCGGCCAATACTCGCGACAAATCCAGCACTCGCAGATGCGATAGCGCGCCCATGAGCCAAGCTCCTTCTATTAATAGAACGCCTGGAGGCCGGTCTGCGCGCGCCCAAGGATCAGCGCATGGACGTCATGGGTCCCTTCATAGGTATTCACCACTTCCAGGTTCACCAGATGACGGGCGATCCCGAACTCGTCGGAGATGCCGTTGCCACCGAGCATGTCACGAGCCATACGGGCGATATCCAGGGACTTGCCGCAGGAATTGCGCTTCATGATCGAAGTGATTTCCACCGCCGCGGTACCTTCATCCTTCATCCGCCCCAGACGCAGGCAGCCCTGGAGGGCGAGGGTGATCTCGGTCTGCATATCGGCCAGCTTCTTCTGGATCAGTTGGGTCGCCGCCAATGGCCGGCCGAACTGTTGACGGTCCAGGGTGTACTGGCGAGCGGTGTGCCAGCAGAACTCGGCGGCGCCCAGTGCCCCCCAGGAAATGCCATAACGCGCGGAGTTGAGGCAAGTGAACGGGCCTTTCAAGCCACGCACTTCAGGGAAGATGTTCTCTTCAGGGACAAACACGTTATCCATGACGATCTCACCGGTGATCGATGCCCGCAGGCCGACCTTGCCGTGAATCGCCGGAGCACTCAGCCCCTTCCAGCCTTTCTCGAGCACGAAACCACGGATATCCCCGGCATCGTCCTTGGCCCAGACCACGAACACATCGGCGATCGGGCTGTTGGTGATCCACATCTTGCTGCCGGTCAGGCTGTAGCCGCCGTCGACCTTGCGTGCACGACAGATCATCGCGCCCGGGTCGGAACCATGGTTCGGCTCGGTCAGACCAAAACAGCCAATCCATTCGCCAGAGGCCAGCTTCGGCAGGTACTTCTGCTTTTGTGCCTCGGTGCCGAACTCATTGATCGGCACCATTACCAGGGAAGACTGCACACTCATCATCGAGCGATAGCCCGAATCGACACGCTCGACTTCCCGGGCGATCAGGCCGTAGCTGACATAGTTCAGCCCGCTGCCACCGTACTCCACGGGAATGGTCGCACCCAACAGGCCGACTTCGCCCATTTCACGGAAGATCGCCGGGTCGGTCTTTTCATGACGGAAGGCTTCGAGCACCCGTGGCGCCAACTTGTCCTGGGCGAATTGCTCGGCCGTGTCGCGGATCATGCGCTCTTCTTCAGTGAGCTGTTGATCCAGCAGCAGGGGATCGATCCAGTTGAAGCTTGCCTTGGCGCCCATGGGTGAGTCCTCGTGAAGTCAGTGAAAAAGGTCTGGACTGATCCTAGGCGCCACCCAGCCATCCGGCAAACGAGGATTTCGCATACTGTTGTGCTAATTTCTCACTCCGAAAAGCTTTCAACCGCTATTTAGCACCACCTTTAGTGAGGTTGCCGTACATGCGCCGCAAAATCCCCAGTACCACCGCGCTGATCAGCTTCGAAGCCGCGGCCCGTCACGAGAGTTTTACCAAGGCCGCCCAGGAGCTCTCCCTCACTCAAGGTGCCATTTGCCGACAGATCGCCAGCCTGGAGGAGTTTCTTGGCGTCGAACTGTTCCGACGCTCCCGACGCGGCGTAAAGCTGACCGAAGCAGGGCTTTCCTACAGTCGGCGGGTCGCCACGCAGCTGGACGCGGTGGAACGCGACACGCTGTCAGTCATGGGGCAGCAGGGCGCCAACGTCATCGAACTGGCCGTGGTCCCGACCTTCGGCACCCAATGGCTGCTGCCCAGGCTCAAGGACTTCCAGCAGCAGCACCCGGAAGTCACCGTCAACCTGACCAACCGCACCCGACCGTTTCTTTTCGCCGATACCGACTTCGACGCCGCGATCTACTTCGGCGATGCCGACTGGTCGGGTACCGAGTCCCATCGGCTGATGGGCGAGAACCCCATGCCGGTGTGCAGCCCCAGCCTGCTGGGCAGCCAGCAAAGCCTCAGCGCCACGCGGATCGCCGAACTGCCGCTGCTGCAACAGACCACCCGGCCCTATGCCTGGCGCCAGTGGTTCAACGCCCAGGAGCTGAATGTGCCCCGCGACATGACAGGGCCGCGCTACGAGCTATTCTCCATGTTGGCCCAGGCCGCCATGCACGAGATGGGCGTCGCGCTGATTCCACCCTTCCTGATCCAGCGGGAACTGGAAGAGCGGCGCCTGGTAATCGCCAACCCCAATGCGTTGTCCAGCATCAAGGCGTATTACCTGATGATTCCCGAGCGAAAGGTCGAATCGGCGTCCTTGCGTGCTTTTCGTGACTGGCTGATAAACCAGGCGCACGGCTATAGCCTCCTGTCTTCAAGGCCCACAGCAATTACCTGACCCTGTAGTCAATTACTCTTAACACCTACAGATATAACAATATGTCGCCTTTAGGCAGACTGTACCGATACCCGCAAATTTGGTACGAAAGTGCCTGCCAGCAAGGCTTGTAAGGCCTATTTCCGTCCAATACCGACTCATTCACGCCACCGATTCGAATTTTCTTCAATTCCAGCCAGAATCCTTGTGAGCCCCCTGTATTATGGGCTCATGGCATTTACCTGCGACATTTGGTCACAGCGTGACTTGTAGTTAATCTCGCGTCACCTTTCAGAATATCTTGAAGGGTGTGGTTTTCACCTGCAAAATGCCGCGCCCCGCCGACAAATCCGGCGGGATCGTGCTGATCGGCCGCTCCAGACGCACCATCCGCAGTGCGCTGGCCTCTTATAAAAAAGATCACGCAGGAGATTTGACGTGCACATTGGTGTTCCTCTCGAAACCCAGACGGGTGAAACCCGGGTTGCTGCAACCCCGGAAACCATCAAGAAGCTGATCGGCCAGGGTCATAAGGTCACTGTGCAAAGCGGCGCCGGGCTTAACGCCAGCGTTGTCGACAGTGCCTATGAAGCGGCGGGGGCGGCCATTGGCAACGCCAACGACGCCTTTGGCGCCGAGCTGATCCTCAAGGTGGTGGCGCCCAGCGACAGCGAACTGACGCTGATCAAGCGCGGCACCGTCCTGGTGGGCATGCTCAATCCGTTCAACAACGAAACCCTCGCCAAGCTCGCCGAACACGGCATCACCGCCTTTGCCCTGGAGGCCGCGCCACGCACCTCCCGCGCCCAGAGCCTGGATGTGCTGTCGTCCCAGGCCAACATTGCCGGCTACAAGGCGGTGTTGCTGGCGGCCCATCACTACCCGCGCTTCATGCCGATGCTGATGACCGCGGCGGGTACCGTGAAGGCCGCGCGCGTGCTGATCCTCGGGGCCGGTGTCGCCGGCTTGCAGGCCATCGCCACCGCCAAGCGCCTGGGTGCGGTGATCGAAGCCTCGGATGTGCGCCCCGCGGTGAAGGAACAGATCGAATCCCTCGGCGCCAAGTTCGTCGACGTGCCCTATGAGACCGATGAAGAACGCGAATGCGCGGTCGGCGTCGGCGGTTATGCCCGGCCGATGCCCGCCAGCTGGATGCAGCGCCAGGCCCTGGCGGTGCACGAGCGCGCCAAGCAGGCCGATATCGTCATCACCACCGCGCTGATCCCGGGTCGCAAGGCGCCAGTGCTGCTGAGCGCCGAGACCGTCGCGCAGATGAAGCCCGGCTCGGTGGTCATCGACCTCGCGGCAGCGCAAGGCGGCAACTGCCCGCTGACCGTGGCGGACCAGGTGGTGGTCGAAAATGGCGTGACCATTTGCGGCCCGACCAACCTGGCCGGCGCAGTCGCGGCGGATGCTTCGGCACTCTATGCGCGCAACCTGCTGGACTTCCTCAAGCTGGTCTTCAACAAGGAAGGCCAATTCGAAGTGAACCTCGAAGACGACATCGTCGCCGCGTGCCTGATGTGCCGCAACGGCCAAGTCATCCGCAAAAACGCCTAAGCAGGGATTCAGACGATGGAAGAGCTTATCTCCCCCGGTATCTACAACCTGATCATCTTCGTGCTGGCGATTTATGTCGGTTACCACGTGGTCTGGAACGTTACACCTGCGCTGCACACGCCCTTGATGGCGGTGACCAACGCGATCTCGGCGATCGTCATCGTCGGCGCCATGCTGGCCGCCGCCCTGACCGTGACCCCGCTGGGCAAGACCATGGGCACCCTGGCCGTGGCCCTGGCCGCCGTGAACGTGTTCGGTGGCTTCCTGGTGACCCGTCGCATGCTTGAGATGTTCAAGAAAAAAGCCCCGAAAGCAGTAAAAGAAGAGGCGCCCAAGTAATGAGCATGAATCTCGTCACGACGCTCTACCTGATCGCGTCGATCTGCTTTATCCAGGCCCTCAAGGGCTTGTCGCACCCGACCACCTCGCGGCGCGGCAACCTGTTCGGCATGCTCGGCATGGCCCTGGCGATCCTCACCACCATCGGCCTCATCTATAAGCTGGGTGCCGAGCTGGCCACGGCCGGCATCGGCTACGTCATCGTCGGCCTGCTGATCGGCGGCACCGCCGGTTCGATCATGGCCAAGCGGGTCGAGATGACCAAGATGCCGGAACTGGTCGCCTTCATGCACAGCATGATCGGCCTGGCGGCGGTGTTTATCGCCATCGCCGCGGTGGTCGAGCCGCAATCCCTGGGTATCGTCAAACAACTGGGGGATTCGATCCCGCCGGGCAATCGCCTGGAGCTGTTCCTCGGCGCCGCGATCGGTGCGATTACCTTCTCCGGTTCCGTGATCGCCTTCGGCAAGCTGTCGGGCAAGTACAAGTTCCGCCTGTTCCAGGGCGCACCGGTACAGTTTGGCGGGCAGCACAAGCTGAACCTGCTGCTGGGCCTGGCCACCCTCGGCCTCGGCCTGACCTTTATGCTCACCGGCAACCTCAATGCCTTCGCCCTGATGCTGGCCCTGGCCTTCGTCCTCGGCGTGCTGATCATCATCCCCATCGGCGGCGCCGACATGCCGGTGGTGGTGTCGATGCTCAACAGCTACTCCGGCTGGGCCGCGGCGGGGATCGGCTTCTCGCTGAACAACTCGATGCTGATCATCGCCGGCTCCCTGGTGGGTTCAAGCGGTGCGATCCTCTCGTACATCATGTGCAAGGCCATGAACCGCTCGTTCTTCAACGTGCTGCTCGGCGGCTTCGGCAACACGGCCGACGCAGCGGGCCCGGCCGGTTCGAAGGAAGCCCGTCCGGTGAAATCCGGCTCGGCGGATGACGCCACCTTCCTGCTGACCAACGCCGACACCGTGATCATCGTGCCCGGCTACGGCCTGGCGGTGGCCCGGGCACAGCATGCGCTCAAGGAACTGACCGAGAAGCTGACCCACCGTGGCGTGACCGTGAAATACGCGATCCACCCGGTGGCAGGACGCATGCCCGGGCATATGAACGTGCTGCTGGCCGAGGCCGAAGTGCCTTACGACCAGGTGTTCGAGATGGAAGACATCAACTCCGAGTTCGGCCAGGCCGACGTGGTGCTGGTGCTCGGCGCCAACGACGTGGTCAACCCGGCGGCGAAGAACGATCCGAAATCGCCGATTGCCGGCATGCCGATTCTCGAGGCCTTCAAGGCCAAGACCATCATCGTCAACAAGCGCTCCATGGCCAGCGGTTATGCCGGCCTGGACAACGAACTGTTCTACCTCGACAAGACCATGATGGTCTTCGGCGATGCGAAGAAGGTCATCGAGGACATGGTCAAGGCTGTCGAGTAAAAGCTTGCGCTAACGCAATATCGAAAACCCCGGCCTCCCGTAGGCTGGGGTTTTTCTTTGCCCGCAAAAAAACCGACCAAAGGCGCTGAATCCTCAATCGGCATTCGACCTTGGTCGCGCGGCGAAACTTTTTGAAACCTCTAGACTGCGCATCTTGCTTCCGTTGCCTGAGATAACACGCCATGTACCGTGATCGTATTCGCTTGCCTTCGTTGTTGGACAAGGTCATGGGCGCAGCCGACGCTGCCGCCCTGATTCAGGACGGCATGACCGTCGGCATGAGCGGCTTCACCCGCGCCGGTGAAGCCAAGGCCGTGCCCCATGCACTGGCCGAGCGCGCCAAGACGTCGCCGCTGAAAATCACCCTGATGACCGGTGCCAGCCTGGGCAACGACCTCGATAAACAGCTCACCGAAGCCGGCGTGCTGTCGCGCCGTATGCCATTCCAGGTGGACAGCACCCTGCGCAAGGCGATCAACGCCGGCGAAGTGATGTTTATCGACCAGCACCTGTCGGAAACCGTCGAGCAACTGCGCAACAAGCAGCTCAAGCTGCCGGACCTGGCGGTGATCGAAGCCGTGGCCATCACCGAAGAGGGGCATATCGTGCCGACCACTTCGGTGGGCAACTCGGCCAGCTTCGCGATCTTTGCCAAGCAGGTGATCGTCGAGATCAACCTGGCGCACAATCCGAACCTGGAAGGCCTGCACGACATCTATATCCCCAGCTACCGACCGACCCGCACGCCGATCCCGCTGGTAAAGGTCGACGACCGCATCGGTAGCACCGCGATCCCGATCGACCCGGCCAAGATCGTTGCCATCGTGATCACCAACCAGCCCGACTCGCCGTCCACCGTCACCCCGCCAGACGACGACACCCAGGCCATTGCCAGTCACCTGATCGCCTTCCTCAAGGAAGAAGTGGCCGACGGGCGCATGACCAACAAGCTCGGCCCGCTGCAGGCCGGGATCGGTAACATCGCCAACGCGGTGATGTGCGGGCTGATCGACTCGCCGTTCGAAGACCTGACCATGTACTCCGAAGTGCTGCAGGACTCGACCTTCGACCTGATCGACGCCGGCAAGCTGTCCTTCGCCTCCGGCAGCTCGATCACCTTGTCGAGCCGGCGCAACAGCGATGTGTTCGGCAACCTGGAACACTATAAAGACAAGCTGATACTGCGCCCGCAGGAAATCTCCAACCACCCGGAAGTGGTGCGGCGCCTGGGCATCATCGCCATCAACACCGCCCTGGAGTTCGACCTGTACGGCAACGTCAACTCCACCCACGTCTGCGGTACGCGGATGATGAACGGCATCGGCGGCTCCGGCGACTTCGCCCGCAACGCGCACCTGGCGATCTTCGTCACCAAGTCCATTGCCAAGGGCGGGGCCATTTCCAGCGTGGTGCCCATGGTCAGCCACGTCGACCACACCGAGCATGACGTGGATATCCTCGTCACCGAAATCGGCCTGGCCGACCTGCGCGGCCTGGCGCCACGGGAACGGGCGAGGGTGGTGATCGACAACTGTGTGCATCCGGACTACCGCGAAGCCCTGAACAGTTACTTCAATCGTGCCTGTGCCCTGGGCGGTCACACCCCACACATCCTCCGTGAAGCACTGAGTTGGCACATCAACCTGGACGAAACCGGGAAGATGCTGCCGAGCTGATTGATACAGTTGGGCGCTGACGCAAACACAGTTTCGTCAGCCCCTCTGCATTTCTCGGCAATGTTAGAAAAACTGTACTGCTGTACCGGTCATTTCCCACCTTGAATCACCTCGGGTCTCCCTCGGCCAGACGAAAATGCACCATTTAGAGGCAGACAGGTACAGTTGCCTCAGTTTCGAGCAGTACAGCACCCTTAAACAGTTAACTGAGCCCTCACAATACAGATGAACTGTATCTACAGAGACTAGGCAAAGAGGAGGATCATTGGCATCAGTTAAACCACTACCTAATCCCGCCACAAGCGGAAGGATGCTAATCATGGAACGTACACTCAGTTCCGACATGTTCTACGAAAACACCGCTACTGACGCTCAAGCTTCGATGCCTCTGCGCGTTCTCGCCAACCTGATGTTGTGGCAGCGCCGCATTGCCAGCCGCCATCAACTGGCTCGCCTGGATTCGCGTCTGCTGGCCGATGCCGGGATCAGCGAAGCACAGCGTTACGAAGAGTTGAGCAAGCCGTTCTGGCGCTAAGCAGCGCTCGCTGGCCCTGACCCACCGGGTCCACCGCCAGCACCCGAATTGAAAAAACAGAGCCCGTCGCGGGAAACCGCGACGGGCTTTGTCGTTTCCGGCAAGTTGATTTCAGGAAAAGGCGCGAGAAAACGCCAGACAGGTACAGTTATATAGATATAAAAATATACCAGTACACTTTTGCTCAACCTGAACGAACGCCTCTAAACCGCGGATCAGCCGACGAAACTCGCTTTCGGCAGGCAGGGAACTCTGTCTAATATCGCGGTCTTAGGTAGCCAGCAGCGCGGAATGTGCGTCTGAGGTTTATCGTCCATTGTGTTCGAGTGGCGGCCTTTATCCGCTGCCACTGTTCCTCTTCATACCCCTGGAGATTCACCATGTCCCGCCTTCGCCTGCTGAGTGCCGCCGCCCTGTTGACCCTGGCCAGCACCGCCCATGCCAGCAGCTTTATTGTCACCACCGACTCGCTGGTCGGCGCCCTCAAGGCCACTTCCGACGCCTCGTCCGATGCCACCTCGTCGTTGCGCGACAACAAGATCGTGCGTGCGGCCCAGGATGACGCCGCCAGCTTCGTCGCCAGCAATGGCCAGATCCGCAGCGTGAAGCTGGAAAGCGCCTTCGACACCATCCGTCGCCAGGCCCCGCAATTGCAGGCCAGCGATGCACAGTTGGCCCAGGCGATCCTGGCCATCTGAAACCCTGGCGCATGGGCCGTGGATTCCGCTAGCCTGGGCGCTCGCTCAATAAGACATAGAGACCCATGCGCTCACTCACCTTATTGCTCATAGCGCTCGCCTGGATCAGCCAGGCCCAGGCCTTCGACCTGACCACCCAGACCCTGGTCGGCAGCGGTTATGTCACCAGCCAAGTGACCACCGCTCCCTTCGACCGTAAACTGATACTGGCCGCCCAGGATGACGCAGCCGCTTTTGTAGCCAGCGATGGCCAACTGCGCGGCGCGCAACTGGAGTCGGCCCTGGCGTACCTGCGCCGAACCCAGCCAAAACTTCATGCCAGCGACCTTGAACTGGCCCAGGCAATTCTCGTCCAATAGTCACTTTGCATTCCCGGAGACCTTTACATGCGTACCCCCCTGATCGCCGCCGCCCTCGGCCTGCTGTTGCTGACCGACGTGGCTTCGGCGCACACCCTGGTGGCTACCAGCAATATGCTTGTACGGGCCACGGGCCGTACCCTCGACTTCACCTCGGACACCACCACCTCGATCCGCGACTCGAAAGTGGTCCGGGAAGCCCACGACGACGCCGCCAGTTTCGTCGCCAGCCAGGGCGATATCCGTGGGGCCCACCTGGAAGCCGCCTTTGCCGCCTTGCGTACTGAAGTGCCAGGCGCCCGTGACGCCAGCGATCAAGACCTCGCCGAAGCCATTCTCGCCCTGTGAGATTACTCACCGGCGGGCTGCTGGCCTGCGCCCTGTTGCTGTTCGGCAACGCGGCCCAGGCCAGCCTGCAATTGCACCTCAAGACCGAAGGTCTGAGCCCGGCCGAGCAACAGGCCAGCCAGGTGTTGATCGATGAGGCCATGGCCCATCTGCCGCCGCGTTTTATCGAACAGCTGGACCGCAGCATTGATTTTGTCTGGTCGACCCAGATGCCGGACAACGCCTACGGCGAGGCCTCATTGGTCTCCGAAGTGGACCTCAATCGCAGGCTGTTGCCCGGCCTGGTGGACGGTTCGGCCGCGACGAAAAAAACCAATCGGTCCCACGGCACCGTGCGCGAGGAAATGCTCGCCACCGTTCTTCACGAACTGACCCATATTTATGACCGCGCCCGCTTGTGGCCCGACGCCGAACGGACGCTGATCCAGCGCTGCACCCAGCGTGACAGCAATACCGGCCTGGTCGGCCTGCCCGATCAATGCCGGGGCCAGACCGGCCGACGCTTTACCCTCAGCGATGACCCGCGCCTGCTCGACCTCGCCGGCTGGCCACAAGTGGTCGGCACCCGTGGCCAGCGGGAACAGCGCAACAGCCAGGTCGTGCGCAGCCCGGATATCTACGAGACCACCAATCCCAAGGAGTTCGTCGCGGTCAATATGGAGTACTTCCTCCTCGACCCGGCCTACGCCTGTCGCCGTCCGGCACTGTATCGCTACTACCAGGAACGCTTCGGTTGGGCGCCACCGGCCAAGGACAGCTGCGACCGGGCGTTCCCGTTCCTCAACGCCGGCAATGACTTCGGCAAGACGCCCCTGGGCAAGATCGACCCCGAGCGGGTCTACGAAGTCGACTACCTGCTGGCCGAAGCCAACCAGAACTGGGTCAGCCGCTGGGGCCACAGCATGCTGCGCCTGGTGATCTGTGCCCCGGGCCGGCCACGGGGGCCGGATTGCCGGCTGGATCTGGACCAGCACCTGGTGCTGTCCTATCGCGCTTTCGTCAACGACGTCCAGCTTTCGACCTGGGGTGGGCTGAACGGGGCCTATCCGTCGCGGCTGTTCGTCTTGCCGCTGTCCCAGGTGATCGACGAATACACCAAGACCGAACTGCGCAGCCTGGCCTCGGTGCCGCTGAAGCTGTCGCGCAAGGAAATCGAGGAAGTGGTCGAGCATGCCGCCGAAATGCACTGGAGCTACGACGGCAACTACTACTTCATCAGCAACAACTGCGCGGTGGAGACCTTGAAGCTGTTGCGCAGCGGCAGCGACAACGCCCAGCTCAAGGGCCTGGACAGCATTGTCCCCAATGGTTTGCTGGAGGTACTCAAGGGCCGTGGCCTGGCCGACACCAGCGTGCTCGACGATCCCCGTGAGGCCTTGCGCCTGGGTTACCGCTTCGACTCCTACCGGGATCGCTACCAGGCCATGTTCGATGTCTTGAGAAAACAGTTGCCGATCAAGCAGGAAACCGTCGAGGACTGGTTGTCGCAGCCCGCCGAAGCCCGGCGCCCATGGTTTGCCCAGGCCAACCTGCGGGCCAGCGCGGCCATGCTGTTGTTGGAGCAGGCGAGCTTTCGCCGACAGTTGCTGCTGGCCCAGGACGAGGTGAAACAGAAGTACCTCGGTGCCCGCGACATCAAGCTCAAGGACAACGACATGGACAAGGCCAACCGCACCTTGCAGGAGATCCTTGCCAACAGTGGCTACCTCAGTCGTCCGGCGGAATTGCTCGGCAGCAGCGGCTACGGCTTGCCACAACCGTCCGAGTGGAAGCGCCTGGAAGCCGAGAGCAGCCAGCGCCAGCAGCAATTGCAACGGCTGACCGGCGACCTCGACAAGGAGATCCGCAAGTTGCTGGACCCGGCCCGGGAAGCGCAGATCGAGGCCAGCGAAACCAACCTGAAGATGGTCGGCGAACACCTGCGGGCGCTGCACAAGGCGGCGGGCGGGTTGGAGCTGCCCTGACCGCGCAGCTCGACGACGCCTCCACAGTTTTTTCTCCCCCAAGCCGCCAGCGAAAGCTGGCTGAAAGCTTGCCCCTTTAGCATCACCTCACCGCCGGCACCAAACCGGTCGGCCGTGGCGCGTCCTGAAGACGCTCGACGGCCCCTTCACAACAATAAGATGGTGATACCGATGTCCGCTACGACCCGCCTGTTCGCTGCAACTCCGTTCGTGCCTTTCGCGCCGCCCGCCCAGCACTGACCCCAGTCGCTTCGCCCTTCCCCAGCCGCGTTACGCCCGGAGTCTCCCCATGCTGACTTTCCTTGGCTTTGCCATGGTCATTACCTTCATGTACCTGATCATGACCAAGCGCCTGTCCGCGCTGATCGCCCTGATCATCGTCCCCATCGTCTTCGCCCTGTTCGGCGGTTTTGCCGCAGGCATCGGCAAGATGATGATCGACGGCATCACCAAGCTCGCGCCCACCGGCGTGATGCTGATGTTCGCCATCCTGTATTTCGCCCTGATGATCGACTCCGGTCTGTTCGACCCGGCCGTGCGCAAGATCCTCAAGCTGGTCAAGGGCGACCCGCTGAAAGTCTCGGTGGGCACCGCCGTGCTGGCCCTGGTGGTGTCCCTGGACGGTGACGGCGCCACCACCTACATGATCTGCGTCGCCGCCATGCTGCCGCTGTACAGCCGCATCGGCATGAGCCCGCGGATCATGGCCGGGCTGATCATCCTCGCCGGCGGCGTGATGAACATGACCCCCTGGGGCGGCCCGACCGCCCGTGCCGCCAGCGCGCTGCACGTCGACCCCTCGGATATCTTCGTGCCGATGATCCCGGCCATGCTCGCCGGGGTCCTGGCGATCCTGGTCATCGCCTATTTTTATGGCCTGCGCGAACGGGCACGCCTGGGCGAGCTGCATGTTATCGGCGATGAGGTCGACCACAGCGAAATCAGCGTCTCGCAATACCCCGACGCCCGCCGGCCGAAACTGATCCTGTTCAACGGTGCCCTGACCATCGCCCTGATGGGCGCGCTGATCGCCGGCCTCCTGCCGTTGCCGGTGCTGTTCATGGTGGCGTTCAGTATTGCCATGATCGTCAACTACCCGTGCCTGCAACAGCAGAAGGAGCGCATCGCCGCCCACGCCGGCAGTGTGCTGGCAGTGGTCGGGCTGATCTTCGCCGCCGGGATCTTCACCGGTATCCTGTCCGGCACCGGCATGGTCGACGCCATGTCCAAGAGCCTGCTGGCGGTGATCCCGCCGGCGCTCGGCCCTTACCTGGCGCCGATTACCGCGCTGGTGAGCATGCCGTTCACCTTTTTCATGTCCAATGACGCCTTCTACTATGGCGTGCTGCCGGTACTGGCCGAAGCCGCCAGCCACTACGGCATCAGCGCGGTGGAAATGGCCCGTGCCTCGATCGTCGGCCAGCCCGTCCACCTGTTGAGCCCGCTGGTGCCCTCGACCTACCTGCTGGTGGCCCTGGCCGGTATCGAGTTCGGCGATCACCAGCGCTTCACCCTCAAGTGGGCGGTGCTGGTGTGCCTGTGCATCCTGCTGGCCGCCTTGTTGCTGGGGACCTTTCCTCTGTACGGCAGTCTATAAGGCAATGATTCACTGTCGTGTCGGCGCACGGACTTCAGAACCTGAAGCCTGGCGCCGATACGGCTCACACACAAGTTCAAAGGAATAGATATGGATTGGCTGACCAACCCGGAAATCTGGGTGGCCTTTTTCACCCTGACCGCCCTGGAAATTGTCCTGGGCATCGACAACATCATCATGATCTCGATCCTGGTCAGCCGCATGCCCCGGCACATGCAGCAGCGCACGCGGATCTTCGGCCTGGCCCTGGCGATGGTCACGCGGATCCTGCTGTTGCTGTCGATCACCTGGGTCATGCGCCTGACCGACGACCTGTTCGTGGTCTTCGGCCAGGGCATTTCCGGACGTGATCTGATCCTGTTCTTCGGCGGCCTGTTCCTGCTGTGGAAAAGCTCCCAGGAGATCTACCACGGCATGGAAGGCGAGGAAGAAGTCGGCGAAGGGCCGAAAGGCAAGGGCGGCAACTTCCTCTACACCATCATCCAGATCGCCATTATCGATATCGTGTTCTCCCTCGACTCGGTGATTACCGCCGTGGGCATGGTCTCCCATGTGCCGGTGATGATCGCGGCGATCGTGGTGGCGGTACTGGTGATGATGCTGGCCTCGAAGACCATCGGCGACTTTATCGACAAGCACCCGTCGCTGAAGATGCTCGCGCTGTCGTTCCTGATCGTGGTCGGCACCGTGCTGATCGCCGAAGCCTTCGATGTGCATGTGCCCAAGGGCTATGTCTACTTCGCCATGGCCTTCTCCCTGGCGGTGGAAGCGATCAACATCAAGATGCGTACCGCTATGCAGAAAAAGAAGCAGGAACACGAAGCCGGGGAACGACACAAGGATGTGGCGGGTCAATAACCCTGAACGGTGGGGGCCGGCAAACCGGTTCCCACGACGCCTTATGAAAATATGACATTTTTGTTTCAAGCCCGGCGCCGGTCATGCGATGCTGGCGCTCGGCCAAATAGCCAACTACAGCTTAAGGACAAGTCGTAGAAAAAAGGCGAACCGTCACAATCCGAACTTGCCCCCATGGGGCACCCGTCATGCCAGGGGGCCGTCCATGCTGACCCTGCTCAATCTGCTTTCCGCCGTGACCCTGCTGATCTGGGGCACGCACATCGTCCGTACCGGCATCCTGCGGGTCTACGGTTCACACCTGCGCCACGTCATCGGCCGCAATATGTCCAAGCGTCCGCTGGCCTTTGTCGCCGGGATCCTGGTCACCGCCATGGTCCAGAGCAGCAATGCCACTGCCATGCTGGTCACCTCCTTCGTCGGCCAGGGCCTGATGACGCTGACCCCGGCCCTGGCGGTGATGCTCGGCGCCGACGTCGGTACCGCGCTGATGGCTCGGGTGCTGACCTTCGACCTGTCCTGGCTGTCGCCGCTGCTGATCTTCCTCGGGGTGATCTTTTTCCTCTCGCGCAAGCAGACCCGCGCCGGCCAGCTCGGCCGCGTCGGCATCGGCCTGGGACTGATCATCCTCGCCCTGCAACTGATCGTCGAAGCCGCCGCGCCCATCACCCACGCCCAGGGGGTGAAGGTGATGTTCGCCTCCCTGACCGGCGATATCCTTCTCGATGCCCTGGTCGGCGCGCTGTTTGCCATGGTCTCCTATTCCAGTCTCGCCGCCGTGCTGCTGACCGCGACCCTGGCCGGCGCCGACGTGATCAGCCTGCCGGTGGCCATCGGCCTGGTGATCGGCGCGAACATCGGCAGCGGCGTGCTGGCCTTCCTCGGCACCAGCATGCAGAACGCCGCCGGCCGCCAGGTGGCCCTCGGCAGCCTGCTGTACAAGCTGATCGGCCTGCTGCTGATCATCCCGGCGCTGACCCCGCTGGCACACTGGCTCGACGGCCTCGAGTACAGCCCCCAGGAAATCGTGATCGGCTTCCACCTGCTCTACAACACCGCGCGCTGCGTCTTGCTGCTGCCCAGTATCGGCCCGATGGCCCGGGTCTGTGCCTGGCTGCTGCCGGAACGGCCCGAGGTCAACGGCAAGGCCAAGCCCCGCCATCTCGACCCCGCCGCCCTCGACACACCGAGCCTGGCGCTGTCCAACGCCGTACGGGAAACCCTGCGCATTGGCGACCTGATCGACAGCATGCTCGACGCCATGCTCAATGTGCTCAACGGCAAGCAGACCGCCGTGGCCATCGAGATACGTCGTCTGTGCGACGATGTCGAGGTGCTTTGCAGCGCGGTCAAACTCTACCTGGCGCAGATGCCCCGGGAAGACCTCGGCGAACAGGACAGCCGGCGCTGGGCGGAAATCATTGAACTGGCGGTCAACCTGAAGCTGGCCGCCGACCTGATCGAGCAGATGCTGCGCAAGGTGCAGCGGCAGAAGACCTCGCAGCGCCGCTCGTTTTCCGAGGACGGCCTGGAGGAGCTCGCCGGGCTGCACCGGCAATTGATCGACAACCTGCGCCTGGGCCTCACGGTGTTCCTCGGGGCCGATCCCCAGACCGCCCGGCAACTGCTGCGGGAAAAGCGTCGTTTCCGCGCCCAGGAACGGCGCCTGGCCCACGCCCACGTCAGTCGCCTGCAGCGCGGCGTGGTGCAGAGCCTGGAAACCAGTTCGCTGCATCTGGAGCTGATTGCCGACATGAAACGCCTGAATTCGTTATTCTGCGGCAGCGCCTATGCGGTGCTGGAAACCGCCGAGACCGGCGCCCTGGCCTCGGAAGAACTCGACGACATCAGCCAATCATCTTGAACGTCCACGGTTGCACCGTTGTCTGTGCGTAGGACCCCGCCTTCGGAAAATGGTTATGCGTTGCCTGCTGTTCGCCTGCCTGCTACTCAATACCCTGCACGCCGCCGCCCTCGATCGCTTCCAGGTCGAGGGTTATCAATTGCCCAACGGCCTGCAACTGCTGCTCAAACCCGGCAGCGAACGCGGCCACGTGGCGATCCGCCTGGTGGTGGGGGTCGGGTTCGACGATTTCTCCTGTGCCGACAAGGAACTGCCACACCTGCTCGAACACCTGTTGTTCAGTGGCGTCGACGCCAGCGGTGAAGGCGGCCTGGAAGAACGCATGCAGGCCCTGGGTGGCGAATGGAACGCCTACACCAGCAACGCCGACACCACCTTCGTGATCGAGGCCCCGGCCGCCAACCAGCGCAAGATTCTCGACCTGCTGCTGGAGATCCTCACCCGTACCGAGCTCAGCGACAACGCCATTGCCGCCGCCAAGCAGGTGGTGGAGCGCGAGGAGGGCGGCCATTACTCGCACTTACAGCGCTGGCTGGACCGCCAGGACTTCGGTCACAACGCCAGCAACCAGCTGGCGGTGGAGCTGGGACTCAAATGCGCCGAGCGCGCCGATGTCCAGCACCTGACCCGGGAGCAGTTGGAGGCCGTGCGCAAGAACTGGTACGCGCCGAACAATATGACCCTGATCATGGTCGGCGAGCTTGATCGCCTGCTCCCGGCCTACCTGGACCGGGCCTTCGGCGCCCTGGCGCCGATCGAGCCCAATGACCACCAGCCGCTGCCGGAAATCCATGACCAGGCCGCCGCCGCGCAACGCGACCTGCCACGCGGCTGGGTCGGCAACGGGGCGAAAATCCACTGGCTGTTTCCGGAGCCGGCGCTGGAAGGGCTGCCCGACGAAACCTTCGATCTGCTCAAGGACTATCTGGACTGGGCGCTGTATCGGCATTTGCGCCTGGACCACGGCCTGTCCTATGGGCCGTGGAGCGAACGCGAAGTGCTGGGCGGCGTCGGCTTCTTCAGCGTCAACGCCGATGTCGAACGCGATAATCTGGACGACGCCCGACAGGTGCTCGAAGCGCTCAGGGCCCGTCTGCTCAAGGACGGCCTCGACCCGGACACCTTCGCCCGCCTGCAACAAGCCGCCATTGCCCGCCAGGCCTGGGCGGTGCAGGGCAACAGTGCCCTGGCCGACTATTACTGGGGGGCGCTGGGCGACTACGAGGACGGTCATTTTGCCGACCCGGCCCAGGCCCTGCGGGCGGTGACGCTGGCGGATGCCAACCAGGCGCTGCGCCAGTTGTTCAAGCAGCCGGGCTACCTGCGGATCGAAAAACCGCTGCTCAGCGATGAACAGCTGATCGGCCTGGGCGCCGCCCTCGCGGGCTTGCTGCTGATCGGGCTGCTGGGTTGGCGGGCTTATCGACGCTAGACCGCGTTATCGTTCATCGCGAGCAAGCTTGCTCCTACAGGATTTGTGTCGTGCCCGGGCTTTGCGTACGACGCGAGTCCTGTAGGGGCATGGGGCCACCACAAACACGACTAATCGCGCCTGAAACGGTATTGTGTCGTGATCTTTCAACTGCCTGACTGTGAACTGCCGAATGCCGAACTGGACCCTGCATATCCAACGCCTCCTCGCACTGATGAAGCGTTATCCAGGGGTGATTGCGGCTTTCGGCTTCTGCTCCGGTATCGCCAGTTTCATCCTGGTTGATCGCCAGCAGAACTCCGCCAGCTGGATTGCGGTCATTCTGCTGGTGAGCTGGCTCTGGTTGATGCTGGAGAACGTCCTGACGCAGTTCTTCAGTCGCCTGTTCAAACACGATATCCCCGAGCCGCTGCTGCGCTATGCCACGCAGATGATCCACCAGCAAAGCCTGTCCTTTGTCCTGCCGTTCTTTTTCATTACCACCACCTGGAACAGCAGCCAGTTGCTGTTCACCGGGCTGCTCGGCGCGGCGGCGCTGGTCTCGATCATCGATCCGCTGTACTACAACTGGCTCTCGCCGAAACGCTGGCTGCTGCTGGGATTGCATACCCTGACGCTGTTCGCCGCGCTGCTCACCGCGCTGCCGATCATCCTGCACCTGACCACGCCCCAGAGCTACCAGTTGGCCCTGGGCATCGCCATGCTGTTGTCGATCCCGAGCCTGGCGGTGAGCCTGCCGCTGCGCAGCTTGCGCGGCTGGTTGATGCTGATCGGCGTGACCCTGGCGATTGGCGGCGCGGGCTGGTTCCTGCGCTCGTGGGTGCCGCCGGCGACCTTGTGGATGACCGAAGTCGCGGTGACCACCGAGCTACAGGACCGCACCCCGGGTGAGGGCCTGGAGCAAGTCAGCACCCAGCAGGTGCGCAAGGATGGGCTGTATGCCTACACCTCGATCAGTGCGCCGCGCGGGCTGGACGAGCGGATCTACCACGTCTGGCAGTTCAACGGCCGCGAAGTCGACCGCATCGCCCTGGATATCCATGGCGGGCGCAAGGAAGGTTATCGCGCCTGGTCACACAAGCAGAACTTCCCGGCTGACCCCACCGGTGACTGGCAGGTGCGAGTACTGACCGAGGGCGGCCAGATGCTCGGCGTGCTGCGCTTCAAGGTGAGCGACTAGAGATCAGGGGCCAGATCGTGCTATTACAGAGGCCAGTATCAATGTCTGTTAAGCACGGAGCTTTCAATCATTAGCGCAACGGCCGGCACCGCCCACCTGGATACCTCGAGCAGTCCCGCGCGCCTGAGGATCAGTGGTGACTGGACGCTGGCCCATTACGCCAACCTGAAGCAGCGGGCCGCCCAATTGGTCGGCCAATACGACGCCAGCACCGATATCGACCTCAATGACCTCGGCGCCCTCGACACCGCCGGCGCGTCGTTGCTGGTGGAGCTGCTGGGGGCCGATCGCCTCGGACGTTCGGCCGAACACCCGGACTGCCGCATCAGTGCCGCCGACCGGGCCCTGCTGCACACCGTGTATTGCTCCCTGGCGGATTTCTGCGAACCGGTGCGCGAACCGGAAGAAGCGGCCGGCATCCAGTTGCTCGAACGCATTGGCAAAGCCGTCGATGCCGTCTGGCAAGACACCCTGCAACTGCTCGGGTTTGTCGGCCTGATCCTGGAGACCCTGGCGCGGGGGATTTTCAACCCACGGCGCTGGCGCATGACCGCGACCGTCGCCCATATCGAACAGACCGGCCTCGACGCCGCCCCGATCGTCGCCCTGCTGACCTTCCTGGTGGGCGCCGTGGTGGCCTTTCTCGGCGCCACGGTGCTGAAAAGCTTCGGCGCCAGTATCTTCACCGTCGACCTGGTGGCCTTCTCCTTCCTCCGTGAGTTCGGCGTACTGCTCACCGCCATCCTTATGGCCGGGCGCACCGCCAGCGCCTTTACCGCGCAGATCGGCTCGATGAAGGCCAACGAGGAGATCGACGCCATTCGCACCCTCGGCCTCGATCCCATGGAATTGCTGGTGCTGCCCCGGGTCCTGGCCCTGCTGATCGCCCTGCCGATGCTGACCTTCCTGGCGATGCTCTGCGGGATTGTCGGCGGCGGCGTAGTCTGCGCCTTGTCCCTGGGGATCTCGCCGGCGATGTTCCTGTCCCTGTTGCAGGCCGATATCGGCGTCCAGCATTTCCTCGTCGGCATGGTCAAGGCGCCGATCTTCGCCTTCCTGATCGCCGCCGTCGGTTGCCTGGAAGGTTTCAAGGTCAGCGGCAGTGCCGAGTCGGTCGGCGCCCACACCACCTCCAGCGTGGTCCAGTCGATCTTTATCGTGATCGTGCTGGATGCCGTTGCCGCGTTGTTCTTCATGGAGATGGGCTGGTGAGTCGACCGCCACGGGCGCCGAGCGAGGCGGTGATCGAAGTGCGCGGGCTGTGCAATCGCTTCGGCAGCCAGAGCGTCCACGAAAACCTTGACCTGGACCTCTACCGCGGCGAAATCCTCGCCGTGGTCGGCGGCTCCGGCAGTGGCAAGTCGGTGCTGCTGCGCAGTATCGTCGGCCTGCGCAAACCCAGCGAGGGCAGCGTACGGGTGTTCGGCCAGGACCTGCGCAGCCTCTCGGAACAGGCGCGTTCCCAGGTCGAACGGCGCTTCGGTGTGCTGTTCCAGAAAGGTGCGTTGTTTTCCTCCCTGACGGTCACCGAGAACGTCGCCCTGCCGCTGATCGAACACGCCGGCCTCAGTCGGCGCGATGCCGAACACCTGGCGGCGGTCAAGCTGGCCTTGGCCGGCCTGCCGCTGTCGGCCGCCAACAAATACCCGGCCTCGCTGTCCGGCGGCATGATCAAGCGCGCCGCCCTGGCCCGCGCCCTGGCGCTGGACCCGGACATCCTGTTTCTCGACGAACCCACCGCCGGCCTCGACCCCATCGGCGCGGCGGCCTTCGACCAACTGATCCTGACCCTGCGCGATGCCCTGGGCCTGAGTGTGTTCCTGGTCACCCACGACCTCGACACGCTCTACACCATCACCGACCGGGTCGCGGTGCTGGCGCAGAAACACGTACTGGTGGCCGATGCCATCGACCGGGTCGCCGAAACCGACGACCCGTGGATTCACGAATACTTCCATGGCCCGCGTGGCCGCGCCGCATTTGACGCGGTAACCCCGCACAAGGAGGGATGAGATGGAAACCCGTGCCCATCATGTGATGATCGGCCTGTTCAGTGTGCTGGTGGTCGTGGCCGCGTTGCTGTTCGGCCTGTGGCTGGCCAAGTCCAGTGTCGACACCGCGTTCAAGGACTATGAAGTGGTGTTCAACGAGGCGGTCAGCGGCCTGTCCAAGGGCAGCCCGGTGCAATACAGCGGGATCAAGGTCGGCGACGTGCTGCAACTGAGCCTCGACCCGAAAGACCCGCGCCGGGTGCTGGCACGCATCCGCCTGGCCGGCGACACGCCGATCAAGGAGGATACCCGCGCCAAGCTGGCCCTGACCGGCATCACCGGCACCTCGCTGATCCAGCTCAGCGACGGCACGCCGCAGAGTCCCGAGCTCAAGGGCAAGGATGGCAACCTGCCGCAGATCATCGCCTCGCCGTCGCCGATCTCACGCCTGCTCAACGACAGTAACGACCTGATGAGCGGGATCAACCTGCTGCTGCACAATGCCAACGAAATGTTCTCGCAGAAAAACGTCGCCCAGGTCAGCCAGACCCTGGACAACCTCCAGCAAGCCACCGGGGCGATTGCCGGCCAGCGCGACGATATCCGCCAGACCCTGAAACAGATGACCCTGGTCAGCAAGCAGGTCAGCGCGACCCTGGAACAGACCACCGCGCTGATGCGCAACGCCAACGGCCTGCTCGACAACCAGGGCAAGCAGGCCCTTGGCAGCGCCGAACGGGCCATGCAATCCCTGGAGCAGAGCACCGCGACCATCAACACGCTGCTGAGCAAAAACCAGGACTCGGTCAACAGTGGATTACAGGGCTTGAATGAACTGGCCCCGGCGATCCGTGAACTGCGTGACACCCTCAGTTCCCTGCGCGCGATCTCCAAGCGCCTGGATGCCAACCCCAGCGGCTACTTGCTGGGCCGTGACAAGAACAAGGAATTCACCCCATGAGGCATGCCCCTCGTGTATTGAGCCAGCTTACTCTGGTTGTCGGCCTGGCCTTGAGCGGCGCCTGTTCGATCCTGCCCCAGGCGGACCCGGCGGATGTCTATCGCCTGCCGACGGCACAGAACAGTGTTCCGGCGCCCAACAGTCAGCCGGTCAACTGGTCGTTGCGCATTGCCAAGCCGATTGCCAGTGACGCCTTGAACAGCCCGAATATCGCCGTGGTGCCCCAGGGTGACCTGATCAGCCACTACAAGGCCTCACGCTGGAGCGATCCGGCACCGGTGTTGCTACGCAACCGGATTCTCGACGCCTTCCAGCGCGACGGTCGGGTGCGCCTGCTGAGCACCGACGACAGCAACCTGCAGGCGGATTTCGAGCTGGGCGGCGAGTTGCAGGCCTTCCAGACCGAGTACCGAGGTCAGGGGGCCGAGGTGGTGATCCGCTTCGATGCGCGGCTGGTCCGTGGGATTGACCAGCGGATCCTCGCCAGCCGGCGCTTTGAAGTGCGCCAGCCGATCAATGACAAGCAGGTGCCCGGCGTGGTGGCGGGCTTCGGCCAGGCCGGCGACAAGCTGATGGCGCAGCTGATCGGTTGGGCGGTGCAGCAAGGCGAGGATTCAGCCAAACGCTGATCAGCCGAAGAACCAATAGCACACCCCGATCGCCGCCAGCACCCCGGCCAGTTCCGCCAGCAAGGCGCAGCCCACCGCGTGTCGCGCCCGCTGGATATTCACCGCGCCGAAATACACCGCCAGCACATAGAAGGTGGTTTCGGTGCTGCCCTGGATCGTCGCCGCCACCAGCGCCGGGAAGCTGTCCACGCCCTGGGTCTTCATGGTCTCGATCAACATCGCCCGCGCCGCACTGCCGGAGAACGGCTTGACCATCGCTGTCGGCAACGCATCGACAAAACGCGTATCCCAACCGGCCCACTGCACCAGGTGACGAATGCCGTCGAGGCCGAAGTCCAGCGCCCCGGAAGCCCGCAGCACACCAATCGCGCAGAGCATCGCCACCAGGTACGGCAACAGATTCCTGGCGACATCAAAGCCCTCTTTTGCCCCTTCGACAAAAGCCTCGTAGACCTTCACCTTGCGTAACGCGCCAATGACCAGGAACAGCATGATCAGGCCGAACAGCGTCAGGTTGCCGAGGATCGACGACAGGCTGGCCAACGCCGTGGCCGACAGCCCGGCCAGCACTGCCATGAAGCCGCCGAGCAGTAAAGCGCCGGGAATCAGGTAGGCCAGCACCACCGGGTCCCACAACCGCAGGCGCTGCATCACCGCCACCGAGAGCAGGCCGACCAGGCTCGAGGCGCAGGTGGCCAGCAGGATCGGCAGGAACACCAGGGTTGGGTCCGCCGCGCCTTGCTGGGCGCGGTACATGAAGATGGTTACCGGCAGCAGGGTCAGGGACGAGGCGTTGAGCACCAGGAACAGGATCTGCGCGTTGCTCGCCACGGTCTGGCTCGGGTTGAGCTCCTGCAGGGAACGCATGGCCTTGAGGCCGATGGGCGTGGCGGCGTTGTCCAGGCCCAGGGCGTTGGCCGCGAAGTTGAGGGTGATCAGGCCGATGGCCGGATGGCCGCGCGGCACGTCCGGCATCAGGCGGCTGAACAGCGGCCCCAGGGCCTTGGCCAGCCAGTCGACGATCCCGGCCTTTTCGGCGATGCGCAGAAAGCCGAGCCAGAGGGTCAGGGTGCCGAACAGCAGGACCATGACATCCACCGAGAGCTTGGCCATGGCGAAGATGCTTTCCACCATCGCGGCGAAGATCGCGGGGTTGCCACCCACCAGCCATTGCGCCAGCGCCGAGACGGTCGCCACTACGAAAAAGCCAAGCCACAGGCCATTGAGCATCGGGAAAACTCCTTGAAGATGCGGCGAATGATAGCGGTCGGGCCAGAAACAACAAACCCCGGAAAGTCCGGGGTCTATCGATCAGCTTTGGCAGTACGCGGACCTGTAGGAGCAGAGCTTGCTCGCGAAGGGGCCAGCGAGAGCACTAGAGGCTTCGCCAGCAAGCGCCATTCAATCAGCCCTTGGAAGCCTCGCCCGCCGGCAGCGGCGCCTTGCTGCGCCAGTGCGGCAGGGAGTTCCAGTAGCGCTCGCCCTTGGCATCGTCGTACATGCCTTCCCAACGGGAAATCACCAGCACCGCCAGGGCATTGCCGATCACGTTCAGCGCGGTCCGCGCCATGTCCATGACCCGGTCGACACCGGCGATAAAGGCCAGGCCTTCCAGCGGAATACCGACGCTGCCCAGGGTCGCCAGCAACACCACGAAGGACACGCCCGGTACCCCGGCAATGCCCTTGGAGGTGACCATCAGGGTCAGCACCAGCAGCAATTGCTGGCTGATGGACAGGTCGATGCCATAAAGCTGGGCAATGAAGATCGCCGCGATGCTCTGGTACAGGGTCGAGCCGTCGAGGTTGAAGGAGTAACCGGTCGGCACCACAAAACTGCAAATGGCTTTCGGCGCGCCGTAGGCTTCCATCTTCTGGATCACCCGTGGCAACACGGTTTCGGAACTGGCGGTGGAGTAGGCCAGTACCAGTTCGTCCTTGAAGATGCGCATCAGCTTGATCACCGAGAAGCCGAACAAACGGGCCACCAGGCCGAGCACGGCAAAGGCGAAGAACAGGATGGCGGCGTAGACCAGCAGCACCAGCTTGGCCAGCGGCAGCAGGGAGGCGAAGCCGAAGCTGGCGACGGTCACCGCGATCAGGGCAAACACACCGATCGGCGCGTAGTTCATGATCATGTGGGTGACCTTGAACATGCTTTCCGAGACGCCCTGGAACATCTTCACCAGCGGGTCGCGCAACTCGGCCTGCAGGCTCGACAGGCCGAGGCCGAAGAGCACCGAGAAGAAGATGATCGGCAGCATTTCGCCGCGGGCCATGGCGGCAAAGATGTTCGAAGGAATCAGGTTGAGGATGGTTTCGATAAACGCATGCTCATGCTGCACTTCGGCGGCAGTGGCCTTGTACTTGGAGATGTCCACGGTGCCCAGGGTGCTCATGTCGATGCCCGAGCCCGGGTGGAACACGTTGGCCAGCAGCAGGCCGACCACAATGGCGATGGTGGTGACGATCTCGAAGTAGACGATGGTCTTGAGGCCGATGCGCCCCAGCTTCTTGGCATCGCCGACACCGGCAATGCCGACCACCAGCGAGGAAATGACAATCGGGATAACGATCATCTTGATCAGGCGGATAAAGATATCGCCTGCCGGTTGCAGGACGTTGCCGATCCACCAGGCCTTCTCGGCACTGAAATGGTTGAGCAGCGCGCCGACTGCAATCCCCAGTACCAGACCGATAAGGATCTGCCAGGCGAGGCTGAGCTTTGCCTTCTTCATGTCGTTACCCTTGCTTCAAGTGGAGTCGGACAGAAGCCCCTCACCGTTGCACTGATGCAGGTCAGGTGATGGCAACTGTCCCCCATGGAAGGTCATCGCCCACCGGCCTGATGGCTTTTTGGCAGGCGAAAAAAGGCGCAACTATTCCCATGCAAGGGGGGGACGTCTAATGCCGTAAACGCCTACCCCATGCCGAATCGGCATGATCCTTGTTCAACAATACGACCGTTTTGTCCCCCATCAGCAGGACATTTCAGCCGAAAAAAGTGCCGTAGACCGGCCATTTCAAAGCATTTTTTCCTCTACGACACGGGAATGAATCTAGGCCAAATAAGTAGAAAACTCCTACAAATTCAATCGTAAACGAGGGGTAATCAGAGGGGTGTTTCTAGACGTACGGTCACATCGGAAAAATGCACCCGCGGAAAAGGCCACTTAATGTCAGAACGACATAGGGTCAAAGCGGCAAACGCGGTCATGCAAAGACAGGAGCGGCCGCCCGTCAGCAGGGCGGCTGTGGCTCATGGTCAGCCTCGACCACGGCGTCCGAACAGGAAGGAAACCACGAACATCACCAGGAATACGACAAAGAGGATCTTGGCGATACCCGTGGCTGTACCGGCGATGCCACCAAAGCCTAATACCGCGGCGACAATGGCAATGATCAGGAATGTGACTGCCCAGCTCAACATGGTGATTCTCCTCGACTTACAAGTGTTTGGATGCAGCCTTTACTGCTCCGGGTACTGCCCCGGGCTATCATCCGACAGCCCGGTTCTTGCCTAGAACACCCAGCGCTGCTGCAACGGCTCGTCAGGCACCTGGGCTTGATCGACCGACGTCAGGCGGTAGGCGGCGGGGTCGCTGATACTGGTAGCGGTCGCGCTGAAATGGGTTTGTTGCAGGACATGCCCGGGCAGGCGCTGGACCTGGACACTGGCCTGGTTCCAGCGTTGGAACTGCTGGCCGGCAATCAGCGTGACCAGCAACGCCAACACGGCAAACAATCCTTGCTGCAAGTGCAGTGGCGAGAGATGGAGATGGGCGGCACGTGGGCGATTCATCCTGAAACTCCTCCGACTCAATGATGGGTGTTGCGGGGTCGGCAGAGATGAACCAGACCGACCACCGCGAATGTTCTTGAGAGGAACATTGCAGTCTGCATGCCAGCTTTTTTATTGAAAAAATATCAATAAAATCAATAAGTTATAAAACACACAAGATTGATCGACCAGCATCCTGCACGATGCCCGCCATACGGTCGTGCGTATTGCACGATGAATCCGTAGGAAATAGCCCTACCAAAAGAATAAATAGTAAGAAAATCAGTAGGAATTAGCTGAGAGCCCAACTGTCGGAAGCAAAGAGCCTAAAAAATTCCCCAAATCAGCGGGTTAGCAATCAGGGGCGCAGACCGTTACCCTGCTTGTCATAAGGTCAATCAGAAACAGCTCTCTAACGTGCCGGATATTTCCGGTAGAGACTGAAAACTTTTACTAAAGGAGCATGGGAGATGGAGTCCGCCACGGAACATCAAGGCCGTATTCTGCTGGTGGATGACGAGTCCGCCATCCTTCGCACCTTTCGCTATTGCCTGGAAGACGAGGGCTACAGCGTCGCCACGGCGAACAGCGCGGCCCAGGCCGAGGCCTTGCTGCAGCGCCAGGTTTTCGACCTGTGCTTCCTCGACCTGCGCCTTGGCGAAGACAACGGCCTCGATGTCCTGGCCCAGATGCGCATCCAGGCGCCCTGGATGCGCGTGGTGATTGTCACCGCCCACTCTGCCGTGGACACCGCGGTCGACGCCATCCAGGCCGGTGCCGCCGATTACCTGGTCAAGCCGTGCAGCCCGGACCAACTGCGCCTGGCCACGGCCAAACAGCTGGAAGTGCGGCAACTGTCGGCGCGCCTCGAGGCCCTGGAAGGCGAAGTGCGCAAGCCCAAGGACGGCCTCGACTCCCACAGCCCATCGATGATGGCGGTGCTGGAAACCGCGCGGCAGGTGGCCGGCACCGACGCGAACATCCTGATCCTCGGCGAGTCCGGGACCGGCAAGGGCGAACTGGCCCGGGCCATCCATGGCTGGAGCAAACGCGCGAAGAAATCCTGCGTAACCATCAACTGCCCGTCGCTGACCGCCGAGCTGATGGAAAGCGAGCTGTTCGGCCACAGCCGCGGGGCCTTCACCGGCGCCAGCGAAAGCACCCTGGGCCGGGTCAACCAGGCCGACGGCGGGACGCTGTTTCTCGACGAGATCGGCGATTTCCCCCTGACCCTGCAGCCCAAGCTGCTGCGCTTTATCCAGGACAAGGAATACGAACGGGTCGGCGATCCGGTGACACGACGGGCCGATGTGCGGATTCTCGCCGCGACCAACCTCAACCTCGAAGACATGGTCCGCGACGGACGTTTTCGCGAGGACCTGCTCTATCGCCTGAACGTCATCACCCTGCACCTGCCGCCCCTGCGCGAGCGCAGTGAAGACATCCTGATGCTCGCCGATCGTTTCCTCGCCCGCTTCGTCAAGGAATACGCGCGACCAGCCCGCGGCTTCGGCGATGAGGCCCGCGAAGCCCTGCTCAACTACCGCTGGCCGGGCAATATCCGTGAACTGCGCAACGTGGTCGAACGCGCCAGCATCATCTGTCCCCAGGAGCGTGTGGAGATCAGCCACCTGGGCATGGCCGAGCAACCGGCCAACAGCGCACCGCGCATCGGCGCCGCGCTGAGCCTGGACGAACTGGAGAAAGCCCATATCGGCGCGGTACTGGCCAACAGCGATACCCTTGACCAGGCCGCCAAGACACTGGGCATCGACGCCTCGACGCTGTACCGCAAACGCAAACAGTACAACCTGTGAGTAGCCCACCATGAAGCTCACGATGAAGCTGCGCACCCGGCTCTTCCTGAGTATTTCGGCACTGATCACCGTCGCCTTGCTGGGCCTGATGCTCGGCCTGGTCAGCGTGATGCAGATGGCCAAGACCCAGGAGTCGCTGGTCAGCGACAACTTCATCACCCTCGACCTGGGCCTCAAGCTGCGCCAGAGCCTGGGCGACCAGTTGCTTCTGATGCTCGGTGACAAGCCGGACCAGGCCGCGCTCGAGGCCTCGCGCGAACACTATCTGCAACTGCTCCACGAAGGCATCGAGCATGAGCAGAGCAACGACGTGCGCAGCGGCTTCGCCCAGGCCCGTATCGACTACGAACGGTTCTACCAGGCCTTCGCCCGTTCACGGGACGGCAGTGGCAGCATCGAGGAGCTCACCAACACTTTCAATATCCTGCGCAACGGCCTGATCGCCGAGCACAAGCAGGCGCTGGACAACATCAGCGCCACGGAAAACGATGCCCGCGAGCGGGCACTGCTGGTGGCCGGGCTGCTGGGGTTTGTCGGCCTGGCGGTGCTGATCATCGGCTTCATCACCGCCCACGGCATCGCCCGCCGTTTCGGTGCACCGATCGAGGCCCTGGCCGAGGCGGCGGACCATATCGGCCAGGGCAACTTCGACGTCACCCTGCCGATTTCCCCCGCGGTCGAGATGAACCTGCTGACCCGACGTTTCGGCCTTATGGCCGAGGCCCTACGCCAGCATCAGGCAACCAATATCGACGAATTGCTCGCCGGCCAGCAACGCTTGCAGGCCGTGCTCGACAGCATCGACGACGGGCTGCTGATGATCGACCGCGAAGGCCGCCTGGAGCACCTCAACCCGGTGGCGCAGCGCCAGTTGGGCTGGGACGGCGATCGCCTCGGCCAAGGCCTTGGCGAGGCGCTGCAGCGGCCCGAACTGGACGAACAACTGCAATTGATCCTGCGCGGTGCCAGCCTGGAACGGGCACCGGAAGACCTCGAGGTCGAGGTCGAAGGGGAGTCCCGCCTGCTGACCTACAGCCTGACCCCGGTCAGTCATACCCAAGGCCATATTCTCGGCGCGGTGATGGTGCTCCACGACGTCACCGAACAGCGGGCCTTCGAGCGGGTGCGCAGCGAGTTCGTCCTGCGCGCCTCCCACGAACTGCGCACGCCGGTCACCGGCATGCATATGGCCTTCGGCCTGTTGCAGGAGCGCGTGCATTTCGACAGCGAATCGCGGGAAGCGGACCTGCTGAACACGGTCAACGAAGAAATGCAGCGGCTGATGCAATTGATCAACGACCTGCTGAATTTCTCCCGTTACCAGAACGGCCTGCAGAAACTGACCCTGCTGCCCTGCGATATCGAGACACTGCTCGAGGCCTGTCGCCTGCGCTTTGCCGAACAGGCCCTGAGCCAGGGCATCGACCTGCAGGTCGAGCTGCAGCCGCCCTTGCCGCGCCTGCCGGCCGATCAACCGCAACTGGAGCGCGTCCTCGACAACCTGCTGGACAACGCCCTGCGCCATACCGCCCGGGGCGGGCAGATTCGCTTGCAGGCCCGGCGCCATGGCGAGCGGGTCATCATCAGCGTCGAGGACAACGGCGAGGGTATTGCCTACGGGCAACAGGGACGCATCTTCGAACCTTTCGTCCAGGTCGGCCGCAAGAAAGGCGGCGCCGGCCTGGGCCTGGCCCTGTGCAAGGAGATCGTGCAACTGCACAGCGGGCGGATGGGCGTGTATTCACGGCCGGGGCAGGGCACGCAGTTCTATATGGCGCTGCCGCTCTAGGCCTCGTCGTCCAGGCGACGCGAAGCCAGGCGTCGGCCGCGAGTGATCAATTCGACGAACTGCACCGCCGTCAGCGCCTGGGCAAACAACCAACCCTGACCATAATTGACCCCTTCGCTGCTGAGCAGCAGGGCCTGGTGCTCATACTCGATGCCCTCGGCGATCACCCGCAAGTGCAGCGCATGGGCCATGCGAATGATATGCGGCGCCACGCCGCTGCTGGCGGCGTCATGGCCCAGGGCGTCGATAAAGGCCTTGTCGATCTTCAGGCAATCCACCGGCAGCGTTTGCAGATAGGCCAGGCTGCAATAGCCGGTGCCGAAGTCGTCGATCAACACCTGATGGCCGGCATCCCGCAGGGCCTGCAAATTGTCCCGTGCCACCACCACGTCGATCAGACCACGCTCGGTGACTTCGAAGGCAATCTGCCGGGCACTGACCCGATGCCTGCGCAACAGGTCGGCAATCACCTCGCCGATACGCGGCACCATCACATCGCAAGCCGCCAGGTTCACCGAGATGTACAGCTGCGGATTGGCCCGCAGCAGGTGACCCAGCTGGTCCAGCAGCCGTTGCAGGACAAAATCGGTGATCTGGCGGATCTGCCCGGTATTTTCCGCCAGGGGAATGAACAGGTCGGGACTGGTCAGCGTGCCGTCCGGCCGGCGCCAGCGGATCAGGGCTTCGGCGCCCACGCACCGACGGCTGCCGAGGTCGAAGATCGGTTGATACAAGACCTGGAACTCGCCGCGCCGCAGCGCGCCTTGCAGTTCGCCGTTGAGCGATTGGCGCTGGCGGGCCAACTGCAAGGTCAGGCCGCCGATGCAGAAGGCAATCACCAGGCTCACCGAGAGCAGCCACCACCACAGCGGGTCGATGACCAGCGGCATGGCCGCGCGCGGCGCGACCATCACCAGCTGGTATTCCGGGGTGCGGGTGGGCATGCGGTAGATCAATTCATTTGGCGTGATCAGCAACGGGTCCTGGCCCTTCACCGGCCAGCCGGGGGGTGGCCAGTCCTGCTCCGGCCCGAGCACCGGAATCGCCCGCCGGCCACGGTCGACCACCACCAGCAGGCTGGCCCCCGGCGGCAGCTCCACCACATCGCTCAAATGGCCACGGGAAGTGGATACCCGGAAGTGACCGCGCCCCAACATCAGGGCGGCCAGGTTGTCATTGGGCTGGGCCGAGGTATTGAGCCAATAGCTGTAGGTCGGTCCGCGGATATCCGGCATCCCCAAGGTCACCTGGGCATCCTGGTTCGGCCAGTTGGAACAGGACCGGGTGGCGTCGACATAGAAGGCTTCGTAGATAAAGCGATAGTTGAAGCTCAGTTGCTGCAGGGTGCCGATCATGGCCGGGCTACAGTCCCGCAGGGGCTGGGCCTCCAATTGATCGAGCCCCTCGCGCAGTTGCCCGAAAAGCTGCTCCAGCCGCTCCAGGAAACGTTGCCCCTGGGCATTCATCTGTTCACTTTCGTGCTGCCTGGCCTGGTGCATCGCCACCCCCAGGCTGCCGGCCAATAACAGGGCGACACTGAACAGAGCCGCCAGCAATGCCAGCAACCAGGGACGATGGAACCAGGAGCGCAACGTCTGGCGAACCGGCATCAGCGAATATCCGAAGACTTACCAATGAGTTATAGCAACAGATTGGCGAATCGGCGCTGACCGTCCGGCGCTGACGTTATTTTGACTGGTTGAGCACCTGGAGGATCGCCGCACTTTGCGCATCCGGCAGGCCGTCGAAACGGGCCGGGCGGAAGTGCATCTGGAAGGCCGCCAGGACATGGCGCGTGGCAACATCCAGCTCGCCGGTCTGCGGCGTGGCATAGCCCAGGCGCATGAGCTGCTGCTGGAACCAGGTGATGCTCGGCAGTTGCGCGGTGTAGACGGTCTGCTGCCGGGCGACCGCCTGCTCGTCAGGCCATACGCCGAGGCCTTCCGCGGCCAGGCGCTTCCAGGGCAGCAACGGGCCCGGGTCCTGTTTGCGCAACGGCGCGATATCGCTATGGCCGATCACATTGCGTGGTTCGATGTGATTGCGTTTGACGATGTCCTTGAGCAGCACGATCAATGCCTGGATCTGCGCTTCGCTGTAGGGGTACCAGACGCGGCCGGTGGGTGTATCGCGGAAACCCGGATTGACGATTTCAATACCAATGGAGCTGGAGTTCAGCCAGGTGCGTCCCAGCCACTCGCTTTCCCCGGCGTGCCAGGCGCGCTGGCTCTCATCCACCAGCTTGAAGACCGTGGCGCGAGGGTCGTCGCCGATCAGGTAATGGCTGCTGACCTGGCCATGGGTCAGCAACCGCAGTGAGTTTTCCATGTTTGCCGAGGTGTAGTGCAGGATCACGAACTGCACGCGATTGTCGTAGTTGACCGAAGGGTGGCTGGTATCCATTCGCGGAGCGCTGGCGCAGCCCGCCAGCAGCAGGATCGAAAGCAGGAGAGGGAACAGTTTCATGGCAGCGGCAACAACCGAAGGCAGTAATTTGACAGCATAACGTACTGGCGGGCACAGCAGCGCCCAATACACTGTTACCTGATGCAACCTGGAGTACCCTCCTGACCCTGACCCCACAACTTCGGGCAACGCGGTCACTTGTGGGAGCCGGCTTGCTGGCGATGAGGCCCGCAAGCCTTGTATTGGCCGTGCGGACGCCATCGCCAGCAAGCCGGCTCCTAGAAGAGCGTGCGCCTGTACTCAGCCTTGTTCGATGCGGTTACGTCCGGCATTCTTGGCCCGGTAAAGCGCCTCATCGGCCCTTTTCAGCGCATGGTCGCTGCGCTCGCCGGTCTTGAACGCCGACAGCCCGACCGACACGGTGATGGTCACGCGCTCGCCCTTGAAGTGGAACGGACAGGCCTCGATGGCCGCGCGCAGGCTCTCGGTCAATTTGAGCCCCGCGGTGACCGAGGTATCGGGCACCAGCAGGACAAACTCCTCGCCGCCGAAACGGGCAATGAAGTCTCCGGCACGCAGGCGCTTGCGCAACTCGCCGGCAATGATCTTCAGCACCTTGTCACCGGCCAGGTGGCCGTAGTTGTCGTTGATCCGCTTGAAGTGATCGAGATCGAGCATGGCGATCAGCAGGGTGTTGCCGTGCTGCTGCCACTGCGCCATTTCCTGCTCCAGGCGCTCGCTCCAGGCCGCACGATTGGGCAGGCCGGTCAGGGGGTCGACCAGGGCTTTCTGGCGTTGCTCCTCGAGGTGGTCACGATAACCCTGGGCCTCCTGCTCCATATGCGCCACGCGTTCGGCCAGGCTTTGCAGGCGCACGGCAACCTCCTGCTCGCGGATGGCCCGCTGTTGCTGGTGCTGGTCCATGGTGCCCAACAAACCTTCGAGGCGATTTTCCAGGACATGCTTGAGGCTTTCCAGGTCCGCGGCATCCTGCACGCTGCTTTGCAGGCTATCGACATGCTCGCGCAACTGGCTGTGCAGCTCGTTCGCCGCCGTACGCCCTTCGGCATGCCCGGCACTGGCCGCCTGCAGGTTGCTCTGGAACGACTCCAGGCGTTCGTTGAGTTGCTTGAGGTAGATCTGGAAATCGTGTTGACCGCTGTCGTTGATCGCCAGCATCAACACCGCCAGATCATCGAGGATCGGTAGCAATTCGTACCAGTTCAACCCATGTTCGAGGCGGTGGCGCATGGCTTCGGCATGGGCCTGGTGACGTTCGGGCAGGGTCAGGTCATCGAGCAGGCCCAACAACGTCGACTCGATATGTTCGGCCACCGAGCTGTAGGACGGCTCCGGGGATTCGGGCAAGGCGAACAGCACATCCGGCTCGGGGTACTCCGGGTCGACGGCCGCCAGCGCCTCAGCCATCACCGGGGGCAGCGGCAGGCTGTCGATAAACACCGTAGGCGCGGGATGCGGCGCAGGGGCTGGCGCTTCAGCCGGGGCGGCCGCCTTGACGGCAGGCGTGGGCACCATGTTGGGCTCGACAGCCAGAATCGGCGGTTGCCCGACCGAGCTCGCCATAGCCACGGATGGCACTTCGGGCACCGCCTCGGCGACAGCGGCAGACGGCTCCGGCTGCACCACCTGCGGCACATAGGCCACCGTATCGACGGGCTTGGCCGCGGGCACCAGCTCGGGCTCAGTAGCGGACGGCGATGCCGACACAGGCACTTCGAGCTCGGCTGGCGCTGCGGCCTCAACTGGGGCAACAGGGGCGGGGGCGGGCGCCGCTGCCGGCTCGACGGCAGGGGCCGCTACGGCGACAGGTGGCGCGATTGTTGGTGCGGGTGCGGGTGCGGGTGCATGAACAGCCTCCGGCACTTGAAGCTCGGGGTCACGCGCCACGGGTTCGACCGCGTGGCTCGGAACCTGTTCGGCCCCGGCGGGCTGGGCCGGCGACTGACCCGGGGTGGCTTCTGGCGGATTCTCCTTGCCACCGAACAACCGTTGCAACAGGCCGGGACGCCCTGGCTCGGCCGGCTGCTCAAGCTGCGTCAGTGCCTTGCCTTGCAAACCACTGAGCTCGCTGAGCAGCAACGGGATTTCCCGCGCCTGGCCGGCACGGCCCTCAAGCTGCTTGGCGAAGTTCTTCAGCGGCCGCCGGACTTCACGGGTCAGCGGCAAGGATTGCAGCTGGGTCACCAGCGAGGTCAACGCGGTGCTCACCTGTTCGGCGCGGGTCTCGCGACGCTGTTCGGAGTCGAGCACGGCTTTTTCCAAGCGAGGCAGCAGCGCCGCGAGGCCCGCGTCCATATCGTCACTGCGGATGATATCGCGCATTTCCTTCATGCACTGGTCGACCGCGCGGTCGGTCCCTTCCGCCGCCAGGGTGCTGCGTACCAGCCCACGGCGAAGCAGGTCCAGACGGGCGTCCCAACGACGCTCGAGCTTTTCCTGTTGTTCGATGCTTTTAAGGTATTTCTCTTTCCAGCGTTCGACTTCTTCGCTGCTCATGCCGGCGTCCGCGAGATTTAGCTACTCAAGGCCGGCAACGTATCAGAACCGATGGAGCCTGGCAGGCGAATTTCGACGGCCACCGGCAAATGATCGGAAATAGGTTGGGCCAGCACCTCGACTCGCTCCAGCGTCAGGCTGGGGCTAAGCAGAATGTGGTCCAGGCAACGTTGTGGACGCCAACTGGGAAACGTGGCTTCCACCTGCGGTGCGAGCAAACCGAGGTCGCGTAAAGGCGAGTGTAGCAGCAGGTCGCTGGCCTGGGTGTTCATGTCGCCCATGAGCACCAGATGCCGAAAACCGCCGATCAGCTCGCGGATATAGGCCAGTTGCCGGGTACGCGCCCGCGCCCCCAGGGCCAGGTGCATCATCACCACCACCAAGGCTTCCGAGCCCTCGCCAAAGCGCACGAGAATGGCTCCGCGCCCGGCCGGCCCCGGCAAGGGATGATCCTCGATCGCCGAGGGCCGCAAACGGCTCAGCACGCCATTGCTGTGCTGGCCCAGGCGCCCGAGGTTGCGATTGAGTTGCTGGTACCAGTAGGGAAAGGCCCCGAGCTGGGCCAGGTGCTCGACCTGATTGATATAGCCTGAACGCAGGCTGCCACCGTCGGCCTCCTGGAGGGCCACCAGGTCGAAATCGGCGAGCAGGCCGCCGATCTTCTGCAGGTTGTCCGCCCGCCCGGTATGGGGCAGCAGGTGTTGCCAGCCACGGGTCAGGTAATGTCGATAACGCTGGGTGCTGATGCCCACCTGGATATTGAAACTGAGCAGGCGCAGGCGGTTGTCCGCCGGCAGGCCGGTGCTCTCCAGGTGACGCTCGTTGACCTTGGGCTCATGCAGGCCAACGAGACGCTCCGTCCCCCAGCGCCCGATCACGGCGGCGGCCTTACTTGGCCGCCGTCATGGCGGCCCGCTCCTTGGCGATCAGCTGGTCGGCGACATTCAGTGCGGCTTCTGGACCACCAGCAGTGCCGAGGTCGAAGCGGTACTTGCCGTTGACGATCATGGTCGGTACGCCACTGACTTCATACTTCTTGGCCAGATCACGATACTGGGCCATCTTGCCCTTCACGGCGAAAGAGTTGAAGGTTTCCAGGAACTTGGTCTTGTCTACGCCTTGGGTGGCGACAAAGTCAGCCATGTCGTCAGGCTTGACCAGCTGCTTGTGTTCCTTCTGGATGGCATTGAACACTGCGGCGTGGACCTTATGCTCGACACCCATGGTGTCCAGGGTCACGAAGAGCTGGCCGTGGGCATCCCAGGGGCCTCCGAACAACGCCGGAATACGCACGAAATTCACATCGCTGGGCAGCTTCTCGACCCAAGGGTTGATGGTCGGCTCAAAAGCGTAGCAATGCGGGCAGCCGTACCAGAACAACTCGACCACTTCGATTTTGCCCGGCTCGGCAACCGGTACAGGGTTGCTCAGTTCCACGTAGGTCTTGCCGGCCTCAAGTGGCACATCGGCGGCCTGGGCCGTCATGCCGAACAGGCTGGCGGTGACGAGTGCGGCGCTGAGAATCAGATTACGCATGCTTTGCTCCTGGACATGGAAAGTGGCCCCAGACGCGACCTGTAACTCAGACAGACCGGTGCGGGCTCTAGTTCGATAATTAGTGTAACGGCAGCGGCCACAAAAAAGGGCGGCCAAGGCCACCCTTTTATCGTTGCAGCAGCGGATTAATCGATCATTAACGTTGCCAAAGATGACAATCCCCCGCGAACCTGACCGTCAGAGCCTCAGTGCAGGCCCTGTACGTAGTTGGAAACGGCTTCGATATCCTTGTTGCTCATCTTCGCGGCGATGCTGCGCATGATCATGGTATCGCCGTCGTTGGTGCGGTTGCCTTCGCGGAAGTCGGTCAACTGCTTGGCGATGTATTGCGCGTGCTGGCCGCCCAGGTGCGGGAAACCGGCGGCGGCGTTGCCCGCGCCATTGGGCGAGTGGCAACCGATGCAGGAGGGCATGCCCTGGTCCAGCTTGCCGCCGCGGAACAGCTCTTCGCCGTGGGCCACGACCTTGGGATCGGCGGCGCCGACGCTGCCTTGCTGGCTGGAAAAGTAGGCGGCGATATCGGACAGGTCCTGATCGCTCAGGTTGGTCAGCAGGCCGGTCATTTCCAGCACCGTGCGCTTGCCCGACTTGATATCCTGCATCTGCTTGGTCAGGTAGCGCTCGCCCTGGCCGGCGAGTTTCGGAAAGTTGGGGGCCATGCTGTTGCCGTCGGGCCCATGGCAGGCTCCGCAGACAGCGGCCTTGGCCTGACCGGCCTTGGCATCGCCGGCGGCCTGGGCCAGGCCTGTGATCCCCAGGGTCAACAGCAGACTCACGATCAGTTTGTTCATCAGCTAATCCAACTACGGCTAAGGGTTAAGAGTTATGGACCGGGCTTACTCGCTCATCCACTGGATGATGCTTCGGTAATCCTCGGTACTGCAGTCCATGCACAAACCACGCGGCGGCATCGCCTTGAAACCCTGGGTCACGTGTTGCACCAGCGTCTCCATACCTTGCGCCAATCTTGGCTTCCAGGCCGTCTGGTCACCCTTTTGAGGGGCCATCGGCAGCTGTCCGGCATGGCAGGCACCACAAACACGGTTGTACACGGCTTCCGGATCCTGTGTAGCCTGCGCGCTGTAAAGCGGCATCAAGAGCCCGGCAGCCAGCAGCCATTGGGTCATCAATGACCTTCTCAGGGTTGGGAACGTACCGCGTTCTACTGCGCGGTCTAGGTCTATCGCCCCCGTGGGCCTTATCCTATGCAGGGACAAAGCACACACAAAATCTGCGGCATTATATACTGGCGCTACTGAAACGGAAATGACACTGCTGCCGCGTCCATCCCCGGCACCGCCCATATCGGAAATCCCATGCAACTCAAGAACCCCATTCTCGGCCTGTGCCAACAGTCCACCTTCATGCTCAGCGCCGCCAAAGTCGACCAGTGCCCGGACGACGAAGGTTTTGAAGTGGCCTTTGCCGGCCGTTCCAACGCCGGCAAATCCAGCGCCCTCAACACCCTGACCCATGCGAGCCTGGCGCGCACCTCGAAAACCCCGGGGCGCACACAGCTATTGAACTTCTTCAAGCTAGACGATGATCGGCGTCTGGTCGACCTGCCGGGCTACGGATATGCAAAAGTTCCTATTCCGCTGAAGCTGCACTGGCAGCGTCACCTGGAAGCCTACCTGGGTGGCCGGGAGAGCTTGAAGGGTCTGATCCTGATGATGGACATCCGCCATCCGATGACCGACTTCGACCTGTTGATGCTCGATTGGGCGGTGGCCAGCGGCATGCCGATGCACATCCTGCTGACCAAGGCCGACAAGCTGACCTACGGCGCGGCGAAGAACACCTTGCTCAAGGTCCAGGCGGAAATCCGCAAGGGCTGGGGTGACGCCATCAGTATCCAGCTGTTCTCGGCGCCCAAGCGCCACGGCCTGGAAGAGGCCTACACTGTATTGGCGGACTGGATGGAACTGGCGGACAAGGGCGCAGAAGCGGCGGCGGAATAAGGCTCGCTTTTGAGGCCCGACAGACGGACACCAAACTGGCTGTGGTGCGCTCAGGCAAGGCAAAAGCGCGGCGTGAAAGGCGAAGTTTACTGGCTGTAAATGAGTCTTTCACGCCGCGCTTTTAACGCAGCATGAGCGTGCCACAGCCAGTTTGGGGGCAAAAAAAACCCCGGACTTCGTATGGGGAGGGGAAGTTCGGGGTCCAAGTTCCGAACCGCTAGGGCGGCGTCCGGAATATCTGCCAACACTTAACACAACATAGGAGCATCGAAGGGCTTCACCAGCCATTCAGTAACTCTGAGTGTCGTTTTGCCGATTTAGTTCCGAAAATCTTCAAAAACTATTTGGCATAAGTGCCGCCTATTTCTGAACTAATGGCCTTTCGATGTTGTTTTGCCGCGACGCCATGTCGCGGCAAATGTCGGACTCAGTGCGCCTCATCCCAGTTGTTGCCCACGCCCACATCCACCAGCAACGGCACATCCAGCTGCACCGCGCCGCTCATGTAGGCGCGAATCTTCTCGCTGACCTCTTCCACCAGATCCTCACGCACCTCCAGCACCAGTTCATCGTGCACCTGGAGGATGACCCGGGCATCCAGGCCGGATTCGCAGAGCCAGTTATCCACCGCCACCATGGCCTTCTTGATGATGTCCGCCGCCGTACCCTGCATCGGCGCGTTGATCGCCGTGCGCTCGGCGCCGGCACGCTCCTGGGGCCGGTTGGAGTGGATCTCCGGCAGGTACAGCCGACGCCCGAACAGGGTTTCGACATAACCCTGCTCCGAGGCCTGGCCGCGGGTGCGCTCCATGTATTCGCGAACCCCCGGGTAGCGGGCGAAATACACGTCGATGTAAGCCTTGGCGGTCTTGGTGTCGACGCCGATGTCCTTGCCCAGCTTCTGCGCGCCCATGCCATAGATCAGGCCGAAGTTGATGGCCTTGGCGCTGCGGCGCTGGTCGGACGTCACCGCGCCCAACTCGACCTTGAACACTTCCGCCGCCGTCGCCGTGTGCACGTCGAGGTTGTGGCGGAAGGCATTGAGCAGGCCTTCGTCCTTGGACAGGTGAGCCATGATCCGCAGTTCGATCTGCGAATAGTCTGCTGCCAGCAGCTTGTAGCCCTTCGGCGCGATGAACGCCTGGCGAATGCGCCGGCCCTCGGCGGTGCGCACCGGGATGTTCTGCAGGTTCGGATCGCTGGAGGACAAGCGTCCGGTGGCCGCCACCGCCTGGTGGTAGGAGGTGTGGATACGCCCGGTACGCGGATTGATCTGTTCCGGCAGGCGATCGGTGTAGGTGCTTTTCAGCTTGCTCATGGAGCGGTACTGCATCAGCACCTTGGGCAACGGATAGTCATCCTCGGCCAGCTTGGCCAGTACTTCTTCAGCCGTGGACGCCTGCCCCTTGCCGGTCTTCTTCAGCACCGGCAGGCCGAGTTTTTCGTAGAGGATCGCCCCCAACTGCTTGGGCGAGCCAAGATTGAACTCTTCGCCGGCGATCACGAACGCCTCGCGCTCCAGCTCCACCATCTTCTTGCCCAGCTCGATGCTCTGCACGCCGAGCAAATCGGCATCCACCAGCGCGCCCTGGCGCTCGATCCGCGCCAGCACCGGCACCAGCGGCATTTCGATATCAGTCAGCACGCTGAGCAGGCTCGGCACGGCGGCCAGTTGCTCGTGCAAGGCCAGGTGCAGGCGCAAGGTCACGTCGGCATCTTCGGCGGCATAGGGCCCGGCCTGTTCCAGGGCGATCTGGTCGAAGGTCAGTTGCTTGGCGCCCTTGCCGGCGATGTCCTGGAAGCTGACGGTGTCGTAGTCGAGGTACTTCTTCGCCAGGCTGTCCATATCGTGCCGGGTCGCCGTGGCATTGAGCACGTAGGACTCGAGCATGGTGTCGAAGGCGATGCCGCGCACCGTGATACCGCACGCCGGGTCGCCGCCGATGGCGCAATTGGCGAGGATATTCATGTCGAACTTGGCGTGCTGGCCGACCTTGAGCTTTTCCGGGTCTTCCAGCAGCGGCTTCAAGGCCCGCAACACGCTGTCGCGATCCAGTTGCTGCGGCGCATCGATGTAGGAATGGGTCAGCGGCACATAGGCCGCTTCATTGGCCTGTACGGCGAAGGAAACACCGACCAACTGCGCCTGCTGCGCGTCGATCCCGGTGGTTTCGGTGTCGAAGGCAAAGAGCTTGGCGCCCTTGAGTTTCTCCAGCCAGGCATCGAAGCGGGCCTGGTCGAGGATAGTTTCGTACTGTGGCTCACTGGGAGCCTCGGCCACTGGCGGGGCAGCGTCCGCCGGCCCGGCGTCGAAGAGCTCGGCGTTGTCCGCCGCAGGCGTCGCAGCAGCGGCCAACTCAATGCGCTTGGCTTCGCGCTGCAACTCGTCGATCCAGCTCTTGAATTCCAGCTCGGCATACAGCTCGGCGAGCTTTTCCCGATCCGGCTCGCCCAGGTGCAGGTCGTCCAGGCCGATCTCCAGCGGCACGTCGACCTTGATGGTCGCCAACTGGTAGGACAGGAACGCCATCTCCTTGTGCTCAAGCAACTTGGCCGGCAAGGTCTTGGCCCCGCGAATCGGCAGGTTCGGCACCTGGTCGAGCTGCTCGTAGAGTTCTTTCAAACCACCGTTGACCCCCACCAGCAAGGCCACGGCGGTTTTCTCGCCGACCCCCTTGACTCCGGGAATGTTGTCGGAAGAGTCGCCCATCAACGCCAGCAGATCGATGATCTGCTCGGGAGCGACGCCAAACTTCGCCTTTACGCCCTCCACATCCATCGAGGTTTCGTTCATGGTGTTGACCAGCGTAATGTGCCCGTCGACCAACTGCGCCATGTCCTTGTCACCGGTGGAGATCACCACCGGACGGTCAGCGGCCGCGCTACTGCGGGCCAGGGTGCCGATCACATCGTCGGCTTCCACGCCTTCCACGCACAGCAACGGGAACCCCATGGCACGCACGCTGGCGTGCAACGGCTCGATCTGCACGCGCATATCGTCGGGCATACTCGGGCGGTTGGCCTTGTAGTGGGCATACATTTCATCGCGAAAGGTCCCGCCCTTGGCGTCGAAAACCACCGCGAAGGGGCTTTGCGGATACTGTTTGCGCAGGCTTCTGAGCATGTTCAGCACGCCCTTGACCGCCCCGGTGGGCAACCCCTTGGACGTGGTGAGCGGCGGCATCGCGTGGAAGGCGCGATACAGGTAGGAAGAACCGTCCACCAGGACGAGAGGAGCTTGGTTCATGAGTACGATCAACCTTTTCGGCGGGTGCGGCGCTAGAATAGCCGGACCGTTGACGACAAAGGGACAAGGTTATCATGCGTAAACTCAATCGCCTGTTATTGGGCGGCTTGCTTGCGCTCGCGCCGCTGGCCGTCATGGCCGCGTCGGATGCGCCTTCAGCCGAACCAGAAGTGACGATTCACACGGAAGGTGACAAAACGATCCAGGAATACCGGGTAAATGGCTTTCTGTACGCCATCAAGGTCACCCCCAAAGGTGGCAAGCCCTACTTTCTGGTCCGTGCCGATGGTACTGATGCAAACTATATCCGCTCGGACCAGCCCGATATGCTGATTCCAGCGTGGAAGATCTTCGAGTGGAAGTAAGCCCTTAACTTTAATCGGCGCCGCCTTGAGCGGCGCCCGTACTGGCAGTTTTAACCATGTCTGTGTTCACCCCCCTGGCTCGGCCCGAGCTGGAAACCTTTCTCGCCCCTTATGGGCTCGGTCGTCTGCTCGATTTCCAGGGAATTGCCGCCGGCAGTGAAAACACCAATTTCTTCATCAGCCTGGAGAAGGGTGAATACGTCCTGACCCTGGTTGAACGCGGACCGGTGCAGGAAATGCCGTTCTTCATCGAACTGCTCGACGTGCTGCATGACGCCGACCTGCCGGTTCCCTATGCCTTGCGCACCACCGACGGCCAGGCCCTGCGCGAACTGGCCGGCAAGCCGGCGTTGCTGCAACCGCGACTGGCCGGCAAGCACATCAAGGTCGCCAACGCCCAGCACTGCGCCCAGGTCGGCGAGCTGCTCGGTCATCTGCACCTGGCGACCCGTGACAGGATCATCGAGCGCAAGACCGATCGCGGCCTGGACTGGATGCTCGAAGAGGGCGAGAAGCTGAAGTCGCACCTGGACGAGGAGGCGCGCGGCTTGCTGCAAGCGGCGCTGGAGGAGATTGGCCGGTACAAGGCGCAGATCCTCGCGCTGCCAAGGGCCAACCTGCACGCCGACCTGTTCCGCGACAATGCGATGTTCGAGGGCACCCACCTGACCGGGTTGATCGACTTCTACAACGCCTGTTCCGGGCCGATGCTCTACGACGTGGCCATTGCCTTGAACGACTGGTGTTCGGATGACGCCGGGGTACTCGACGGGCAACGGGCCCGGGCACTGTTGGGCGCGTATGCCGGTCTGCGGCCGTTTACCGCGAGTGAAGCCGAGTTGTGGCCGACCATGTTGCGGGTGGGCTGTGTACGTTTCTGGCTGTCGCGGCTGATTGCCGCCGAGTCCTTTGCCGGGCAGGACGTGCTGATCCATGACCCCATGGAGTTCCAGCGCCGCCTGGCCCAGCGCCAGCAGGTCAGCTGCTCGTTGCCGTTCGCAATGTAGGAGCGAGCTTGCTCGCGATGGTAGTCCAGGCGCCGCGGGGCATCAGGTTCCCCGCGTTATCGTTGACGGCCATAGCGAGCAAGCTCGCTCCTACAAGTGCTCCAGGCACCCCGCCAGGTCATTACCCAGCTTCTCCAACACCTGCTCATACCCATGGGCCGACGCCGGCGTGTAGCCACCCAGGGCATCCAGCTCGGCCAGCTTCACCGGCAAGCCGCTCACCAGGGTTTCCGCCAGGCGCGGACGCAACGGCGGCTCACTGAATACACAGGTCTTGCCCACTTCCTGCAAACGCGTGCGCATCGCCGCCACGTGCTGGGCGCCCGGCTGCACTTCGGCGGCCACGCTGAACACGCCGGTGTGCTTGAGCCCATAGGCATCCTCGAAGTAATCGAAGGCCTCATGGAAGACAAAGTACGGCTTGCCCACCACATCCACCAGACGCGCCTTCAACCGCGCATCCAGGGCATCGAGCCGCGCATCGAAGGCCTTCACGTTGCCTTGATAGCGCTGCGCATTGGCCGGATCGGCCGCACTCAGGTCCGCGGCCATGCGCGCGGCGATCACCCGGGCATTCACTGTCGATAGCCACAGGTGCGCATCCAGCGTGCCCGGGCGATGATCGTGATCATGCTCGTCGGCATCTTCAGCGTGGGAGTGACTATCTTCGGCGAACCGGCGCAATTTCATCCCCGCCAGGTCCTGCACCGCGACGGTTGGCAGGCTGCGGCCCTTGAGCACCCGGGGCAGGAAGCTTTCCATGTCCGGGCCGATCCAGTAGAGCAAATCCACCGACTGCACCTTGCGTACATCGGAAGGCCGCAACGCGTAGTTGTGCGGCGAAGCGCCCGGCGGCAGCAGTACTTCAGGGGTGTCGACGCCCTCCTGCACGGCGGCGGCAATCAACTGCAGGGGCTTGATGCTGGTCAGTACGCTGACTTGCGCCTGAACCGGGGAAATCACCAACAAACTGGCACTGATCGCGACAAAAAAGGCAAAAAGACGGGGCACGATGAACACTCAAGGCGGCAGGAACAGGTAACATAATAACGTCTCTCACAAACGCCGTCGCCGCTCATGCCCAAAACCCCTCTCGCCAGTCGTCCCCATGATCACTCTCACTGCGTGCACAGCGCACTGTCCGACGCCGATGCCCTGTGCGCACGCCAGGGCCTGCGCCTGACCGCCCTGCGGCGGCGGGTGCTCGAGCTGGTCTGGCAGAGCCACAAGCCCCTGGGCGCCTATGACATCCTCGCGGTACTGAGCGAGCAGGACGGCCGCCGCGCCGCGCCGCCGACCGTCTACCGCGCCCTGGACTTCCTGCTGGACAACGGCCTGGTCCATCGCATCGCCTCGCTCAACGCCTTTGTCGGCTGCAACCATCCGGAACATGCCCACCAGGGCCAATTCCTGATCTGCCGCCAGTGCCACGCCGCCATCGAGCTGGAACAAAAAGCCATCAGCGACGCCATTATCGGCAGCGCCCGCGACGTCGGTTTCGCCGTCGAGGCCCAGACCGTCGAAGTGATCGGGCTCTGCTCGGGTTGCCAGGGGGCCTGATGAGCACTGCGCTGATTCGCCTCGAGCAGGTGGGCGTGACCTTTGCCGGGCAGAATGTGCTCGACAATATCCACCTGAGCGTCGAGCCCGGGCAGATCGTCACCCTGATCGGCCCCAACGGCGCCGGCAAGACCACCCTGGTGCGCGCCGTGCTCGGGCTGCTCAAGCCGGATCGCGGGACGGTCTGGCGCAAGCCGAAACTGCGGGTCGGCTATATGCCGCAGAAACTCCATGTCGACCCGACCCTGCCGCTGTCGGTGCTGCGCTTCCTGCGCCTGGTGCCGGGCGTCGACCGCGCGCGGGCCATGGCGGCCCTGGGCGAAGTCGGTGCCGAACAGGTGATCGACAGCCCGGTGCAAAGCATCTCCGGCGGCGAAATGCAGCGGGTGCTGCTGGCCCGCGCGCTGTTGCGCGAACCGCAACTGCTGGTGCTCGACGAACCCGTGCAAGGCGTCGATGTCGCCGGCCAGGCCGAGCTCTACAGCCTGATCACCCGCCTGCGCGACCGCCACGGCTGCGGCGTACTGATGGTCTCCCACGACTTGCACCTGGTGATGAGCACCACCGACCAGGTGGTCTGCCTCAATCGCCATGTCTGCTGCTCCGGCCATCCCGAGCAGGTCAGCGGCGACCCGGCCTTCGTCGAGCTGTTCGGGCAGAACGCCCAGAGCCTGGCGATCTATCACCACCACCATGACCACGCCCACGACCTGCATGGCGCCGTGGTCAGCGACGCGGCCCCGGCGGCCCACACCCACGTTCATGGAGAAAGCTGCAAGCATGGCTGATTTCCTGCTCTACGCCCTGCTTGCAGGCTTGGCCCTGGCGCTGGTGGCGGGCCCGTTGGGTTCGTTCGTGGTCTGGCGGCGCATGGCCTATTTCGGCGACACCTTGTCCCACGCAGCCCTGCTCGGCGTGGCCCTGGGCTTTCTGCTGGACGTCAGCCCGACCCTGGCGGTGACCGTCGGCTGCCTGCTGCTGGCGGTGTTGCTGGTGACCCTGCAACAACGCCAGCCCCTGGCCTCCGACACCCTGCTGGGGATTCTTGCACCGAGCACCTTGTCCCTCGGCCTGGTGGTACTAAGCTTCATGCATGAAGTGCGGATCGACCTGATGGGTTACCTGTTCGGCGACCTGCTGGCCATCAGCACCACCGACCTGTACTGGATCCTCGGTGGCAGCGCGGCGGTGCTGGTGCTGTTGATCAGCCTCTGGCGGCCGCTGCTGGCGATCACCGTGCATGAAGAACTCGCCACGGTGGAAGGCTTGCCGGTGGCGTCGTTGCGCATGGCGCTGATGCTGCTGATCGCGGTGGTGATTGCAGTGGCGATGAAGATCGTCGGCGTGCTGCTGATCACCTCTTTGCTGATCATCCCGGCCGCCGCCGCCCAGCGCCACGCCCGTTCGCCGGAGCAGATGGCCCTGGGTGCCAGCCTGCTCGGCATGCTCGCGGTGTGCGGTGGTCTGGCGCTGTCCTGGTTCAAGGACACCCCGGCGGGGCCGTCCATCGTGGTCACGGCCGCCGGCCTGTTTCTGCTGAGTTTTGTCCTGCCACGCAGAGGGGTGTAGACTTGCTCGTTTTTTGCGCAATTAGAGAGTCGCAGGAATGAAGCCGTTCGCCTCCCGTTATCTGCTCCTTGTCGCATTTTCCCTGCTGCTGGGCGCCTGCCAGAGCACCCCGCCGGTGGACACCTCGGTGCCCGACGCTCGGGTCGCGGCCATCGCCGCGCTGGAGCAGAGCATCAGCAGCAATGAACTGGCCACTGCCGAGGACCAATTGGGTGCCTTGCAGACGCAGTCGCCGGACGATCCCCAATGGGTGACCTACCAGCGGCAGCTGGCCGAAGCCTATTTGCAACGCAGCCAGATCGTCCTGCAAAAAGGCGACGTCAACGCCGCCGCCACGGCCCTGAGCCGTGCCCGGGCACTGATGCCCAAGGCACCGGCCCTGACCGGCGGGGTCAACGGTGCGATTGCCCAGGCACGCAAGGCCGAGCTGGAAAAGGCCGAGGCCGCACTCAAGGCTGCCGAAGCCAAGCCGGCGGCGCGCTTGATCGACCCGAGCGCCGAGAGCAGCACCATTGCCCTGAACATCCAGGACATTGCGCAACTGCGCAAACAGATGGATGCGCTGGCGGCGGACGTGGTGAATTACCAGTGCACGGTGACCTTCCAGGTGCCGCGCACCCAGGATTACCCGTGGCTGGCGACCTTGCTGGAAAAACGTGTGAAGAAGCTCGATGCCGATTTTGCGCTGACGATCGACAAGCAGATCGACCGGCAGGTGAAGGCCCAGGTGGTCTTGAGCCCACGCAAGCCTTGAAGCCGGCGCCCGCCGCTTGCTCCTCAAGCGGCGGGTGAAACATTATCCGAGCCCGCGATTACAGCCCATCACGCAGTATCTCGATACGCCACCGCTGACGTGCATCGATAGGGTTTCTGTAGGTCGAAACCCAGTCCGGGCTGACCTGCGGTGAAACACCATTTTCGTTGGGCATCACGTCGCCCGCCGAAGGCGCTCCGGGATAACTGGCCCACGGGATATTGAAGCGGTTGAAGGCGTTGACCGGCACATCGTCGAAGGCCATCGAGCCGTCCGGCTTTGCCGAGGGTCGCGTCCCCTGGACAAACAGCCGCCAGTCCAGGTTATAGAGCGAATGAATCCGGTCGGCACGCCACTCCCATTGTTGGCGATTGTCGATACGGCAGGTTTCAGTCGACAGCGCACCCGAGCGCTCCTGCAACGCAAGGCACTTTCCAGACCCACGGTTTACATAACGACTTTCCGAGTCGAGTCCCCATAGATGGCTTTTTTGCTGGGCATTGCACGCGGCAAGCGTCACCGTGCTCCCCGACTCGACCAGGCATCTTCCGGCACCGTCCTGGGAGCGGATAAGCACCGACATCTCGCGAGTCAGGTAAGGGCTTGATAAATCCAGGACAAACTCACTGTTATGGGCATAGTTGACCAATTCGCTCCTCTTCCTGATCTGGGTCCGATCCCGCCACCATTCATCCAGTTGGAGGTCATAGCCGGCACCGACTATCACTTTCGCATTGCCGCTGTAACTGCCCGGTAACTCCCAGACACTGTAGGTTTCCAGGCTGGCCTGGCGCATCATCGGCGTCATGCGACTCTCTGTCAGAATCGGCCCGTTGGCGGTGACCCTGTCAATCAACGCACTTCTGAGACGAGGTGCGATGGGGGCCACCCAATGCGCGCCGCGGTTATTTGACGATGCCAACAACGAGTAGTCCTTGAAGCTGGTCGCCAGGGTTTTGCTATTGGTGTGCTCATAACTGGCACCCAGACTGAAAGGGGATTTGGCCACGTAGGTGGCCTTATCCGTCGCTCCGGGTCCGAATTCGGCACCTACCGAGCCACCGATGGTGAAACCACGGGTCTGCGTCTCGTTGTAACTGAACTCCGTTCGGCCATCACTCGGGGGAGCAAATCTCACCAGGCCCGGACCGGCACCGGCGGCCTCGACCATATGGCTTACCCGGTACGTCTGGGGCAGATAGGAGGCCCAGAGATTCCTGACACCGGGTATCGGTGTGAGAATGCCATTTCTCTCCGATTTAATCGTCGTCGGATTACCCTTGATAATAATGAACTTCTTGTCTTGAGCGCGCAGGGCACTTCTGATGATCTCGATATTGGCCAATGTCGAGACTTCACCCCTGCGGCCCGTTTGAGACAAGTTGAATGTCAGGCTCGGCACCGCTGTAAAATCCGAAGAACTTACTTGCACCGGAGCACCGGCAGGTGGATGTTCTGCCGATCCCTGTAATGTTGCGACGCCTTTTTCCGCCTCAGTGGCCGTATGCCCATCTTGCCCGGACTGCCACTTCAGCACTTGTTCTTCGAGTGCGGCAATCTGTTCCCGCGTGTTCAAATCATCGAAACCCTGGACCTCTACCTGGGCGTTATTTTTTCGGTAAAACAGCGTATAGCGCGAGGAACCGGCGATACCAAACAAAGCGGCAACCTGCCCCTTCAACTCGGCATTATCACTGTCCATTTTCAGCAAAACAGGTATCTGCTCGGCAAACAGCTGACCCACCTTGGCCTGAACGTCCTCATCTTGCGTAACGGCCGCGATATCCAGATAAGCCAAGGCAATACCTGCCCGCTGCCGCTCTATCTCCTCGGGCTCCAGGGCATCGGCCATCAGGCGTGGCCAGGCCTCAAACGTCTCCGGAAGCACCTGTGCGGAAGGGGGGCCGAACATCAGCAGTTTTTGAGAGGAGATAATATTCTGGGCGCTCGACGAACCCGTCGAACTATCACTGGCGGCTGCGATATTATGAATCGACAGGGCAAGCAAACCCATAACCATGGTCTTGAGTGGTTTCAATGCGATCACCTTATTTATTGTTTCCAAACTTATCGGAAACACGGAAATTCCGTGTCAAACAAATAAAACGACTAAGGCCATCCATTGCTTTCCGGCTAAACACTCAATTCACAAATTTCAATCAAGAAACTTGTAACACCCGAAGATAACACCCCACTTCGGGAGCCGGATTAGTTAAAAGCCTACTTGAACAAAAACAACAAGTCTCGGAAAAAGCCGATTCAAAATATTAACATCCAGAAGCCGAATTGGATCCACTCACTACTATAAGACCCTGAACTTCACACAAAAGAAACCTCCTACACAACACAGCACAATCGATGTAAACCCGTTACCCGCTGATGGGGAGACTGCCAGCCAATACCGCCACTCGACGGCGCCCGGCGCGACGACCGCCGCTGATCGAGATATGCCCAAATTAAAGGTAGAATGCGAAATAAATGCTAAGACGACCTATACGGACAGGCTAAAATGCCCGCCCGGCTAACCGCTGACCTTTTTCCATTGCGCCCCACAAGGTTCGCTACGTGATCGAGTTTCATAACGTCCATAAAACCTACCGGGTCGCCGGTAAGGATATTCCCGCCCTGCACCCCACCAACCTGCGGGTTGAGAACGGCCAGGTCTTCGGCCTGATCGGTCATTCCGGCGCGGGAAAAAGTACCCTGCTGCGTCTGATCAATCGCCTGGAAGCCCCCAGCGGCGGCCAGATCATCGTCGACGACGAAGAGGTCACGGCGCTCGACGCCAATGGCCTGCGGCGTTTCCGCCAACAGGTCGGGATGATCTTCCAGCACTTCAACCTGCTGGCCTCCAAGACCGTGGCCGACAACGTCGCGCTGCCGCTGACCCTGGCCGGCGAGCTGTCCCGGCGTGAGATCGACCAGCGGGTCGCCGAACTCTTGCAACGGGTCGGCCTGTCCGACCACGCGAAGAAATACCCGGCCCAGTTGTCCGGCGGCCAGAAGCAGCGGGTCGGCATTGCCCGCGCCCTGGCGACCAAGCCGAAGATCCTGCTGTGCGACGAAGCCACCAGCGCCCTCGACCCGCAAACCACCGCGTCGGTCCTGCAACTGCTGGCCGAGATCAATCGCGAGCTGAAGCTGACCATCGTGCTGATCACCCATGAAATGGACGTGATCCGCCGGGTCTGCGACGTGGTCGGGGTGATGGATGCCGGCGTGATCGTCGAACAGGGTCCGGTGGCCGAGGTGTTCCTGCACCCCAAGCACCCGACCACTCGCCGCTTCGTCCAGGAAGACGAACAGATCGACGAAAGCGAGCAGCGTGACGACTTCGCCCATGTGCCGGGCCGTATAGTGCGTCTGACCTTCCAGGGCGAAGCCACCTACGCGCCGCTGCTGGGTACCGTCGCCCGTGAAACCGGCGTGGACTACAGCATCCTTGCCGGGCGCATCGACCGCATCAAGGACACCCCTTATGGGCAACTGACGCTCGCCGTCACCGGCGGCGACATGGAGGCCGCCTTCGCGCGCTTCACCGCCGCCGACGTCCATATGGAGGTACTGCGCTGATGGACCTGTTTCTGAATTTCTTCGCCAACGTCGACTGGGCGGATATCTGGGAAGCCACAGGCGATACCATGCTGATGCTCGGCACCTCGCTGGTGTTCACCATCCTGCTGGGCCTGCCCCTGGGGATCCTGTTGTTCCTCTGCAGCCCGCGTCAGTTGCTGGAGCAGAAGGCTACCTACGCGATCCTGGCCTTCGTGGTGAACGTGGTGCGCTCGCTGCCATTCATCATCCTGCTGATCGTGATGATTCCGTTCACCGTGCTTCTCACCGGCACCTCCCTGGGCGTGGCCGGGGCCATCCCGCCGCTGGTGATCGGCGCCGCGCCGTTCTTCGCGCGGCTGGTGGAAACCGCGCTGCGCGAAGTCGACCGGGGCATTATCGAAGCCACCCAGGCGATGGGCGCGACCACCCGCCAGATCATTCTCAATGCGCTGTTGCCGGAAGCCCGGCCGGGCATTCTCGCGGCGATTACCGTGACCGCCATTACCCTGGTGAGCTATACCGCCATGGCCGGTGTGGTCGGTGCCGGCGGCCTCGGCGACCTGGCGATCCGCTATGGTTACCAGCGTTTCCAGACCGATGTCATGGTGGTCACGGTGATCATGCTGATCGTCCTGGTGCAGGTGCTGCAGAGCATCGGCGACCGGCTGGTGGTGCACTTTTCCCGTAAGTAAAATCCGCCTTTTACACCTGAATAAGCCGGCCCCAGGCCGGCATGCGCCCCTCACATGGAGTCGTTCGATGAAAAAACTGATTGCTGCCTTTGCCGCCGTTGCCGCCCTCTCGGCCCACGCCGCCGAAACCCTGACCGTTGCCGCCTCGCCGGTCCCCCACGCGGAAATCCTCGAGTTCGTCAAACCGGCCCTGGCCAAGGAAGGCGTGGACCTGAAGGTCAAGGTCTTCACCGACTACGTGCAACCGAACGTGCAAGTGGCCGAGAAACGCCTGGACGCCAACTTCTTCCAGCACCAGCCGTACCTGGATGAGTTCAACAAGAGCAAGGGCACCCACCTGGTCAGCGTTGCCGGCGTGCATGTGGAGCCCCTGGGCGCCTACTCCAGCAAGTACAAGAAACTCGCCGACCTGCCAGGCGGCGCCAATGTGGTGATCCCGAACGACGCCACCAACGGCGGCCGCGCCCTGCTGCTGCTGCAGAAAGCCGGCCTGATCAAGCTGAAGGACGCCACCAACATCCTGTCGACGCCCAAAGACATCGTCGAGAACACCAAGGACCTGAAGATCCGCGAACTGGAAGCCGCCACCCTGCCGCGCGTGCTGACCCAGGTCGACCTGGCCCTGATCAACACCAACTACGCCCTGGAAGCCAAGCTGGACCCGGCCAAGGACGCACTGATCATCGAGGGTAGCGACTCGCCGTACGTGAACATCCTGGTGGCCCGCGAGGACGACAAGGATTCGGACGCGATGAAGAAGCTGGTCGCGGCGCTGCACAGCCCTGAAGTGAAAGCCTTCATCCTCGAGAAGTACAAGGGCGCGATCGTACCGGCGTTCTAAGCCACACAGTTAAGACCGAACACCGTTCCTGTAGGAGCAGGGCTTGCCCGCGAAGCTTTTAGTGGCCTTCAGGGCCGCGGGCAAGCCCTGCTCCTACAAGGGTTGGTGCCGTTTGCAAGGAATCGAACAGGCCGTTATACCGGCTGACGCAGACACTCCAGCAGACAATCCAGCGCCGGCTGCCGCTGGGCGCGACGCAACACCGCAATCAACTGCCGCTCGAAAGTCAGCTCGCCCAACCCGATCACCCGCAACTGATCCGCCCGCTGCAACCACAGTCCCGCCCGGGGCACCAGCGACACCCCCAGCCCGCACTCCACCATCCGCGCAATCGCTTCCAGCTCATCCAGCTCCAGCGCATCGCGTACCTGTATCCGCTGTTCCCGCAGAAACTGACTGACCAGCCGCCCGCCAAAGGATGCCCGGTCATACCGTACGAATGGCTGCTCGGCGAGCAATTGCAGCGGGTCATCCCCCGGCAGATGCAGCGGCGCGATCAGCACAAAGGGCTCGCTGGCCAGGGGAATCTCCAGCAACTCCTTGGGCAGCTCGAACGGCGGCTTGATCAACAGCGCCAGGTCCAGCTCACCGGCATCCACCTGGCCCAGCAGATTGAGGGAAACCCCCGGCACCAGCTTCAACTCCACCCGTGGCGCCGCCTGGCGAAAGCGCGGCAAGGCCTGGGGCAACAAACCGGTCTGCACCGTGGCAATGGCGCCGATACGCAACTCCCCCTGCCACTCGGCGGCGCTCGTCGACAGGGCCATCTGCCCGTACAAGGCGAGGATCTGCTCGGCCAGGGGCAGCGCATGGCGACCCGCCGCATTCAGCACGGCGGCCCGCCCACTGCGATCGAACAGGCGCACCCCGAGGTTCTGCTCCAGCACGCGCATCTGCGCGCTGACCGCCGACTGGGTCAGCCCCACCTGCTGGCCGGCGGCGACAAAGGTGCCTTCGCGGGCAACGCGGATAAAGGTCTTGAGTTCACGAAGCATGGCTTACTCAACAAAAATAGTCGGGCTCGGAAGCAAGAATATGCGCTTTTCAGCAAAATAATCATCGCTACACTGAAAGCTCCTTCCCCCAGCCTGGTATCCGACATGGCGCTTTCACCGTTCCACCTGGCAATCCCGGTCCATGACCTGGCCGCGGCCCGACATTTCTACGGCGATGTTTTTGCCTGCCCGGAAGGACGCAGCAGCGATCACTGGGTGGACTTCGACTTCTTCGGTCATCAGTTGGTGATTCACTACCAGGCCAAGACGGCGGCCCAGAAACAGGCGTTGAGCAACCCGGTGGACGGCCACGACGTGCCGGTACCGCATTTCGGCGTGGTGCTGGAATGGGAAACCTGGGAAGCGCTGGCCGAGCGCCTGAAAGAGAAGGGCACGCGGTTCGTGATCGAACCCTACGTGCGCTTCAAGGGGCAGGTGGGCGAACAGGCAACCATGTTCCTGTTCGACCCGTGCGGCAATGCCCTGGAGTTCAAGGCCTTCAAGGATATCGGGCAGATGTTTGCCAAGTAGCCGCTATTTGCGCGTGAGCAAATCCGGCAACTGCGCCACCAGCTTCTGGTTGTTCAACGGCGCGCGGATAAAGCCGCGCTGAGTACCGTCCGGCCCGACGATCGCCAAGTTGCCGCTATGGTCAACGGTGTAGTTGGGCTTGCTGGTGTCCGCCGGAATAAACGGAATGCTCAGCGCATTGGCGACCTTCTGCAGGTCGTCGATCGAACCCGCGGTCAGCCCACGGAACTCTGGATCGAAGTAACCCAGGTACTGCTTGAGCTGCTGCGGCGTATCGCGGTTCGGGTCGACGCTCACCAGGATCACCTGCAACTGGCCCACCGCGTCCTTGGGCAACTCGCTCTTGATCTGACGCAGTTGGGCAAGGGTGGTCGGACAGATGTCCGGGCAGAAGGTGTAGCCGAAGAACAGCAGGCTCCACTTGCCCTTGAGCTCGTCGACCTGCACCGGCTGGCCGTTCTGGTCGGTCATCTTCACCCCGGGCAGCGAACGGCTCTGGGGCAGCAGGATGATCCCCGCATCGATCATCGCCGTGGGCTCGCCCTGGCGCTGGTTATGGATCACTTTGTTGACCGTCAGGCCCAGGACCAGGGCCACCACGGCGACAAGAATAAAAACGGTTTTCTGAACTCGAGTCATAGATTCAACAATAGGTAGTGATCGACAAGCAGCGCGATAAACAGCAGGAACAAGTAGTAGATAGAGTACTTGAAGGTGTTGATCGCCGCATGCGGCTGACTGCCACGGTACAACACCCACGCCCAGTGCAGGAAGCGCGCGCCCAGGAGCGTGGCGCAGACCAGGTAGAGCAGGCCGCTCATGTGGATCACGAACGGCAGCAGGCTGACCGCCAGCAGGACACAGGTGTAGAGCAGGATATGCACCTTGGTGTAATGCTCGCCATGGGTCACCGGCAGCATCGGGATATCCGCCTTGGCGTACTCTTCCTTGCGGTGGATGGCCAGGGCCCAGAAATGCGGCGGGGTCCAGGCGAAGATGATCAGCACCAGCAACAGCGGTTCGGCGCTGACATGACCGGTGGCCGCGACCCAGCCGAGCAACGGCGGCGCCGCCCCGGCCAGGCCGCCGATCACGATATTCTGCGGCGTGGCGCGCTTGAGAAAGCCGGTGTAGATCACCGCGTAACCGAGCAGGGACGCCAGGGTCAGCCAGGCCGTCAGCGGGTTGGTGAAACTCAGCAGCAAGGCCTGCCCGAGCACCGCGAGGACCAGCGCGAAACTCAGCGCCGCCGCCGGCGATACCCGGCCCTGGGCCAGCGGCCGCTTGTGGGTGCGGGCCATCAGCGCATCGATGCGCCGATCCACCACATGATTGACCACCGCCGCGCCGCCGGCACACAGGGCGATGCCCAGGTTGCCGAACACCAGCACGGTCCAGGGCACGCCGGCACGGGTCGCGAGAAACATGCCCACCAGCGAGGTAATCAGCATCAGCACCACCACCTTGGGTTTGGTCAGCTCCAGGTAGTCGCGCCAGAGCGCCTGGGCCTGGGCCTCACCGATTACAGTCGCCACGGCATTTCTCCCTTGATCGTGATGGGCGCATGGACCGCTTTGATCGGGCTCAGACGCCAGCGTGCCGGCGCTTGCGCGCGCACCCGGACCAGCGCGGTACGCGCGTGGTAATTGACCAGCACCAGCGTCAGCAACAAGGCCGCGCCGCCAGCATTGTGCGCCACGGCCACCGGCAGCGGCAGATGAAAGTAGACATTGCTCAGGCCCAGGCAGATCTGCGCCGCCAGCGCCAGCAGCAGCAACCCGGCGAGCCGGGTCATGCCCACCGCCCGCAGTTGCCAGGCCAGGCCTAGCAGCACCAGGGCCACCAACAGGGCGCCGATGCGGTGGGTCAGGTGAATGGCCGTGCGCGCATCGCTGTCGAGCTGGCCGCCCAGGTAGTTGGGGCCGATATGCTGGGTGAGGTGAAAACCATTGGCGAAATCCGCGTTCGGCCACCATTGCCCGTGACAGGTCGGCAGGTCGATACAGGCCACCGCCGCATAATTGGAACTGACCCAGCCGCCGAGGGCGATCTGCAGAATCACCAGCAGCAACCCGGCCGTGGCCCAGCGCTGCAAACGCCGTGGCACCGCCAGCGCCGGCAGCACGCCGGACAGGCGCAAGGTCAGGAGGAACAGCAGGCTCAAGGTGGCAAAACCGCCGAGCAGATGCGCCGTGACCACCTGGGGCCAGAGCTTGAGGGTGACCGTCCACATGCCGAAGGCCGCCTGGGCGAAGACCACTCCCAGCAGGAACAGCGGCAGCTTCAGTGGTTGCCCGTCACGCCGGCGTTCATGCCAGGAGCGTGCGGCCAGCAGCACGATCAGCAGACCCAGGGTCCCGGCGAAGTAGCGATGGACCATCTCGTTCCAGCCCTTGTGGGCTTGCACCGGGGTATCGGGAAAATGCAATTCGGCATGGGCCAGCTGGGCTTCGCTCTGGGGCACGCTGATAAAGCCGTAGCAGCCCGGCCAGTCGGGGCAGCCCAGGCCGGCGTGGGTCAGCCGGGTGTAGGCGCCCAGCAGGACGACAATCAGCGCCAGCAGCGTGGCGAACAGCGCGAGGCGAAATCCAGGTTTGGCCATGACGATGCCCTCATCCGATATTCGACAGTTTCAACAGTTGCACCAGGTCGTTGAGCAGGTCCTTGCCGTTGACCCCCGCGTCATAACGCAGCACCAGGTTGCCGTGGGGATCGACGATCCACAGTTGCGCCGCGCCGTTGCCCTTGGCCGCCCGGTTGTAGGCCGCAAGATCCAGCGGGTAGCGTTGCAACTGCGGGTATTCGCGCTTGAGCTTGGCGTCGTAGAACGTCTCCAGGGGTTGCGCCGTCGCCAGGGCATGGCTGGCCCGGGAAGCATCGCGGCCCAGGGCGATCTGGATCTGCCGCGCCAGGTAGACCAGTTGCTGGCAGTCCGCGGCACAATCCCCCGGCGCGGTCACCAGCATCTGCCAGCGCTGCTCGTCGGTCTGCACGCCCAGGTCGGCACGGCTTTCACCGTTGCCGATCAACTCGCCGTGATAACTGCGGCTCTCCGGCACCCAGAACTGCAACTTGTACATCCCGGTGGCGAGGACCATCGGGCCGATCACCACCAACAGGATCATGATCAGTTGCCAGCGACCGCGGGCACGCCGTGGCGGGGTCGGGGCTTCAGCTGTGTTCAGTGGATTCATGGCCGCTCCCATGGTGTTTCTCCCTTGCGTTATGCCATCCGAGGTAGAGATAAAGGCCGAACAGCGCCAGTGCCATGGCGAACCACTGCACGGCATAGGCCACATGTTTTTCCGGCCCCATGCCTTCGGAGACCACCGGCCAGCCGGCCTCATAGGCCGCCGGGCCGGACTCCTGGCGCAGTTCGTAGTTGAAACCTGTGCGTCCCAGCTCCGCCCAGAGCTTGTCCGGGTCGATCGCGGTCACCAGCCGTGGCCAGCTCGCATTGGCCGGGTCGCTGCCCAGTTGGAAGGTCGCGCCAGGCGAGACATACACCCAGGCGCCGATTTCCAGCCGCTGCGCAGGGGTGCTGAACACCGGCGGCGTGCGCCGATCCGGCCAGGGCAACCAGCCCCGGTTGACCAGCAACCACAGGCCGCTGGCCTCGTCGTGGAACGGCTGCAACAGCTCGACGCCGACCCGGTCGTCGCGCATGCGGTTATCCAGCAGGTAACTGTGTTCGGCGTCGAACTGCCCGCTCAATCGCACCCGCCGAAAGGCCGGATCGGTCATGGCTTTCAACTGGTCGCCCGCCACCGGTTCGGAAGTGCGACGCTGGGCATGGTTCTCCAGCAGCACGCGTTTCTGCTCGCTGCGACTCAGCTGCCAGAACCCCAGGCAGACCAGCAACGGCAGCAGCACAAGCACCACCAGGGTCGGCGCGATGCCGGGCTGGAAGCGCCTCATGACCGCGCTCCTGCGGCCGTTATTCGACTCGCTATACTCAATTGCATGCGCATCTCCCCCGGAGTCTCACCATGTTGAAAGCGGCGATTGTCCTGATGCTGTTGGCCACGGTGGCCAGCCTGTTCAGCGGCCTGTTCTTCCTGGTGAAGGACGACGCCTACTCCAAGCGCCTGGTCCATGCCCTCACCGTGCGGGTCGGGCTTGCCGTGATCACCCTGGCCTTGATCACCTGGGGCTTTTTCAGCGGCCAACTGGTGTCCTCGGCGCCCTGGTAGGAACCCGCGCCCCGCAAGGCTCAAAGTACGTAGACGAAGACGAACAGGCCGATCCAGACCACGTCGACGAAGTGCCAATACCAACTGGCCGCTTCAAAACCGAATTGATGCTCGGCATTGAAGTGCCCGCGCATGACCCGCATCAGCATCACGAACAGGATCAGGGTGCCGATGGTCACGTGGGCACCGTGGAAACCGGTGAGCATGAAGAAGGTCGCGCCGTAGATGCCCGAGCCCAGGGTCAGCCCCAGCTCGTGATAGGCATGCATGTATTCCTTGGCCTGGAAGCTCAGGAACGCGATCCCCAGCAGCACGGTGATCGCCAGCCAGATCTTCAGCGCGCCGCGATGGCCGTTCTTCAGGGCATGGTGGGCGATGGTCACGGTGACGCTGGAACTGACCAGCAACACGGTATTGAGCAGCGGCAAGCCCCAGGGACTGATGGTTTCCCTGGGGCCGGGAAAGAGCTTCGGATCGGGGTTGTTCAGCAAGGGCCAGGCATTCTGGAAGTTCGGCCACAACAGGTGGGCGATCCCTTTCGCGCCACCGTCACCGGCCAGCCAGGGCACCGACAGATTGCGCACATAGAACAGCGCGCCGAAGAAGGCGATAAAGAACATCACCTCGGAAAAGATGAACCAGCTCATGCCCCAGCGGAACGAGCGGTCCATCTGCGGGCTGTAGAGCCCGGCGCGACTTTCCTTGATCACCGTGCCGAACCAGCCGAAAAGCATATAGGCCAGCAGCAGTCCGCCGACGAAGAAAATCAGCGGGCCGTGGGAATCCGGGCGCGCCGCCTTCAGGTCGTTGAACCAGGTGCCCAGACCGAACATCGTGGTCAGCATGCCCGCCGTGGCAATGATCGGCCACTTGCTCTGGGCCGGTACGTAGTAATGCTCATGAATCGCCATTTATTGTTCTCCTTATCGGGCACGCCAAATGTCCTAGCCGCCCGTACCCGCCACGGGCGGATTGCGGGCGGTGATGTCGAACAGCGTGTAGCCCAGTGTCAGTTGCTTCACATCCTTGGGCATGTCGCGGTCAACGATGAAACGTACCGGCATCTCGATGCGCTGCCCGGGCTGCAGGGTCTGCTGGGTGAAGCAGAAGCATTCGGTCTTGTGGAAATACACCGCCGCATTCGCCGGGGCGATGCTCGGGATGGCCTGGGCCTTCATCACATGGTCGGTGGGGTTGTAGGCCACGAAGAGCATCTCGTTGACGGCACCGGGGTGCACGGTCAACTGGTTGGCCTTGGGATAGAACTCCCAGACCATGTCGACGGCATTGGTCGAGAGAAACTGCACGCCGATCTTGCGTGACAGGTCGACCACCTGCTCACCTTCATACTGCCCGGCGGTCTTGCCGTTGATCCCGAAGGCCTTGCACATCACGTCGTAGAGCGGCACCAGGGCAAAACCGAAGGCGAACATCGCTACCACCACCAACAACAGGCGTGTGACCAGGCGCTTGAGCGAGATCGAGTCGGCCATGATCTATTTCACTTCCGGCGGCGTGATGAAGGTGTGGTACGGCGCCGGTGACGGAATGCTCCACTCCAGGCCTTCCGCGCCATCCCAGGGCTTGGCCGGGGCCGGCGGGCCGCTGCGGATGCACTTGATGACGATAAACAGGAACAGCAGCTGGGTGACCCCGAACATGAAGCCACCGATCGAGGAGACCATGTTGAAGTTGGCGAACTGCAGGTTGTAGTCCGGCACCCGCCGTGGCATCCCCGCAAGGCCCACGAAATGCATCGGGAAGAAGGTCAGGTTCATGCCGATGAACGACAGCCAGAAGTGCAGCTTGCCGAGGGTTTCGTCGTACATGTGGCCGGTCCACTTCGGCAGCCAGTAGTAGGTGGACGCGAAGATCCCGAAGATCGCCCCCGGCACCAGCACGTAGTGGAAATGCGCCACCACGAAATAGGTGCCGTGGTACTGGAAGTCCGCCGGCGCCATCGCCAGCATCAGCCCGGAGAAGCCGCCGATGCTGAACAGGATGACAAAGGCCACCGCAAACAGCATGGGCGTCTCGAAGGTCAGCGAACCTTGCCACATGGTGCTGACCCAGTTGAACACCTTCACCCCGGTCGGCACCGCGATCAACATGGTCGCGTACATGTAGAACAGCTCGCCGACCAGGGGAATGCCGACCACGAACATATGGTGGCCCCAGACGATGAACGAGAGGAAGGCGATGCTCGCCGTGGCGTAGACCATCGAGGTGTAGCCGAACAGCGGCTTGCGGGAAAACGCCGGGATGATCGCACTGACCGCGCCGAACGCCGGCAGGATCATGATGTACACCTCGGGATGGCCGAAGAACCAGAACACGTGCTGGAACAGCACCGGATCACCGCCACCGGCGGCGCTGAAGAAGCTGGTGCCGAAATGGATATCCATCAGCATCATGGTCACCACACCCGCCAGCACCGGCATCACCGCGATCAGCAGGAACGCGGTGATCAGCCAGGTCCAGACGAACAGCGGCATCTTCATCAGGGTCATGCCCGGCGCACGCAGGTTGAGAATGGTCGAGATCACGTTGATCGCGCCCATGATCGAACTGATGCCCATCATGTGGATGGCGAAGATAAAGAAGGTCACGCTTTCGGGCGCGTAGGTGGTCGACAACGGCGCATAGAAGGTCCAGCCGAAGTTCGGCCCGCCGCCGGGCATGAACAGGGTCGAGACCATCAGCGAGAAGGCCGCCGGCAACAGCCAGAAGCTGAAGTTGTTCATCCGCGGCAAGGCCATGTCCGGCGCGCCGATCATCAGCGGGATCATCCAGTTGGCCAGGCCGACGAAGGCCGGCATCACCGCGCCGAAGACCATCACCAGGCCGTGCATGGTGGTCATCTGGTTGAAGAACGCCGGCTCGACAATGTGCAGCCCCGGCTGGAACAACTCGGCGCGGATCACCATGGCGAAGGAGCCGCCGAGCAGGAACATGGCGAAACTGAACCACAGGTACAGCGTGCCGATATCCTTGTGGTTGGTGGTCAGCACCCAGCGCATCAGGCCCTTGGCGGGACCGTGGGCGGCGTGCTCATCGTGGCCGCCATGGCCATGGTCATCGATCACTGCACTCATGTCCTGTCTCCTGCAAACGGGGGAACGGCTTGGCCCGGGAGCCTCGGCTCCGACCGGTTCAGCGAACACGCGACGGAGCTGTTCATTTACTGCCCTCCGCCTGTTTCAGCGCCAGGACTTCCTTGGGCGTGACCATGTCGCCCTTGTTGTTGCCCCAGGCATTACGCTCGTAGGTCACGACGGCGGCGATATCGACTTCCGACAACTGTTTGCCGAAGGCCGCCATGGCCGTGCCCGGCTTGCCGAAGAACACCCGGTGCAGGTGGTCCTCCTTGGGACCGGTGGCGATTTTCGAGCCCTTGAGTGACGGGAACATCGGCGGCAGGCCCTGGCCCTCGGCCTGGTGACAGGCCACGCAGGTGGTGTGGTAGACCTTGTCGCCGCGCTCCTTGAGCTCGTCGAGGGTCCACTCCTTGCTGGTCAGTTCCTTGAGCTTGGCGGACTCGGCCTTGCGATCGGCCAGCCAGCTGTCGTAGTCGGCCTTGGTGCGGACATCGACCACCACCGGCATGAAACCGTGGTCCTTGCCGCACAGTTCGGAACATTGCCCGCGGTAGAGGCCGGGCTTGTCGATCCGGGTCCAGGCTTCGTTGAAGAACCCCGGAATGGCATCGCGCTTGACCGCCAGGGCCGGCACCCACCAGGAATGGATCACGTCGGCGGAGGTCACCAGGAAACGCACCTTGGCGCCCACCGGCAAGACCAGCGGCTGGTCGACTTCCAGCAGGTAGTTTTCGCCCTTGGGCGCCTGGTTATGCATCTGTTCGGCGGGGGTGGACAGGTTGCTGAAGAACTCGACATCCTGGCCCAGGTATTTGTAGTGCCATTTCCACTGATAGCCGGTGATCTGGATATCGACGTCCGACTCACTGGTGTCGTACATCTTGATCAGCGTGGCGGTCGCGGGAATCGCCATGACCACCAGGATCAGCAAGGGCACGATGGTCCAGAGGATTTCCACGGTGGTGCTTTCATGGAACTTGGCCGCCACCTGGCCAGTGGAGCGTCGGTGCATGATCATCGACCAGAACATCGCACCGAACACGATGATGCCGATCACCACACAGATCCAGAAAATGGTCATGTGCAGATCGAAGATCTCGTGACTGACTTCCGTCGCTCCAGGCGTCATATTCACGGTCCAGGCGGCATGCGCCTGACTGAATATCGACCACAACAGGAGGCCCATCCAGACTCGTGGATGTCGCATCATTGCGGGTTCCCCTTATCGTTCTTGTTATCCCGCCGGCTTTCACCTGCGGCCAAGGGAATGGTCGTACTGCGTAAGCGGACCATTCGGCCGGGCCTGCAACAGCTGCCGGGCGTCAACAGCTAACTCCCTACGAAATCGAGTATAGACAGCGACCGGGACAGCGCCATGCGATCTGGGAAATGAACTGAAGGCGACTTTGCATCAGGCTGGAGGCCACGAATTACCTGGGGCAGAGCAGAAATGATGGCAAGCCGATATAACTCACGCATATAAGCATGAAATAATTATTACAAATGCGTCTGAACATCTTTTATAACCCAGCTACTTTGTACTCTCCCTATTTTCCCTTTGCCGTCCCCCCCTGGAGTTTTCATGAACACCGCCGCATTGCGCGAGCAGATTCAACGTGCCCATCAACACGAGGCCGGTAGTGGCCAGTTGACGCGTCAACTTGAAGTTCAATTGCCGCACCTTCACCCCGCTATTCAACTGCCGGATGTTGACGCCAAAGGCGTGCTGACCCGGTTTGTCAAAGCCTATATCGACCTGGTTCCCGATTTGCTGGATGCGGCCAATGAGGTGGCGCGCGAAGCCGGCATCGAATCGCAGATCAAGCCGGTGCTGACTATCGCCGAGCAGTTTTTCCTGCAACCCCCGGCGATCCTGGAAGGCCATGTCGGGCTCGACGGCCTGCTGGACGAAGCCTATCTGGCGCATCGCCTGGTGGAGGAGGTCAACGACCTGTACATCAAGCATTTCGGCCAGCCGCTGATTCCCTCGGACATTACCGTGGCCAACCTGATCGCCCACCAGTTGATCGGCGAGACATTCGCCAACCAGCTGGATGAAGCGGTGCATCACGCGGTCGATGAAATGCTCAACGAAGAAAGTTTTGCCCTGGAGTCGGTGGAAGCCTATCGCGAGCGCCTGTACAGCCCGGACACCGAGGCGGCGTGGAAGCGCTGGCCGTGCCTGTCGCGCCAATTGGGCGTGGGGCTGGAGCTGGAGCAGCCGGGCGCTTGAACCGACAACGCAATTGATCGCAACCGAACGCGATCCGCTGCCGACGCGCGCTCCTGTAGGAGCCGAGCTTGCTCGCGATCGGCTGCGCAGCAGTCGTAAAACCTGCGCATGCGGTGCATCTGGCACACCGAGTCAGCCGGATTGCGGCCGCTGCGCGCCCGATCGCGAGCAAGCTCGGCTCCTACAGGTTTTGTGGCGTTTTACCATCGTCAGGCTGCGGCGGAACCGATACCGCTGGTGGTCCGCAGCCGCCCTTCCAGGCGCCGTTTCAAGCCATGGGCCTCGATCACCAATCGCGAACCCTTGGCCCGGTTGGCGCGGTCCCACTCCTCCAGCAACTCCAGGCAAGAGTGGTCGATATAGCTCAGGTTGCCCAGCGGCACGTGCACCACCGTGCCCGTGGGAACCGTCGACAGCACCCGGGTCAGCGCAGGCACCTTGAGAAAGGTCGCCGCTCCCAGCAGGCGCAGCTCCATCTCACCCTCGGCAGGCAAGTCCACCAGGCTGATTTTCAGGCGCGAGGCTTTCCAGGCCAGCTTCGCCAGGGTCAGGCCGAAACCGATCAACACACCCGTCAACAGATCAGTGCAGACAATCGCCAGGGCCGTGGCCCCATAGGTCAGCATCGGCATGCGCCCGTAGCGCCCCAGGCCGCGAAAGACCTTGAGGTCCACCAGCTTGATGCCCGTATACACCAGCACACCCGCCAGGCTCGCCACCGGAATGCTTTGCAGCACGCTGGACAACAGCAGCACAAAGGCCAGCAGCCACAAGCCATGGAACATCGTCGACAGGCGGGTCCGGGCACCGGCCTGGACATTCGCCGAACTGCGCACGATCACCCCGGTCATAGGTAGCGCCCCGAGCAAGCCGCAGAGCATGTTGCCCACCCCCTGCGCCGACAGTTCGCGGTCGAAGTCCGAACGCTGGCCGTCGTGCATGCGGTCCACGGCGGCGGCTGAGAGCAGGGTTTCGGCGCTGGCGATAAAGGCCACGGCAAAAGCCGCGATCAGCAGGTTGGGATCGGCCAGGTTGAGCAGGTCGGCGGGCCGCAGCCAGTCGATGGCCTCGGCCAGGTTGGCGGGGACTTCCACGCGCTTGACCGACAGCGCCAGCAGCAGGCTCGCCAGGGTCGCCAGGCCCACGCCAAGCAACGCACCCGGGACAAAGCGCAGGACATGGGGTTTGCGCTTGTCCCAAAGCCACATCACCAGGATGGTTCCCAGGCCCAACGCACCGGCCTGCCAGCCGCTGCCTTCGCCGGAAAACGCCTGGCCCACAGCGGCGGGGAAGCCCAGCAGGTTGTCCAGCCCCGAGGGTAGGGGAGAGCCGTCGAGCATCACATGGACCTGGGACAGCACGATCAACACACCGATCCCGGCAAGCATGCCGTAGACCACCGCCGGGGCGGTCACCCGGAACCAGCAGCCCAGGCGCAGGCGGCCAGCCAGTAATTGCAACACGCCGGCCAGCAACAGGATCGGCCCGAGCATGGCCATGCCGTGCTCGCGCACCAGTTCGAACACCAGCACCGCCAGGCCCGCGGCCGGACCGCTGACCTGCAACGGTGAACCCGCCAGCCAGCCCACCACCAATCCACCGATGATGCCGGTAATCAGCCCTTTGGCCGGTGGCATGCCGGACGCGATGGCGATCCCCATGCACAGCGGCAGGGCCACCAGGAATACCACCACGGAAGCCAATAGCTCCCGTGGCAAAACCGCTTTCAGTTGTGCTGCACGCATGATGAATCTCCCGAGGATTTCTTCAGGCATGGCCAAGCCCGACCGCTCGAACGTCGGTCGTGGCTGAACCCAATGGATGGAGGAGGCTTCAGGCGCTAGAAGCGGGCTTTGGGCGTCGCACTCGGGATCGGATGAGTGCCATCGAGGGGCAGGAAGCAGGCCCGATCGGCGTCATACGCTTTGATTTCGCTGGTTTCGATGTTGTAGATCCAACCATGGATAAACAGGTGACCGTTGGCCATGCGCGAGGCTACCGAAGGGTGCGTGCGCAAGTGCTGCAACTGGGCGATAACATTTTCTTCGGTCAGCACCTGCATGCTTTCACTTTCGTTGGCACAGTTGCAGTTTTCATGGACCATGGTCTTCGCCACTTCGGCATGGCGCAGCCAAGCCTTGACCGTGGGCATCTTTTCCAGGCTGTCGGGGTTGAGCACCGCACGCATGGCGCCGCAGTCCGAATGCCCGCAGACGATGATGTGCTGCACGCCGAGGGCCAGCACCGCATACTCGATGGCGGTCGAGACACCGCCGTTCATCTGCCCGTAGGGCGGCACCACGTTGCCGACATTGCGGGTCACGAACAGGTCGCCGGGCGAGCTATGGGTAATGAGTTCAGGCACGATCCGCGAATCCGCGCACGTGATGAACATCGCCCGGGGGCTCTGGGCCGTGGCGAGTTTCTTGAACAACTCTTCCTGCTGCGGAAAAATTTCATGATGAAAATGCAGGAAGCCATCGACGATATGCTGCAACGCCGCATCGGCGGTTTCGGCCCCGGGGAGCCCTGGTGCCGACGCAGCCGACGGCTGTTTATCCTTGTCACTCATGATTCATCCTCTTTTCTGACGGATTGAAGGGGATTTTCCTGATTTGGCTCGCTCGCGCCAGCACCCATCGGATCAATACGCCCGATTCCTTGAACGCACCTGTACACAACAGGCAGCTTCACCCTAGTCGCGAAAACTTAACTCAAGCTGAATCAGAGGCTCTAGGACGGACGTTCCAGAAGCTTCTTACGCGCTTACCCGAGAGTATAGGCGCAGGCCAAACGCCAGCAGACACCTTTGTCCGGATCATGGCTCAGAGTAACGACATTTGCCCTCCGGGAGGACAAAACGCCGTGCAATCGAGGTTGTAACCTTCGCGGCGGTTGAGGCCCAGACGCTTGATGGCCTTGGCAAAACGTTGCGCCAGCAGGTCGGCAAACGGCCCTTCGCCGCGCATCCGCGCACCGAACCGGCTGTCGTAGAGCTCGCCGCCGCGGGTCTGGCGAATCAGGCTCAAGACATGGGCTGCCCGTTGCGGATAGTGGGCGGCGAGCCACTCCTCGAACAGCGGCGCTACCTCCAGGGGCAGGCGCAGCATCATGTAGGCGGCGCTCTGGGCACCGGCGTCGCGGGCCTCGGTGAGCAGGCTTTCCAGCTCGCTGTCGTTGATCATCGGAATCATCGGCGAACATAAAACGCCCACCGGGATACCCGCTTCACCCATGACCCGGATCGCCCGCAAGCGCGCCTTGGGCGCCGCCGCACGGGGCTCGAGGATGCGCTTGAGTTCGTCGTCGAGGCTGGTCAGGCTGATCATCACCGCCACCAGGCGCTGCCGTGCCAGTTCCGTGAGCAGGTCGAGGTCGCGCAGGATCAGCGAGCCCTTGGTGACGATGGTCACCGGATGCCGATAACGCAGCAACACCTCGAGGATCCGCCGGGTCAGCTGGTGCTCGCGTTCGATCGGCTGGTAGGGATCGGTATTGGAGCCCAGGTTGATCGGTGCGACGCGATAGCCCGGCTTGGACAATTGCTGCTCCAGCACGGCGGCGGCGTTGGTCTTGGCGATCAGCCTGGTTTCGAAATCCAGGCCTGGGGACATATCCCAGTAGGCATGGCTGGGGCGTGCGTAGCAGTAGATGCAACCGTGCTCGCAGCCGCGATAGGGATTGATGGAGCGGTCGAAGGGCAGGTCCGGCGAGGTGTTGCGGGTGATGATGGACTTCGCAGTCTCGATGCGCACCTCGGTGCCCTGGGTCAGCGGAACCTCCTGGTACCAGCCGTCGTCCTCGGCCACCGAACGATGGGGCGCGAAGCGGTTGTGCGGGTTGGTCGCGGTGCCACGGCCACGGGGTGGGAGCGGGGTGAACATTGGAAAGGCTCCATTACTGTATTTATATACAGTAATGGAGCCAGACGAATCTGCCTAGCACCGTCTGGCAGTGCCACCCAAAAGCCAGGCCGAAAGCAGACCTTTGTGGGAGCCGGCTTGCTGGCGATGGCGGCCGTAAGAACGCCGCAAGACTCAAGGGCCTCATCGCCGGCAAGCCAGCTCCTACAGGGGGTCCGTGGTGCTCTCAGGGTTTTATGGCTTGGCCGGCATATCCTCCTTGCGCAACGCCGCCACGTCACTGGCCTTCACCGCGCCGCCCTGGTTACCCCAACTGCCGCGAATGAAACCGACGACATCCGCCACTTCCTGGTCCGACAGCCGCCAGGCAAACGCCGGCATGGTGAAGTTCGAAGGTGCGCTGTGGGTTGCCGGCAAGGTGCCGCCCTTGAGCACGATATGGATCAACGACGTCGGGTCCGCCGATTGCACCACCGGGTTACCGGCCAACGCCGGGAACACCCGGGTATAGCCGTGACCGTCAGTACGGTGGCAGGCCGCGCAGTTGTCGATATAGACCGACGCCCCCGGCTTGCTGTCATCACCTTTCCACAGGGTTTGTGCGACCTGCGGCTCATAGGCGTGAGGCGTGTCCTGCGGATCCACCGGCGGCAAGCTCTTGAGGTAGCGGGCAATCGCCGTCAGGTCGTCATCGCTCATGTATTGCATGCTGTGCACCACCACATCGCTCATGCCGCCGAATACCGCGCTGCGATCGCTGCGACCGGTCTTGAGGAACTGCACCAGCTGCGCTTCGTTCCAACTGCCGAGGCCATCCTTGTGGTCGCCGCGCAGGCTTTTCGCGATCCAGCCCTCGAGCGGCGCGCTACCCGCCAGGAAGGCACTGCCGTCATTCGCGCTCAAGGCTTTTTCCTGCATGGTCAGGGCCCGTGGCGTATGGCAGGCACCGCAATGGCCGAGGCCTTCGACCAGATAGGCGCCACGGCTCACCACCGGGTCCGCGCCGCTGCCGGCCTGGTATTCGGCGACCTTGGGCGCAAACATCCAGCGCCAACCCGCCAACGGCCAGCGCATGCTCAGCGGCCAGGGGATATCGACAGCCTTGTTGTCCTGGGCCACCGGCGCCACGCCCTTCATGAAGTAGGCGTACAGCGCCTGCATATCGCTGTCGCTGACCCGGGCGTAGGACGGATAGGGCATCGCCGGGTAAAGCGTACTGCCGTTCTTGGCGACACCATGGCGGACCGCCTGGTCGAAATCCTCGAAGCTGTAGGCGCCGATCCCACTTTTATCCGGGGTGATATTGGTCGAATAGATCGTGCCGATGGGCGTCTGCATCGGCAGCCCGCCGGCGAACGGCTGGCCGCCCTTGGCCGTGTGACAGGCCACGCAATCCCCGGCCCGCGCCAGGTATTCGCCCTGCTTGATCAGGGCCGACGGATCGGCCTCGGCGGCGCTGACCGCGCCATTGCCCAACAGCGCCAGGGTGGCGATAACCAGTGCTTTCATGTTCATCGCTCCTTATGCCTGGACCAGCGGGCCGGGATTTTTCAGGTACTGCTCGCGGATCGCCCGGGCCGACCAGTAGGTCAGCGCCGCCACCAGGCCGGTGGGGTTGTAGCCCAGGCCCTGGGGGAAGGCCGAAGCGCCGGGGACGAAGACGTTGTGCACATCCCAGCATTGCAGGTAGCGGTTCAGGGCGCTGGTCTTCGGGTCGGTACCCATGATCGCGCCACCGTTGAGGTGGGTAGTCTGGTAGGACGACGTGTTGAAGTGCTCACCGACCTGCTTGCCCAGCAGGGCAATGGACTTGGGGTTCATCGCCTCGGCGACCTTGCTCAGTTTGTCGACCATGAAGCGGTTCATCTTGATGTCGTTTTCCTGCCAGTCGAAGGTCATCCGCAACAGCGGCAAGCCGTAGGCATCGCGGTAAACCGGGTCGAGATCCAGGTAGTTTCCCCGATAGGACTGGTGCGCACCGTGGGCGTCCATCGACACCTGGTGGGTGTAGTAATCGGCCGTGGCACGTTTCCAGGCACTGCCCCAGGCTGGTGTGCCCGGCGGGTTCGAAGTCCCGGCAATCGGCCGGCTGCCGGCCTGGTTGACCCACATCGGCGACCCGCCGACAAAGCCATGGGGGCCGTGGTCGAAGTTATCGGCGTTGAAATCGTCGATCGCCACACCGTTGCCGCCGGCACCGATAAAGTTGTTGGTGTGCACGTCCTTGTCGAAGAAGGCCTTCACGGTGGCCATGTTCTGGTAGGCGAAGTTCTTGCCCACCACGCCTTCACCGGTGACCGGATCGTAGGGCTTGCCGATGCCGGACAGCAGCATCAGCCGCACGTTATGGAACTGGAAGGCGCCGAGAATCACCAGGTCCGCCTCTTGCTCCACCTCGCGGCCCTGGGCGTCGATGTAGGTCACGCCGGTGGCCTTGCGCTTGGTGCTGTCGAGATTGACCCGTAGCACGTGGGAATTGGGCCGCAGTTCGAAGTTCGGCACCTGGCGCAACGCCGGCAGGATGTTCACGTTCGGCGAGGCCTTGGAATACATGTAGCAGACATAACCGCTGCAGAAGCCGCAGAAATTGCACGGGCCCATCTGCGCACCGTAAGGGTTGGTGTAGGGCCCTGAAGTATTTGCCGACGGCAGATTGTAGGGCTTGTAGCCGACTTCACTGGCGGCTTTCTGGAACAGCTGCGCGGAGTAGGTGTTCTTCTGCGACTCCAGCGGAAAGGGATTGGAACGATCCGGCGCGTAAGGGTTGCCGCCCTTGCCCTGGCCGACCAACTGGCCCTTGACGGTCCAGGCCTGGCCCGAAGTGCCGAAGACCTTTTCGGCATGGTCGAAGAACGGTTCCAGCTCTTCGTAACTGACGCCGAAGTCCTGGATGGTCATGTCCTTGGGAATGAAGTGTTTGCCGTAGCGCTCTTCGTAGTGACTGCGGATGCGCAACTCGATGGGGTCGACCCGAAAGTGCACGCCAGACCAGTGCAGCCCCGCACCACCCACGCCATTGCCCGGCAGGAACGCGCCGAGCTGGCGGTTCGGCAGGGCGACGTCATTGACGCTATGGCGAATGGTGACGGTTTCCTTGGAGATATCCTGGAAGAGTTTCTTGCGCACGCTGTAGGTGAGCTCGTCGATCACCTGTGGGTAATTGCCGTCTGGGTAGGTGTCCTGCATGGGACCGCGTTCCAGGGCCACGACATTGAGCCCGGCTTCGGTCAGTTCCTTGGCCATGATCGCCCCAGTCCAGCCGAAACCGACGATTACCGCGTCGACCTTCTTCATTTGAATCGCCATGCTCATGCCCTCTCGCCGCGAATGGATACAGCCGGGAAGGGGTATTGCTCGTTGCGTTCAACCCAATCCATAAAATCGGCGCGGGCGCCGGGAAAGCCGATCATGGTCCAGCCGACCAGACCTTTGTTGCCGCCATGGATCGGGTCGCTGAAGAAACCTTCCTTGGTGTTTTGCAGCAGGAAGCTGAAGAAAATCTTCGGCGGGACACTGTCGAAATCGGCGTCTCCGACCTCCAGTCGCTTGAGCAAGGCATCCTGGGTAGCGCTGTCTTGCGCGGCAAAGGTTGAACCGTGCAGCTTCTTGCACCAGGCCTCCGTAGCAGCGATGCCCAGCCGATAGATCTCGCGGGGCACCAGTTTGCTTTGCCAACCCATCTCCGGCGGCGCATCGGCGGCGAAGGGCCCCTGCATAAACCACAAGGCGCCACTGGCGTAAGGGGTGTTCATTTGCCGGTCGATAAATTCCGGCACACCAGCTTCCAGGGCACCCGGCCCCTGGGCATCGGCCGGAATCAATCGGGCCACGGCGGCATTGAGAAAAGCCCATTCCTCGGCGGTGAAGAAGCTCGGCTCGTAATGCCCGCTGTTGACCGGAGCCTTGTCGGCGGCCGCTGGCGTCACTTGCGAGGCGGCTTGCAGGACACTGCTGCCCAACGCGCTGCTCGCCACGGTGACCACCGGGATCAAGGTCAGGGTTTTGCGCAGGAACTCACGCCGCGGGTTATCTCGATCTTGATCAGACATGGCGTTACCTCTCTCATCTTGCACGCACGGATTATTCGGTCACTTCAATTGAGCAACCTGTCTTTTTCGGGTAGCGGTCTCTATCGAGACACCTCGAATTGAGAACACACTGGCAACCTTTAGTTACAAATGATAGCAGCCTAAGCATCAGGATGAATCGATTCAGCTAAAAATCTCGACCTTTTCCGCCCCCATTCCACCCCTCTCACAAATCTTTGACGCTCGACTCACGGGCTTTTGATCCGTAAAAAACAATGCTATAGGGCAATATCGAGTTCTCTTTTCCGGGCGCCGTCCATCTATGTCGATCGTTCGCTGGTTTTCCCTCCTTGGCCTGATGCTGATCAGCGGTCTGGTGCTGCTCGCCGCCCAGGCCGGCGACAACAGCAGCCAACGCCCGCCGCAATGGGCCACGCCGGTGGGCAACCAGTACAACCTCAACCAGATGACCCCGACGCTCTATCGCAGCACCTTGCCCGACAGCAATGCCGTGCCGATCCTGGCCAGGCTGAACATCACCACGGTCATCAACTTCCAGCCGGAGGCCGACTCCAGCTGGCTGTCGGCCCCGAACATCAAGCAGGTGCAACTGCCCTACCGGATCGGCCATGTCGATGACGCCGACGTGTTGACCGTCTTGCGCGCGATCAAGGACGCCGAGGACCGGGGTTCGGTACTGATCCACGACCGGAAGGGCACGGAACGCACCGGCCTGATGGCGGCGATGTACCGCGTGGTGGTGCAGGGCTGGAGCAAGGAGGAAGCCCTGAGCGAAATGATGATGGGAGGGTTTGGCGACACCCCGCACTTCAAGGACAGCATCCGTTACATGATGCAGGCGCCGGTCGACAAGCTACGCGAGGCCCTGGCCAGCGGCGCGTGCAGCACCAGTCCCTACGCTACCTGCGCGGTGCAGAGCTGGCTCAAGTCGGCACAGGTGCAGTGAGTTCATCGAGGGTTCGTCCCAGAAACGCCTCAATGGATTTCAGGATGGGCCGGGAACCGCCCGGCGCGAAGACCAGCTCGCGCAGGCGCCTGCCTTCCACGGGATCGAAGAGCCCCTGCTCTTCGAAACGGCTGAACACCGCCCTCGCCAGCATCTGCCCCCAGGGATAGATGAAATAGGCGGCGTCCGTGCCGGTGACCAGGTGACTGAAACTGTAGACCTGACGCACATCGCTCGGTGCCGGCAGCGACAAGACCTCATCGCGCACCCGTGCGCTGCGCTCCAGGACGCTTTGCTCCCGGGCGGGGTTCTGGTGCAGCTCCAACGCGAGCGCGGCAAGAATCAGGGTACTGGCCGACTTCAAGCCGTTGCCGGTGGTGAGTGAAATCATCAACCGGTCGGCCTGATCGGCAGAAAGCGCGGCGCCGGTCTGGTGGTGCCGACTGATCTCGACGAGATAGGCAGGCGAATGACACCAGCACTCCAGCAACGCCGAGAAGAACTCGCCAGCATCCCTGGCCGAATCGGTACCGGACAAGCTCCAGCAAGGAGAGCGGTCCAGCAACTGATGCAGGCAGTGCCCAAACTCGTGGAACAGTACCCGCATCTGTCCGTGCTTGAGCAGCAGGGGCTTGTCAGCCGCGGGCCGCGGAAGATAACAGTACAGCACCACGACCGGCAGGGTCAGGCTGCGGCCCTCGACCGATAGCAGCCGATGGCGCAGCGCATACATCGCGCCGCTCCTGGTGGTCTTCTCCTCGCGGGCGAACAGATCGAGGAACAGGTAGCCTATCGCCTGCCCATACTCGCGAACCTCGAACGGGCGGACGTCGGGGTGCCAGGTATCCAGTTCGTCGCGGGCGATGAATTCAACGCCGAACAGGCGAGCGGGGAGTGCCAGCAGGCTTTTCAGAACCTGCTCGAGTTCGAAGTAGGCGCGACTTTCATCCTCGCTGATCGCGCCCTTGTGCAGGCGCAGCTGCTGGCTATAAAAGGGCCGGTCCCAGGGTTTCAGCGCCGTCAGGCCCTGCTCGGCGGCAAACGCCTCCAGTACCTCCACTTCGCGGATCCAGCCTGGTTTTTCCGCGGCCACCAGTCGGCGCAAGAATCCCTCGACCTGCTCGGCAGAACTCAACGAAAGGCTTTGCAGTTGCAGTGCCGCGCTGTTGGCGAAGCCCAGCAGCTCAGCCTTCATGAAGCGCAATTGCAGCAACTCGTCGAGCACGGGCGTATTGTCATGGTCCGTTTCGGCATCGCTGGCACGGCTCACAACGGCCTCATAGACCTGCTGGCGCAGCTCGCGCCCTCGCGCATCCCGAAAGATCGAGCTGACCGCCTGCGGATCGTCGATGTTCAACCACCAACCGGCAAAGTTCGACTCGTGGTACAGCTCCATATGGACCTTGTCCTCGTCCGAAACGCCCTCCAGGGTACTGTCGTCGCTGAAGTACAGGCTGCCGTCTTCACTGGCGATGCGCACATTGTTGAGGAAGCGCAATTCCAGTTGCCGGATTCGCGCGTCCAGCGCCCGCAACCGGGTCTTCTGTTCCTCGGACAAATGCGCCCCCGCCAGCCGGCAATCCAGCACGACCCGCTGGAGCGCGGCGACACGCGTGGCGTCGAACAGGCGCGCGTTCGCGCTGCCCGCCAGGCGTTCGTAGAGTTGAAAGAGCCCGGGATGCTGGCTGACTTCAAGGCGGTAAGCGAGATAACGCCGGCGGCAACTGTGGAACGCCTCTCCCCACACGGGGTAGGGACGGGCGGTACTCAAGGCGGTAATGACGCCCATAAGCCCCGCCAGGCGCCCCCGCAAGGCGTCGACCGGTACGAAGAAGTCGTCCCAGGTCGGGTTTTCGCTCTGGTTCGCGATAATCTCGTCGATCGCGCTCCAGTGGTGTTTGATCAGCGCCTCGAGCGCCGGCAGCAGGTGCTCGACACGCACCGATGAATAGGCCGGCAGATCAGGCGGCTGCGCGTGCAGCAAAGGGTTGAAGGTCCCCACGGTTCACTCCTGGACAGGCACGGACCGCCAGCGGGTCCGCTCAAGGCCACAGTCTGGGGTAGCAGGCGCTTGCGCGAGTGGTACAGGGATAAGACATCCCCGGGCCTTGGACGGCCCGGGAGAGCGGAGCGGCGGGATTACTTGTCGTCGGGCTTTTTCAGCTTCGGATTGGGGAAAAACTGCACGGTCTGGACCTTGTTGTCCTGCGGGGCCTTGGCCGGTGCGGTATTGACCCGCGTGCCCAGCTCCTTGGGCACCGACAAACCCTGTTCATTCAGGGTGTCGGCATAGCCGCAAGCCACGCACTCACGGTGCGGAACGTCGTCTTCGCTCCACATCATCAGCTTGTCCTGCTCGCTGCACGCCGGGCAGACCGCCCCGGCGATAAAGCGCTTCTTGGTCTTGATCACGGTAGCCTCGCTCATGCCGCGGCATCCTCGCCGAGGCCGCTGTGACGCAAGAGTGCGTCAATCGACGGCTCGCGGCCACGGAAGTCGACGAACAGCACCATCGGCGCCTGGGAGCCACCGCGGGCCAGGATTGCTTCACGGAAGGCACGACCGGTCTGTTCGTTCAGCACACCCTCTTCCTCGAACTTGGAGAAAGCGTCGGCCGACAGCACTTCCGCCCATTTGTAGCTGTAGTAGCCCGCCGCGTAACCGCCGGCGAAAATATGCGCAAAGCTGTTGGGGAAGCGGTTGTAGGCCGGCGGACGCATCACCGAGACCTCGTCGCGCACGCCTTCGAGGACCTGTGCCACGCTGCGGCCATCGCCATGGGTGGCATGCAGTTCGAAGTCGAACAGCGAGAATTCCAGCTGGCGCACCATCATCAGCCCGGACTGGAAGTTCTTCGCCGCGAGCATTTTTTCCAGCAGGTCCTGGGGCAGCGGTTCGCCGCTTTCGTAGTGACCGGAGATCAACGCCAGGCCTTCGGGCTCCCAGCACCAGTTTTCCATGAACTGGCTCGGCAGCTCCACGGCATCCCAGGCCACGCCATTGATACCGGACACCCCGGCATGGTCGATACGGGTCAGCAGGTGATGCAGCCCATGGCCGAATTCGTGGAACAGGGTGGTGACTTCGTCATGGGTCAGCAGGGCCGGCTTGCCGCTGTCGGCCGGGGCGAAGTTGCACACCAGGTTGGCCACCGGGCTTTGCAGGACGCCATCAACCGTACGCCGACGATCACGGGCACCGTCCATCCAGGCCCCGCCACGCTTGTTGGCGCGGGCATAGAGGTCAAAGAAGAAACGCCCGACGTGCTGGCCGTTTTCCTTGATTTCGAACAGGCGGACATCCGGGTGCCAGGTGTCGAAACCGCTCTGCTCGGCAATCTCGATGCCGTACAGGCGCTGGACAATGGCGAACAGCCCGCCGAGCACCTTGTCGATCGGGAAGTAGGCGCGCAGGGCTTCCTGGGAAACGCTGTAGCGTTGCTCACGCAGCTTCTCGCCGTAGTAACCACTGTCCCAGCTTTGCAGCTCGGCACAGCCTTGTTCGGCGGCGTAGGCCTTGAGTTGTTGCAGGTCCTGGGCGGCAAACGGCTTGCTGCGCTTGGCCAGGTCGCGCAGGAAGGTCAGCACCTGGTCGCTGGAGTCGGCCATCTTGGTCGCCAGGCTCAATTCCGAGAAGCTGGCGAAACCCAACAATTGCGCCAGTTCCTGGCGCAGGTCGAGGATTTCTTCCATCACCGGACCGTTGTCGTACTGGCCGGCATTCGGGCCCTGGTCCGAGGCACGGGTGCAGTAGGCGGCGTACACCTCTTCGCGCAGGGCGCGGTCCTGGGCGTAGGTCATCACCGCGTAGTAACTCGGGAATTCCAGGGTGATCAACCAGCCGTCCAGGCCCTTGGCCTGGGCCGCGGCGGCCATTTGCGCCTTGGAGGAGTCGCTCAGGCCGGCAAGACCGGCCTCGTCGGTGACGTGCCGGGTCCAGGCCTGGGTCGCGTCGAGCAACTGGTTGGAGAAGCGGCTGCCCAGTTCGGACAGCTTGCTCTGCACCTCGGCATAGCGCTTTTGCTGCTCGGGCGGCAGGTCGATACCCGACAGGCGGAAGTCGCGCAGGGAGTGTTCGAGAATGGTTTTCTGGCCGACGTCGAAGCTGGCGGCCTGCGGGCTGTTCGCCAGGGCTTCGAAGGCCTGGAACAGTTCGCGGTTCTGGCCCAGTTCCGTGGAGTAGGCGCTCAAGGCCGGCAGGCAGGCCTCGTAGGCTTCGCGCAATTCAGCGCTGTTGCACACCGCATTCAGGTGGCTGACCGGACTCCAGGCGGCGCCCAGACGATCGTTGAGTTCATCCATCGCCAGGATCAGCCCGGCCCAGGTAGGCTGTTGGCCTTGAGTGGCGAGGATTTCGGCGATGGCCGCGCGGTTGTCCGCCAGGATCCGTTCGATGGCCGGCAGCACGTGTTCCGCGCGGATCGCCGAGAACGGCGGCAGGTCGTAGGACTGCAGAAGAGGGTTGTTCACGCTCACGGTTGGCACCTTGGCTGGAAGAAACATGGGCCCATCTTAATTACAATCGACGTCGACCGCAGCTATCAACCAAAGAGAGAGCGCCTATCGTGACCCTTCGTACCTATCAGAACCTCACGCCGGCACTCGGTGAACGGGCCTTTGTCGACCGTTCGGCGGTGGTGATCGGCGACGTCGAAATCGGCGCCGACAGCTCCATCTGGCCGTTGACCGTGATCCGCGGCGACATGCACCGCATCCACATCGGCCAACGCACCAGCGTGCAGGACGGCTGCGTGTTGCATATCACCCACGCCGGGCCTTTCAACCCCGAGGGTTTCCCGCTGCTGATCGGCGACGACGTGACCATCGCCCACAAGGTCATGCTGCATGGCTGCACGGTGGGCAGCCGGATTCTGATCGGCATGGGCAGCATCGTCATGGACGGCGCGGTGATCGAGGACGAGGTGATCGTCGGCGCCGGCAGCCTGGTGCCGCCGGGCAAGGTCCTGGAAAGCGGCTTTCTCTATGTCGGCAGCCCGGTCAAGCAGACGCGCGCGCTGACGGACAAGGAACGGGCGTTTTTCACCTACAGCGCGGCGAACTACGTGAAGCTCAAGGACCTGCACATAGCCGAAGGTTATCACCAGGCCGTTTGATTGTTTTTTGTACAGCCAGGACATTCCATGCATTACCAGACGATTCTCTTCGACCTCGACGGCACCCTGACCGACCCGCGCGAGGGCATCACCCGTTCGATCCAGTACGCGCTGGGCAAACTGGGGATCGACGAGCCGGACCTCGGCAAGCTCGAACACTTTATCGGCCCGCCGTTGTTGCAGGCGTTCATGCAGTTCTACGGTTTTGACGAGGCCAAGGCCTGGGAGGCGGTGAACTTCTACCGGGAACGCTTCAAGGTGACCGGGCTGTATGAGAACCGGGTGTTCGAAGGGGTCATGCCGTTGCTGGAGCTGCTGGGCGGGCAGGGGCGCACCTTGTATATCGCCACGTCCAAGCCCTGGGTGTTTGCCCGGGAGATTGCCCGGCATTTCGATTTTGCCCGGCACTTCAAGATGATCTACGGCAGCGAGCTGGATGGCACGCGGACCGACAAGGTCGAGCTGATTGCCCACCTGATCGCCGAAGAAGGGCTGGAACCGAGCGATACGCTGATGATCGGCGACCGCAAGCACGACCTGATCGGCGCGCAACGCAATGGTCTGGATGCGGCGGCAGTGGGGTATGGGTTCGGCAGTTTCGAGGAGTTGAGTGCGCAGCAGCCGGCTTATCATTTCCAGACGCTGGCGCAGTTGCATCGGGCGTTTGTGTAAGACGTGAAACCGTGTCGCCTGCATCGCGAGCAAGCTTGCTCCTACAAGATATCGGTCGTCCGCAACTTATTGGCACGACACAAACATTGTAGGAGCAAGCTTGCTCGCGATGGCGCCCTTCAGCCAGGCATCAGCTTGCGCAACGCCGCCGTACGCTCGCCAACCGGCAAGCCCCCCAGCTTTTCCACAGCCTTGAAGAACACCGGCCAGTCGCCATTCACCTGCTTGAACAACGCCGCAAACGCCGGCACCCACTGGTCATACAGCCCGAAGGGCAGCAGCTTGGCGTTATTCAGCGGCCCGTTGATCCAGGCGTCATAACGCTTGTCACCCGCCCACTGACTCGCCTGCATCTGGTGGTACTCGTCCCGCAAGCGCTGGAACTCCTGCGCCTTGCGCTCCCGCATCTGCTCAACCGGCAAGGCCTGCGCATACAGCTGCTGCAAGCGCGCCCGGGTCTTCAGCACCAGCTCGATAAACTGATCCTTCTGCGCCACCTCATTGACCTTGGCCGGCGGCAAGCCCCGCGCCGCCCGCCATTGCCGCGTGCCTTCCTGCTCGACGAAGTTGGCATAGGACTCATTGAACTCGGTGTCGTCCTTCACATAAAAACGCTGGTGCGCCAGTTCATGAAAGATCAGCGTCGCCAGGCGCTCGTCGCCCCAGGTCATCATCGAACTGATAATCGGATCGTCGAACCAGCCCAGCGTCGAGTAGGCCTCGACCCCGCCGATATACACGTCCATGCCCTGCTGCTTCTGCAGCGCCGCCTCACCCCGCGCCGCGCCCTGGTTGTAATAGCCGCGATAGGCCACGCAACCGGCAATCGGGAAACAATGCTGCTGCGGGGTCAGGGAAAATTCCGGCGTGGCAAAGACATTCCAGACCACATAAGGGCGTTTGATATCCGCATACAAGCGGTAACTGCGGTTGTCCGGCAGGTGCAGATGCTCGCTGGCAAAAGCCCGCGCCTGCTGGGACTGGGCCAGGTGTTCGCGCAGTTTCGGGTCCCGGGCCGGATCGGCAATCACCTCGGCCACCGGCTCCCGGGCGTGCAACAGGCTCAACTGGCCACCGGCCAGCTGGCTATAATAATTGAGACTGCTGCAACCACCGAGCAACAGCAGCAAGGCGCCTATCGAACCGCGTACCACGGGCCTGAACATCATGGGAATCACCTGCAGGGAGCAGACACAAGACTAGCGCGCGGGCTGAAGGCTTTTCCATGAAGATTATCGAGGTTGAGGTGTTCACCGCAGGGAGGCCCCACCACAAGCTTCACGCCCGGGCGTCCCGATACCCCTGAACGCAGGTATGCTGATCTCCTGAACAGAGTGGAAACATCATGCGCAAACATCTCCCCGTACTCTTCGCCCTGGCCAGCCTGGGCGGCTGTATCAGTCCGTTACCGGCGGTGAATCCGCAAATGGCCTGGGTCGACCTGGACACCCACACCGGTACGGTGATCATGGCCGAAAGCCTGGACAAGCAGCGTCTGCGCGACGGACGCTTTTTCCAGGTCACGCCGGGCAGCCATGACCTCCTGGCCCGTTTCGATTACGAGGTCTATATCGGCGGCATGGCGATGAACACCGACCCGCCGAACCGGCTGTGCTACCTGAGCGTGCACTACGACCACTTCGAAGCCGGCCGGCGCTACCGCCTGGAGGGTATAGCCCTGGGCTTCAACGCCAGCGCGCGGCTGTACAACGACAAGGGTGAAGTCGTGGCGGAGCAGAACAATGTGTTCTGCATTCCGTAGCTTCAGCGGTCGTTCTTCTGGTAGATGATTTTCTTGCTGCCGCCTTCACAACTGCCCACGACCATGTTCTGGTCGTGGACTTCATCCCTGGCAACGATCTCCAGGGTGTAGGAACTGACGCCGGCCGCCTGGATCTTGGTTTCGATCTCGGACTTGAGCTCTTCACACAGCTTGGTCGCGGCCAGGGCCGAGGTGGCCAGCACGCAACAGAAAATCCCCAGGGCAATACGTTTCATGGTCGAACTCCTTGACTACGGCAGCGCGTCGCCAGGGCGTACGCGCAAACTGCCACAGTTCATTCGACCACACTTGCGCCAGCCAAGTTCTGAGCCACCTCACATCCCTGGGTCTTGCCGGTGCGCAATCAGTGCACCAAGGTCCCGGTGAGGCTGATCTTCGCGTTCAACACCTTGGACACCGGACAACCTTCCTTGGCCTTTTTGCTCAGCTCATCGAACTGCTGCTGGCTGGCGCCGGGGATTTTCGCCTTGAGAATCAGGTGCACCGCGGTGATCGCAAAACCACCGTCAACCTGGTCCAGGGTCACTTCGGCCTGGGTGTCGATACTGTCGGCCTTGAGCCCGGCCTCGCCGAGAATCATCGAAAAGGCCATGGAGAAACACCCCGCGTGGGCGGCACCGATCAGTTCTTCCGGGTTGGTGCCCTTGCCGCCTTCGAAACGTGCCTTGAAACCGTAAGGCGCTTCACGCAACACCCCGGTTTCCGTGGAAATGGAACCAATACCGGTTTTCAGGTCGCCTGCCCAATGAGCCGATGCTTTCTTCGTGATACTCATAGCTGCCTCCTCAAAAGCCGGCGCGAAGGGTTCACGCCGGGGTCAAGGTTCTGAGGATAGACGCTGGATTAAAGTTCACCCCGTAAGACTCATCTGAAAAAAATGCCGGTTAAAAACAGCTCTCCCCTTGAAACTCGGGTATATGCCCACATTCCCTGGAGACCGGCAGGTTTTTCGACAGCAGACGAAGCCTGCGTACCCTCACAGGAGTAGCAGGCTCATGAAGCGACTGTCCGACGTCAAGTTTTCCACCCTCGACCTGGTGCCCGTGCGCCAGGACGGCAGCCCGGGCCAATCCCTGCGCAATTCGCTGGATCTGGCCCGTCATGTGGAAAAGTTCGGCTACCACCGCTTCTGGGTCGCCGAGCACCACAACATGGACGGAATCGCCAGTTCGGCGACGTCCGTGCTGCTGGGTTACCTGGCGGGCGGCACCTCGACCATTCGCGTCGGTTCCGGCGGCGTGATGCTGCCCAACCATGCGCCCCTGGTGATCGCCGAACAGTTCGGCACCCTGGAAAGTCTCTATCCCGGCCGTATCGACCTGGGCCTGGGCCGCGCCCCGGGTTCCGACCAGATGACCGCCCGGGCCCTGCGCCGCGAGCGTTCGGGCAGCGCCGACGACTTCCCCGAAGATGTCACTGAGCTGATGGGCTACCTCGGCCCGCGCACACCGGAACAACGGGTCATCGCCATGCCGGGCACCGGTACCCAGGTGCCGGTCTGGCTGCTGGGTTCGAGCCTGTTCAGTGCACAGCTGGCTGGGGAGCGGGGTTTGCCCTACGCCTTCGCCTCACATTTCGCACCGCGCTACATGCATGAGGCGATTCGCGTCTACCGCAATCACTTCAAGCCTTCGGCGGTGCTCGACAAACCCTACGTGATGCTCGGCGTACCGCTGGTGGCCGCGGATACCGATGAAAAGGCCGACTACCTGGCGACCTCGGTGTACCAGCGCATCCTTGCGCTGATGCGTGGCCAGAGCCTGGTGCAACGGCCGCCGGTGCAGACCATGGATGGCCTGTGGCTGCCCCACGAAAGAGAAGCGGTGGCGAGTTTCCTCGGCCTGGCGATGGTCGGCAGCCCCGAGAAGATCCGCGCCAAGCTGGAAGTCCTGATCGAGCAGACCCAGGCCGATGAGCTGATCTTCACCTGCGACCTGTATGAACATGCCGATCGACTGCATTCCTACGAGTTGCTGGCGCAGGTCATGAAGGGCTGACGGCCAGCCACAAAAAAGCCGGCGCCAGCGCCGGCTTTGATATCCACTTACGCTTATTTGCGCTTGTAGACGATTTCCTTCTTACCCGCATCGCAGGTGCCAATGGTCTTGCCATCGGTACCGCTATTGCCGGCTTTATCGACGATCTGCAGCGAATAACCATGAACGCCCTTGGCTTCAAGCTTGTCCTTGATGTCCTTCTCCACCACGTCGCATGGCTTGCCCGCCGCAAGGGCGGTTCCCGCCAGACTCAACAACGCTACCGCCAGCACAAGCTTCTTCATCGATCATATTCCCTGGTCAGATCAAAAAAAGTGCGTCGGCTTTTGGGCGACGCACCTCGGGCTATTTAGCCCCCTCTGTATAGCAATCAATATGGCAGTCGGCCAGCCTATAAGTTCAAAAGGCCAGTATTTATTCAGCTATTGGCGATTCTGAAGCCGACTTTCAGGGTGACCTGGAAGTGCGCGGCCTTGTTGTCCTTGATATGCCCACGGGTATCAAGCACCTCGAACCATTCCAGATGCTTGATGCTTTTACCGGCTTCGGCCAGGGCATTGTTGATGGCGTCTTCGATACTGGTGGGGGAAGAACCTACCAGTTCGATTTTCTTGTAGGTGTGGTGGTCGCTCATGCTGTTCTCCTAAGTCCCGGGGGCTGTCCAGAGAGCCTAGCAGTGATTTTTCCCACAGCTCGCTGTCGAGTGATTTCGTGATCCGCTGCAGATTTTCTGCACTTTCACCGCGCGCTGGAGTCCCAATCTGCACACGCCACTCAACTGCGGGAGAACGCCGATATGGCCAGCAACGCACTACGCAAAGCCTCATTGCAAAGCATGGAAGCCGAAATCGAGAGCCTGCTCAAGTCCCTCGAAAGCCTCAAGGACGACGCCTCGGACGAGTCGCGCAAAACCCTCAAGGCCCTCAAGAGCAATGCCGAGAACGCACTCAAGCATTCACGTCACCTGCTCAGCGATGCCTATGAAGAGGTCAAGGTCAGAACCCGCGAAACCGGGATTGCGACCCGTGATTATGCCCAGGAACATCCGTGGACAACCGCCGGTGTCGCGGTGGGTGCGCTGGGGCTTTTGGCCGCTTACCTGTTGTGCAAACGCGGCGATTAAGCCCTGTGTTCCAACTCGGTCTTGAGCCATTGGGCCAACTGCTGGGCGCGTCCGTCCGTGGCGCGCCGGGGTAGCCACAAGGCCAGCCGCCCCGGGGTTTCATTGAAGCCCCAGGGCGCCACCAGCCGACCGCCACGCAAATCGTCCGCGACCAGCGGCTGCGGCGCGATCGCCACCCCCAAACCGGCCACCGCCGCTTCGAGCAGGTAGTACAGATGCTCGAAACCCTGTCCGTACTTCAACTGCGCCGCATCGATACCGTTCTGCCGCGCCCAGCTGGGCCAGGCCTGGGGTCGTGAGGTGGTGTGCAACAGCGCTTCACCCACCAGGCCACGGGCCGGGGCCCGTAGCAATGACTCGTAACGGGCAAAATGCGGACTCATGACCGGGCCGATGCGCTCGCTCGCCAGTTCTATAACCTGCATATCCGCCGGCCACGGCGGCTCGGCGAACAGCAACAGGGCATCGAGCCCCGGCTTGCGCGGATCGAGATCGCCTTCACCCGCCGACAGGTGCAGGCGCAGGTCGGGCAAATCGGCATTCAGCCGCCCCAGTCGCGGAATAAACCAGCGCGCCAGCAGGCTCCCGGAACAGCCCAGCACAAAGGGCGCATCCGCCGTGTTCTGGGTCAACTCGGCGCAGACCGCCCGCAGCCGTTCGAACGCCTCGAAACTGGCGTCGCGCAGGCGAACGCCCGCATCTGTGAGTTTCAGGCCGCGGCCTTCCTTGGCGAACAGGCTCAGGCCCAGATGTTCCTCAAGCACTTTCAACTGCCGGCTGACCGCTCCATGGGTCACATGCAGCTGTTCGGCGGCCTGACTGACGCTGTTCAAGCGGGCGGTGGCCTCGAAGGCGCGCAAGGCATTGAGCGGGGGAAGGTCACGGCTCATGGTATCTGTGAGTTTTCCTGACAGGTTACGGCGATCTTATCGGTTTTCATCCGCGCCTGTCATGGTTAGAGTGAACCCCATCGAACATTCAATCGCCCACCTGGAGCCTCCCATGACCCAGTCCAACCTGCGCAACGGCCCCGACGCCAACGGCCTGTTCGGCGCATTCGGCGGCCGCTACGTGGCCGAAACCCTGATGCCGTTGATCCTCGACCTGAACCGCGAATACGAAGCCGCCAAGATCGATCCTGCGTTCATCGAGGAACTGGCCTACTTCCAGCGCGACTACGTCGGTCGTCCGAGCCCGCTGTACTTCGCCGAACGCCTGACCGAACACTGCGGCGGCGCGAAGATCTACCTCAAGCGCGAAGAGCTGAACCACACCGGCGCCCACAAGATCAACAACTGCATCGGCCAGATCCTGCTGGCGCGGCGCATGGGCAAGAAACGCATCATCGCCGAGACCGGCGCCGGCATGCACGGCGTGGCCACCGCCACCGTCGCCGCGCGTTTCGGCCTGGACTGCGTGATCTACATGGGCACCACCGATATCGAGCGCCAGCAGGCCAACGTGTTCCGCATGAAGCTGCTGGGCGCCGAAGTGATCCCGGTGGTCGCCGGCACCGGCACCCTGAAGGACGCGATGAACGAAGCCCTGCGCGACTGGGTGACCAACGTCGACAGCACCTTCTACCTGATCGGCACCGTCGCCGGCCCGCACCCGTATCCGGCCATGGTCCGCGACTTCCAGGCGGTGATCGGCAAGGAAACCCGCGACCAGTTGCAAGCCCAGGAAGGGCGCCTGCCCGACAGCCTGGTGGCGTGCATCGGTGGCGGCTCCAACGCCATGGGCCTGTTCCACCCGTTCCTCGATGACACCAGCGTCGAAATCATCGGCGTCGAAGCGGCCGGCCACGGTATCGAAACCGGCAAGCACGCCGCCAGCCTGAACGGCGGCGTCCCGGGCGTGCTGCACGGCAACCGGACCTTCCTGCTGCAGGACGACGACGGCCAGATCATCGATGCCCACTCGATTTCCGCCGGCCTCGACTACCCCGGCATCGGCCCGGAACACGCCTGGTTGCACGATATCGGTCGCGTCCAGTACACCTCGATCACCGATCACGAAGCCCTGGCCGCGTTCCACCAGTGCTGCCGTCTCGAAGGCATTATCCCGGCCCTGGAAAGCGCCCATGCCCTGGCCGAAGTGTTCAAGCGGGCGCCGACCCTGCCCAAGGATCACCTGATGGTGGTCAACCTGTCCGGTCGCGGTGACAAGGACATGCAAACCGTCATGCACCACATGCAACAGTCCCAGCAGGAGAAACACTGATGAGCCGCCTGCAAACCCGCTTTGCCGAGCTGAAAGAACAGAACCGCGCCGCCCTGGTGACCTTTATCACCGCCGGCGATCCGGGTTATGACACCTCCCTGGCGATCCTCAAGGGCCTGCCCAAGGCCGGTGCCGATGTGATCGAGCTGGGCATGCCCTTCACCGATCCGATGGCCGACGGCCCGGCGATCCAGCTGGCGAACATCCGTGCCCTGACCGCCAAGCAGAACCTGGCAAAAACCCTGCAGATGGTTCGCGAGTTCCGCGCCGAGAACAACGACACCCCGTTGGTGCTGATGGGTTACTTCAACCCGATCCACCACTACGGCGTGCCGCGTTTTATCGCCGACGCCAAGGCAGCCGGTGTCGACGGCCTGATCGTGGTCGACCTGCCACCGGAACATAACGGCGAGCTGTGCGACCCGGCCCAGGCCGCCGGCCTGGACTTTATCCGCCTGACCACGCCGACCACCGACGACGTCCGCCTGCCCACCGTGCTCAACGGCAGCTCCGGCTTCGTCTACTACGTGTCGGTGGCCGGTGTGACCGGTGCCGGCTCGGCGACCCTGGAACACGTCGAAGAAGCGGTGGCCCGCCTGCGTCGTCACACCGACCTGCCGATCAGCATCGGTTTCGGTATCCGCACCCCGGAGCAGGCCGCGGCCATCGCCCGGTTGGCGGATGGCGTGGTGGTCGGCTCGGCGCTGATCGATCACATCGCCAACGCCAGCAGCGATGAGCAGGCCATCGATGGCGTGCTGAGCCTCTGCGCGGCCCTCGCCGAAGGCGTACGTACCGCGCGCTGAACCACGCGGCACGGCACAGAGGGATCCAGGGCCACCGCCCTGGGTCCCTTTTTCATGGGCACCAACCTGAGCGTTTATTGACAGAACTGCTCTGTCAAAGGCGTAATCATTACATGCTCTTTCCGGGAAATACCGGCAAGAGACGGCCGCGCAGGAGCGCTGGATCGTTACCTATGAACATGGATGCCCCCTATGACCCTCGCTGTCGCCTGTACCTTCCTCGATCACCTGTCCGTCACTGAAATCCCGCGCCCAAAGCGGCTCGGGTCGGTCACTTCGCTTCCACGCCAAACGCCGCCACCGCGACAAGACCTGTCCAGCCTGTTCGCGTTCGAAACCCTGGCGCCCAGTGCCACGAGCCTGGCCTCCGATCCCGCAAGAACCGCCGGCGAGCCGGCAAACGACGCTTCCTTGCGCGAACGCCTCGAAGCCCTGCGACACGGCATGAGCGAACAGCATGATCGCTGGCGATAACGTCGGTGCCGGCCAAAGGTAAAGTTCCTGATACAAAGGAATCTAAACGCCACCATGCGGACTAATAAAGTATGACCCGGGGGTTTGAAGCCAAATCTTCACCCCTATTCGATGTATTGCCCGTGTGGTGAGGAATGCCCCCGATGAAAATGCCCAAACGCCTGATGGCCGGTCTTGGTCTGCTGGTACTGAGCGCCAGTCCGCTGCTGCATGCCGAGGATCAATGGCACGGCGAAGACCATGATCACGGTGGCTATGACCAACGGGGTCCCGACAGAGGCCCGGACAGGGGACATGACGAGCGCAATATGCACCGTCCGCCCCAGGACTTCGGCCCGGTCCGGCAGATCATTCATGATGACCGTGAACACTTCGGCCGTGGCGCGCCACCGCCACCGGGCTACCGTCTGGAACGTGGCCGGCCGCTGCCACGGGGCTACGAAGGCGAGCGCCTGGACGACCGGGCACTGAGCCGCCTGCCGAGGTATGAGGGTTACGAGTGGCGGCGCATAGGCAATGACGTGGTCCTGATTACCATCGGCACCGGGGTTGTCTACGAGATTCTCGACGGCGTGCTGAACTGACCGCCTAGAACAGCGACAGATCCAATGGCCTGACCGCCCCCATCCAGATCCCATGATCGCGATGGTCGGCCAGGTCATCGCCGGTCAGGGGATGGATGAACACCACCAGGCCCTTGCGGTGCAACGCCAGCCACGGCAAGACCACGCCGATATATTGCGCTTCGAACGCCAGTTGGCAGCTCCAGTCCGGATGAGGTCCCACCGGGCGCTCGTGCACCCGTCCCATCTGCAGTGGAAAGGTCGTCGCCGCCAGCTCACATAGCTCACGGGCCTGCTCCAGGGTCGAAGCATCGAAATAGATGTGGGCGTGATAACCCTTGATACGTTGCATGCCGCTCTCGTTCAGCGTCGGTTAATGGCCTAACGCTACACCGCAATCGAGGGCAAGCCCAGCCCCACCAGCGATTGCGCACTGTCGGCCTGCTCGGCCATCAACCAGTCGAAGAAACGCTGGATCAGCGCGCCACGCCGTTTACGCTGGGGCAAGACCACGTAATAGCCAAAAGTGGAAATCGCCGTCTGGCTGATCGGCCGGCATAACAATCCTTGCTCCAACAGATTATCCACCAGGTGACGCCAGCCGATGGCCACGCCCTGGCCGCCGATCGCCGCCTGGATCAGCAAGGTGTAGTTGTCGAAGCGCAATTGCCCCGGCGCCGGTGCCGTGGTCAGTCCCAGTTCGCGAAAAACCCCGCTCCAGTCGAACCAGTGGCTGCTGTTTTCGCCCTTGAGGTGCAGCAGGGGAAACTCCAGCAGGGCCTCGGTGGGCAGCGGCAGCTCGCGGCCCTTGAGCAATTGCGGGCTGCACACCGGAAACACTTCCTCGCTGAACAGCCAATGACTCTCGCCCTGCTTGAAACGGCCCTTGCCGAACAACACCGCCACATCGATATCAGTGCGCAACATGTTGTGGCTACGCTCACTGGTCACCAGGCTGACATCGACCTGCGGATTGGCCGCATGAAAACGGTGCAGGCGCGGCATCAACCAATAGGCGGCAAAAGCAAAGTCGGTAGCGACCTGCAGCACCTCGTGCTGACGCTGGGCGGTGACCGCGCTCAAGCCACTGTCGATGCTCTGCAAACCGGCCTGCACCTGCTCGAACAGGATCGAGCCGGCTTCGGTCAACTCGATGCCCCGGTAGATGCGGTCGAACAGGCGGGTGGTCAACTGGTCTTCCAGGCGCTTGATCTGCTGGCTGATGGCCGGCTGGGTAGTACCCAGCTCCACCGCCGCGGCGGTAAAGCTGTGATGACGGGCCGCCGCTTCAAAGGCCCGGAGCAGATCGAGGGACAGGTCACCCAGCGCTTCATACATAAGCTGTACTTATCCTAGTCATTGTTTGGCAGGGGCTTTACCACAGATTCCGTGGGCCACATGCTGGATCTCAGCACTATCGCATAACAATTCACTATGGAATGCCGCGATTACATGAAGCGCAAGAACATTCTCTTCATCATGGCCGATCAAATGGCCGCGCCCCTGTTGCCGCTCTACGGTGCATCGCCCATCAAGCTTCCGAACCTGAGCCGCCTGGCCGCCGAAGGCGTGGTCTTCGATGCCGCCTACTGCAACAGCCCGCTCTGCGCGCCTTCACGTTTTACCCTGGTCAGTGGTCAGTTGCCGAGCAAGATCGGCGCCTACGACAACGCCGCCGATTTCCCCGCCGACGTACCGACCTATGCCCACTATCTGCGACGCCTGGGCTATCGCACCGCGCTGTCGGGCAAGATGCACTTCTGCGGGCCGGACCAGTTGCATGGCTACGAAGAGCGCCTGACCAGCGATATCTACCCGGCGGACTATGGCTGGGCGGTGAACTGGGACGAGCCCGACGTGCGACCCAGTTGGTACCACAACATGTCCTCGGTGCTGCAGGCCGGGCCCTGCGTGCGCACCAACCAGCTGGACTTCGATGAAGAGGTGGTCTTCAAGGCGCAACAATACCTGTTCGACCATGTGCGCGAAGACGGCAACCAGCCGTTCTGCCTGACCGTGTCCATGACCCACCCCCACGATCCCTACACCATTCCCAAGGCCTTCTGGGACCTGTATCGCGACGAAGATATCCCGTTGCCGCAGACCCCGGCCCAGGACAGCCTCGATCCGCACTCCCAGCGTTTGCTCAAGGTCTACGACCTGTGGGACAAGCCGCTGCCTGTGGATAAGATCCGCGATGCCCGTCGTGCCTACTTCGGCGCATGCAGCTATATCGACAGCAACGTCGGCAAACTCCTGCAAACCCTGGAGGAAACCGGGCTGGCCGAGGACACGGTGATCGTGTTCTCCGGCGACCACGGCGACATGCTCGGCGAGCGCGGCCTCTGGTACAAAATGCACTGGTTCGAAATGTCCGCGCGGGTGCCGCTGCTGATCAGCGCCCCGGGTCAGTTCGCCGCCGGACGCGTCAGCGCCGCGGTCTCCACCGCCGACCTGCTGCCGACCCTGGTGGAACTGGCCGGCGGCACGCTGCAGGCCGAGCTGCCGCTGGACGGGCGCTCGCTGGTCCCACACCTGAAAGGCGAGGGCGGCCACGACGAAGTGTTCGGCGAATACATGGCCGAAGGCACCATCAGCCCGCTGATGATGATTCGTCGCGGCGCCTACAAATTCATCTACAGCGAAGACGACCCCTGTCTGCTCTTCGATATCCACCATGACCCACGCGAGGAGGAAGAACTCAGCCAGTCAGCGCCGCACCAAGCACTCTTCAACGACTTCCTGGCCGAAGCCCGGGCGAAATGGAACATCCCGGCGATCCACCAACAGGTGCTCGCCAGTCAGCGCCGGCGGCGTTTCGTCGCCAGCGCGCTGACCCAAGGAAAGCTGAAGAGCTGGGATCACCAGCCACTGGTGGACGCCAGTCAGCAATACATGCGCAACCATATCGACCTCGACGATCTGGAACGCAAAGCGCGTTATCCACAACCCTGCCAAAATCAATAACGAACGTAAGGGGAAGGCGATGAAGAAGTTATCCACAGCACTGACGGTAGGCCTCCTGGCCATGAGCAGCCTGAGTGCCTATGCCGAGCAGAGCTGCGACACGGTGAAAATGGCCGATCCGGGCTGGAGCGATATTGCCGCGACCAACGCCATCACCAGCCTGCTGCTCGATGGCCTGGGCTACAAGGCCAAGGTCGACACCCTGGCGGTGCCGATCACCTATGGCGGTCTCAAGGACGGCCAGGTGGATGCATTCCTCGGCAACTGGATGCCGGCGCAGCAGGGTTTCTACGACAAGTTCGTGGCCAACGGCGATGTCACGCAACTGGCGAAGAACCTCGACGGCACCGAATTCACCCTGGCGGTCCCGGATTATGTCTGGGACGCGGGTGTGCATAACTTTGCCGACCTGAACAAGTTCGCCGACAAGTTCGACAAGAAGCTCTATGGCATCGGCTCCGGCGCGCCGGCCAATATCTCGCTGGGGGAGATCATCAAGAAGAACGAGTTCGACCTCGGCCAGTGGAAACTGGTGGAGTCCAGCGAGCAGGCGATGCTGGCTGAAGTGGCCCGTTCGGTGAAGAAGCAGAAGTTCGTGGTGTTCCTCGGCTGGACCCCGCACCCGATGAACGTGCAGATGAAGATGCACTATCTCAAGGGCGGCGAGAAATACTTCGGTGATACCGGCAGCGTCTACACCGTGACCCGCAAGGGTTATGCACAGGCCTGCCCGAACGTCGGAAAATTGCTGAGTAACCTGAGCTTCACCCAGGACATGGAAAACAGCATCATGGCCGAAGTGGTGAACAAGAAGCTGACCAATGCCGACTCGGCCAAGGCCTGGATCAAGGCCAATCCGGCGGTGCTGGACAAGTGGCTGGACGGGGTCAAGACCGTGGATGGCCAGGATGGGTTGTCGGCGGTGAAGGCCAAGCTCTAACGGCCAACACACAACCCGACGTGTAGGAGCCGGCTTGCTGGCGATGGCGGCCTTGAGGGCTGTGCAACGTTCAAGGGCCTCTTCGCGAGCAAGCTCTGCTCCTACAGTTAGGCGGCGAGCACAGGCATTGTGCACGGCACAAAATCTGTAGGAGCCTGGCTTGCCAGCGAAGAGGCCCGTAAGCCTTGCATCGACTGTCTGGTCCATCGCCAGCAAGCCGGCTCCTGCAGGTCGGTGTTTCACCGCGAAAATCCCAGATATACCCCTCACCCTGACACCGCCTCATCCGACCGAGAGACCCATGGGCTGGACCAACCGCCACAAACTCCTGCCATTTCTCAGCTGGTTGCCCCGGCAAACCCGCGCCAGTGTCAGCCGTGACCTGATCGTCGGCCTGAGCGGCGCCATCCTGGCCCTGCCGCAATCGGTCGCCTACGCGCTGATCGCCGGCCTGCCACCTGAATACGGCCTCTACGCGGCCATCGTCCCGGTACTGATCGCCTGTCTCTGGGGCTCGTCCTGGCACCTGATCTGCGGGCCCACGGCCGCCATTTCGATTGTCCTGTTCGCCAGTGTCAGCCCCCTCGCGGTGCCCGGCAGCCAGGACTACGTGACCCTGATCCTGTTGCTGACCTGCATTGCCGGGATCTTCCAGTGGCTGCTGGGCATGCTGCGCTTCGGCGCCCTGGTGAACTTCGTCTCCCATTCGGTGGTGCTGGGTTTCACCCTGGGCGCCGCCGTGGTCATCGCCCTCGGGCAGCTGCCGAACCTGCTGGGGCTCGATATCCCCAACCAGGCCACCGCCCTGAACAGCCTGCTGCAACTGAGCCAGCACCTCGGCGAACTGGACAAACCCTCGCTGCTGCTGGGGCTGGGCACCCTGATCCTTGGCTTCACCCTCAAATCCCTGCTGCCACGCTGGCCGACCCTGCTGATCACCCTGGTCCTGGCCAGCACGCTGGTCTGGCTGTGCCCAGGCCTGTTCGGGCATGTGCAACTGGTCAAGGGTTTTATCGGCCGGTTGCCGCCGTTCAGCGCCTTGCCGCTGGACCTGGAGACCATCCTGCGCCTGCTGCCCAGTGCCGTCGCGGTGGGCATGCTCGGGCTGGTGACCAGCCTGTCGATTGCCCGCTCGTTGTCCGCCCGTTCGCAACAATTGCTCGATGCCAACCAGGAGGTCCGCGCCCAGGGCCTGTCGAACATGATCGGCAGCCTGTTTTCCGGCTACCTGTCCGCTGGCTCGTTCACCCGCGCCGCGCTGAGTTACGAGGCCGGGGCCTGCTCACCGCTGGCCGGGGTGTTTTCTGCGCTCTGGGTAGCGCTGTTTGCCGTGACCGGCTCGGCGCTGATTGCGCATATCCCAATCCCGGCAATGGCCGGCAGTATCCTGCTGATCAGTTGGGGATTGGTGGACCGGCGGGGGATTCGGGCACTGTTCCGGGTCAGTCACGCCGAGTTCGCGGTGATGGCCCTGACCTGCGTGGCGACCTTGCTGCTGGAGTTGCAGACGGCGATTTACGCCGGGGTGCTGGCCTCGCTGTTTTTCTACCTCAAGCGCACCTCGCAGCCACGGGTGCAGCATTGGCGCGATGGCGACGAGGATGTGTTGCGGGTGGGGGGGTCGATCTTTTTCGGTGCCAGCCATTACCTGCAAGTGCAGTTGCAGCGGTTGCACGGGGTGAAGGTGGTGATCGAGGCGCAGCAGATCAACTTTATCGATTACTCGGGGGTTGAGATGCTGCATCAGGAAGCCCGGCGGTTGATACGCGAAGGCCGTAGCCTGACCCTGAGACGGGCGCGGGCGCCGGTGGTGGAGGAGTTGGTCAAGCTGGAGGGTGTGGATAAGTGCCCGATCCTGTTTGAGGATTGAGCACACGACACGATCTTGTAGGAGCCATCGCCGCGATGGCGTCCTCAGGGGCGGTGCAAGACTTTCGGGCCTCTTCGCGGGCAAGCCCTGCTCCTACAGTACGTCGTTGTTCAGAAATTCTGCGCACGCCATCAACCTGTAGGAGCAGGGCTTGCCCGCGAAGAGGCCCTGACAAACGACACAAGACTCAAGGGCCTCCTACAAAGCCAGCAACCGCCGCAGTTCCGCCAACACAGGCGCCGTATCCGGGCGTACGCCGCGCCACAGCAGGAAGGCTTCCGCCGCCTGCTCCGCCAGCATACCCAGCCCATCCATCGATACAGCCGCACCATGCTCGCTCGCCCAGCGACAGAACGCCGTCGGCTCCTTGCTGTACATCATGTCGTAGCAGAAGGTCTTGCCCGGCTCGATCAGGCTCGGCGCAATCGGCGGCACATCTCCCGACAGGCTCGCCGAAGTGGCGTTGATGATCAGGTCCACCGGCTCCCGCAGCCAGTCAAACCCACTGGCGGACACCGACCCCAGGTCGGCAAACAGCTCGGCCAGCAACTCGGCCTTTTCGACGGTCCGATTGGCGATGATCACCGAAGCCGGCTGCTCCGCCAGCAACGGTTCCAGCGCACCACGTACCGCACCACCGGCACCCAGCAGCAGGATACGCTTGCCCTTCAGGCTGAATCCGGCATTCACCGTCAGATCGCGCACCAGCCCGGCGCCGTCGGTGTTATCGCCCAACAAACTGCCATCAGCCAGCTTGCTCAGGGTATTCACCGCCCCGGCCCGCTGCGCCCGGGCCGTCAGGCTGTTGGCCAGACGATAGGCCTCTTCCTTGAACGGCACCGTCACATTGGCCCCGCGCCCTGCCTGGAAAAACGCTCGGGCACAGCCGGAAAAATCGTCAAGGGGCGCCAGCAGGGTGCTGTAGACCAACTGCTGGGCCGTCTGCTCGGCGAACAGACGGTGAATCAACGGCGACTTGCTATGGCCGATGGGATTGCCGAAGACGACATAACGATCCATCAGACAGCCCCCTCCGCCAGCCAGTCGCGGTCCTGCAGGAAGTATTCGGTCAACCGCGCCTCTTCACTGCCCGGCTCGGCCTTCCAGTCGTAGCCCCAGCGCACTTGCGGCGGCAACGACATCAGGATCGACTCGGTGCGACCGCCCGATTGCAGGCCGAACAGGGTCCCACGGTCGTACACCAGGTTGAACTCCACGTAACGACCACGACGAAACTCCTGGAACTCGCGCTGCTGCTCAGTCCAGGCCTGGGCCTTGCGCCGCTGCACGATCGGCAGGTAGGCCTCGATATAGGCATCGCCGATCGCCCGCATGAAGGCGAAGCTGGTGTCGAAGTCCCACTCGTTCAGGTCATCGAAGAACAGGCCGCCGATACCGCGCGGCTCGTTGCGGTGCTTGATATGGAAGTAGCTGTCGCACCAGGCCTTGTAACGTGGGTAGACATCGGCGCCAAACGGCGCACAGGCGCGCTCGGCCACCCGGTGCCAGTGCACGCAGTCTTCTTCATTGCCGTAGTAGGGCGTCAGGTCGAAACCACCGCCGAACCACCAGACCGGTTCCTCGCCTTCCTTCTCGGCGATGAAAAACCGCACATTGGCGTGGGACGTCGGCACGTGGGGGTTATGCGGGTGAATCACCAGGGACACGCCCAGGGCCTCAAAACCACGCCCGGCCAGTTCCGGCCGATGGGCACTGGCCGACGGCGGCAGGCCGTTGCCGAAGACGTGGGAGAAGTTCACGCCGCCTTTCTCGATGACCTGGCCGTTGCCGATCACCCGGGTCCGACCGCCACCACCAGCGGGGCGGGTCCAGGCGTCTTCAACGAAACGCGCGCCACCGTCTTCGGCCTCCAGGGCGGCACAGATACGGTCTTGCAGGTCGAGCAGATAGGCTTTCACGGCCTCGGTGCGGGTAGTCATGGCTTCACCTTGATCGGGCAAAGCTACTCGGCACATCGGACGGCCGGTAGCAAAGAGGCGCGTAGCATAGCACCGCGTTTGTACTCATCGCAGTTGACGAAGGTCAAGCGAAGGAGTCCGATAGGGCCCTTGCATCGCGCTGCACGGCGCCCCTTTGTGAAATGTCCAAGGAGAGAAAGATGGCCAAACGTATCCTGTTTCGCGCCCATGGCGGCCCGGAAGTCCTTGAGTATGTCGACTACACCCCCGCCGAGCCGGGCCCGCAGCAGGTGCGGGTACGCAACCACGCCATCGGCCTGAACTTTATCGACACCTATCTGCGTAGCGGGCTGTATGCACCACCAGCCATGCCGTCGGGCCTGGGGGCCGAGGGGGCGGGCGTGGTCGAGGCGGTCGGCAGCGAAGTCAGCCAGTTCAAGGTCGGTGATCGCGTGGCCTATGGCAGCGGTCCACTGGGCGCCTACAGCGAAGTGCATGTGCTGCCGGAAGCCAACCTGGTCCATCTGCCGGACAGCATCAGCTTCGAACAGGCCGCCGCGGTGATGCTCAAGGGTCTGACGGTGCAGTACCTGTTGCGCCAGACCTATGAGTTGAAGGGCGGTGAAACCGTGTTGTTCCATGCGGCGGCCGGGGGGGTCGGCCTGCTTGCCTGCCAGTGGGCCAAGGCCCTGGGCGTGAAGCTGATCGGTACCGTCAGTTCGCCGGAAAAGGCGGCGTTGGCCAAGTCCCTCGGCGCCTGGGAAACCATCGACTACAGCCATGAAGATGTGGCCAAGCGGGTGCTGGAACTGACCGATGGCAAGAAAGTGCCGGTGGTGTATGACGGCGTGGGCAAGGACACCTGGCTGACTTCGCTGGACAGCCTGTCGCCCCGTGGGCTGATGGTCAGCTTCGGCAATGCCTCGGGCGCGGTGGATGGGGTCAACCTGGGGATTCTGGCGGCCAAGGGCTCGCTGTATGTGACCCGGCCGACACTGGCGACCTACGCCAACAACGCGGAAAACCTGCAGATCATGGCGAAGGATCTGTTCGGGATGATCACCAGCGGCAAGCTGAAGATCGAGATCGGCGCGCGGTACAGCCTGGCGGAAGCGGCCAAGGCCCACACCGAACTGGCGGCACGGCGGACTACCGGGTCGACGGTGCTTTTGCCTTGATCGGGGTGGATGGCCGCTGCTGACGCAGCGGTTCGCCAGCAAGCTGGCTCCTACAGTATTTGTGTCGTAGCACCTTTTTGTGATCGACACCGTCCCTGTAGGAGCCAGCTTGCTGGCGATGAACGATAACGCGGTCCCCTTGTGGGAGCTGTGCTTGTCGGGCCGAACTTACGCCGGACGCACCACCTTGCCAGTCGCCAGGTCCCGGATCAGGCTCGGGTTCTTGCGCCCGCCCAGGTTACCGCCCAGCACCAGGTCGATCTGCCCCCGGAAATACTGCTCCACGCGAATCCGCGTGCGCGCCGCCTGCCGCCCCTGGGGATTGGCCGAAGTGGAAATCAGCGGCCCCACCAACGAACACAGATCCCGTACCAACGGATGATCGCTGACCCGCAGGGCCACGGTGTCATGCACACCGGTGACCCACTCCGGCAGCAAGTCCTGATGCGGCACCAGCCAGGTATTGGGCCCCGGCCAGGTACTGGCCATGCGGTCGATCCAGTCTTCCGGGAAATCCTCGAAGAGAAAATCGAACTGGCGGATATTGTCGGCGATCAGGATCAAACCCTTGTCCACCGAACGATTCTTGATCGCCAGCAAGCGGTCCACCGCCTCTTCGTTCCAGGGATCGCAACCCAAACCCCAGACCGCCTCGGTTGGATAGGCAATCACCGCTCCTGCGCGAATTTCTCGTGCGGCTTCTTGCACACGCCAACTCTTGACCATTACTCGTTCTCCGGATTCAAAGCTGCTCGCAGTTTACTCAGGTAAACCTACCTCGCGCGAGCTAACCAGCGTCCGTTTTCATTGGCAACCCGGCCTTCAAGCTCCAGTTCGGTCAGCGCCGCCAAGACTCGCGGTAATGCCCAGCCACAGGCGTTGGCCAGGGCCTCACTGCTTTGCGGTGCGGCATGCAGCAAGCCTAGCAGCGGATGCTCGGGCACGGCGGGAATCGCGCTGGCGGTCACTCGCTGCCAACCGCGCAGGGGTTCGAGGATATGTTCGACGGTTTCCACCAGTACCGCACCGTCGCGGATCAACTGATGACAGCCCTTGGCGCCGGGGTGATGGATCGAGCCGGGAATCGCATACACCTCGCGCCCCTGTTCCGCCGCCAGCCGCGCGGTGATCAGCGAGCCGCTGGCGACACTGGCCTCCACCACCAGCACACCCAGGGACAAGCCGCTGATAATCCGATTGCGCCGGGGGAAGTTGCTCGGATGGGGCGGCGCCTCCAGTGGCAACTCGGAAACCACGGCGCTGCCATGGGCAATCATCGCTTCCGCCAACCGCCGATGACGCTGTGGATAAAGATTTTCCAGACCGGTGCCGAGTACGCCGATCGTTCGCCCGCCGACGTCCAGGGCCGCCTGATGGGCCGCCCCGTCGATCCCCAGCGCCAGCCCGCTGGTGATGACAAAACCGGCACCGGCCAGGCTCCGGGAAAAGGCCGCCGCCGTATCCATGCCCGGCTTGGATGCACGCCGACTGCCAACCAACGCCAACTGCGGTTGTTCCAGAATGGCAGGATCGCCGGCCACGAACAGCAGCGGCGGGGCGTCGTCCAGTTCGGCGAGAAGGGCGGGGTAATCGGCCTGGTCCCACATCACCAGATGACAAGCCGGGCGCTCTAGCCAGCGCAATCCAGCGCTGGCAGCGTCCCGCACTTCAGGACTTCGGCGCGCCTCGGCACAGGCCGCCGGCAAGCCCAGCGCACGCCAGGCAGCGGCGGGTGCACCGAGAGCCGCCGAGGCCGAACCGAAGGCTTGAATCAGGGTTCGAAAGCGCCGCGGACCGAGTTCCGGCAGACGATGCAGACGCAGGCGGGCTTCCAGCTCCGCCGGGGACAGGGAGGTACAGTTGGACAACGACATCGGATCATCCTTGATCTGTGGCGGTCCTGGAACAGCTGGAACAAGCTGTGGATAACTCTGTGGGTAACCTGTTTAGCCTGCTAACGGAATCGGCCCTGCGTTATCGTCCGGCGCTACGGGTTGCGCACCTTGTCCATGACTGTCAGGGACCGCGTGGCAGTGAGTACTAAACCATAGCTGAGCTTTTCGTAGGTGCGGAACACCATCAGCAGGCCCGAACGCTCGTCGGGGACCTTCACCCGCTGCCCGGTGACCTGGTCGTGCACGGTCTCGCCGGTCTTCATCACCGCTAGAACGTTGCCTTCGACCAGGCCATCGCGTCGACCTTTATCGATCGTGACCACGTCCATGACGCCGATCTGTGTAACACCCCGTGGCACATCTATGATCGTGCCGCGGATCTGCGCTTGCGGCGCGCTGGGCATGAACGTCGAATTGACCGGGCGCTCTTCGCTGACGAACAGGCGGTCCCCCAGGCGAACTTCCTGGGTGGTGCGGCGCAGGTTCAGGGTGCCGATATCGCCTTCGGTCGCCACCAGCTCGCCGGTGCCGACGTCGTCGGCGTTGATCCCCAGGAACTCCTTGGTCTGCGCGTCGGTATAGACCTTGCCCTGGCGGAACAGGCCATACACCGAGTGCGCCGGGTCGAACACGCCACGAGCGTAGATCCGGTCGCCCATGCCGCTGAGCACCCGCTCATTGTTGCCGGCCAGGATATACGGGGCTTTCTGGAAGTCATTGGGGCTGTCGACAATGCGGTTGCTCAACAGGAACGCGTTGATCTTTTCCAGCGGAATGCTCGGAATCGCCTCGGCCACCGGCGAGCGGCGCACCTGCGGCGACAGTTTCACGGTCCCCCGCGACACACCGCGATCCACGACCAATCGTGGCTGACCGTCGACGAACTGCAGCGTCAGCGTATCGCCGGGGTAGATCAGGTCCGGATTCGCCACCTGGGGATTCGCGTGCCAGATTTCCGGCCACTTCCACGGCTCACTGAGAAACTTGCCGGAAATGTCCCAAAGTGTGTCACCGCGCACCACCGTATAGCGCTGTGGATAACCGTCCTTGAGTTGCACTTGCGCCTGCACGACGCCGGTAACAGCCAGCAACAGGGCGAGTAGTGTTTTCCTCATGCAGTGAATCCCTTTATTATGTGCCTTCGCGTGAAACGCCAGAGCCCCCGCGGCTCGCTCCCAAGGAGAACGTTTTACAACGGTAGCCGATCCCACCGGGACATTTCGGCAACCGTCTCTGACTTTACCTCACAAGTGCAGCAAATACGCCTATGGCCATTTTAAACATCCTCGAATTTCCAGACCCGCGCCTGCGCACCATCGCCAAACCCGTGGCCGTGGTGGACGACCAGGTGCGGCAGCTGATCGATGACATGTTTGAAACAATGTATGAAGCCCCGGGTATCGGCCTGGCGGCGACCCAGGTCAATGTGCACCAGCGCATCGTGGTCATGGACCTGAGTGAAGATCGTAGCGAACCCCGGGTGTTCATCAACCCCGAGTTCGAAACCCTGACCACCGACGTCGACCAGTACCAGGAAGGCTGCCTGTCGGTGCCGGGTTTCTATGAGAACGTCGATCGCCCGACCCAACTGCGGGTCAAGGCCCTGGACCGCGACGGCAAGCCGTTCGAGCTGGAGGCCGAGGGCCTGCTGGCGGTGTGCATCCAGCATGAGTGCGATCACCTGAACGGCAAGCTGTTCGTCGATTACCTGTCTACGCTCAAGCGCGACCGGATCAAGAAGAAACTGGAAAAGCTCCATCGCCAGAACGCCTGATCCGCCCCTTCCTGTATCTCCTGTAGGAGCGAGCTCGCTCGCGATGGACGTCAACGATAACGCGGGGTACCTGATACCCCGCGCTGCCCCGGCCACCCTCGCGAGCAAGCTCGCTCCTACAGTATCCAAGCGAGCCCTTTTTATGTCTGAGCCACTGCGCATCGTCTTCGCCGGCACCCCCGAATTCGCCGCCGAACACCTCAAGGCCCTGCTCGACAGCCCTTACGAGATCGTTGCGGTCTACACCCAGCCGGATCGTCCGGCGGGCCGTGGGCAAAAGCTGATGCCAAGCCCGGTCAAGCAACTCGCCCTGGAGCACGGCATTGTCGTCCTGCAACCGCCGACCCTGCGCAATGCCGAAGCCCAGGCCGAACTGGCAGCGCTCAAGCCGGACCTGCTGGTGGTGGTCGCCTACGGCCTGATCCTGCCGCAGGTGGTGCTGGATATCCCGCGCCTGGGCTGCATCAACAGCCACGCCTCGCTGTTGCCGCGCTGGCGCGGTGCCGCGCCAATCCAGCGCGCCGTGGAAGCCGGCGATAGCGAAAGCGGCGTAACCGTGATGCGCATGGAAGCCGGGCTCGACACCGGGCCGATGCTGCTCAAGAGCGTCACCCCGATCAGCGCCGAAGACACCGGCGGCACCTTGCACGACCGCCTGGCCGAACTCGGCCCGCCCGCCGTGCTCCAGGCCATCGCCGGTCTCGCCGCCGGGACCCTCGAAGGTGAAGTCCAGGACGACAGCCTTGCCACCTACGCCCACAAGCTGAACAAGGACGAGGCGCGCCTCGACTGGAATCGTCCGGCGGTGGAGCTGGAGCGACTGATCCGCGCCTTCAACCCCTGGCCGATCAGCCACAGCACCCTCAGTGGCGAAGCCCTGAAAGTCCTCGCCGCCAGCGTCGCCGAAGGCCAGGGCGCGCCGGGTGAAATCCTCGCCGCCAGCAAGGACGGCCTGATCGTCGCCACCGGCACCGGTGCCCTGTGCCTGACCCGCCTGCAACTGCCCGGCGGCAAGGCGCTGAACTTCAGCGACCTGTTCAACAGCCGCCGCGAGAAGTTCGCCCTCGGTACGGTGCTCGGCCAATGAACCCGCGTCTGGCCGCCGCCAAGGCACTCACCGCCGTCCTCAACGGCAAGGCCTCGCTCAACAGCTCGTTGCCGCTGCAACTGGACAAGGTCGAGGCCCGTGATCGCGGCCTGACCCAGGACCTGGCGTTCGGCACCGCGCGCTGGCAGCCACGCCTCTCGGCGCTGGCGGCCAAGCTGCTGCAAAAACCCTTCAAGGCCGCCGACGCCGACGTCGAAGCCTTGCTGCTGGTCGGTCTCTATCAACTGCTCTACACCCGCGTGCCGGCCCATGCCGCCATCGGCGAAACCGTCGGTTGCGCCGACAAGCTGAAAAAGCCCTGGGCCAAGGCCTTGATCAATGCCGTGCTGCGCCGCGCCCAGCGGGAAGGCGAGGCGCTGCTGGCCGAGCTGGAACATGACCCGGTGGTCCGTACCGCCCACCCGCGCTGGCTGCAAAAATCCCTCAAGGCCTTCTGGCCGGAACAGTGGGAAGCCATCTGCGCGGCGAACAACGCCCATCCGCCGATGATCCTGCGGGTCAATCGCCGCCATCACTCGCGCGATGCCTACCTCAAGCTGCTGGGCGACGCCGGGGTCATCGCCCACGCGTGCGTCTACAGCCCGGACGGCATCGTGCTGGAAGAGGCCTGTGACGTACGCAACCTGCCCGGCTTCAATGAAGGCTGGATCAGCGTCCAGGACGAAGCCGCGCAACTGGCCGCCGACCTGCTGGACCTGGCCCCCGGCCAACGGGTGCTCGACGCCTGCTGCGCCCCCGGCGGCAAGACCTGCCATATCCTCGAAGTCCAGCCACAACTGGCCGGCGTGGTCGCCGTGGACCTGGAGGCCAAGCGCCTGGTGCGGGTACGCGAGAACCTCGCGCGCCTCGGCCTGGACGCCGAACTGATCGCCGCCGACGGCCGTGATGTCGCCACCTGGTGGGACGGCAAGCCGTTCCAGCGCATCCTGCTGGATGCCCCGTGCTCGGCCACCGGCGTGATCCGCCGCCATCCGGACATCAAGCTGACCCGCCAACCCGACGACATCACCGCCCTGGCCGCCTTGCAAGGCGAGCTGCTGGACGCGATGTGGACGACCCTGGAAGTCGGCGGCATCCTGCTCTACGCCACCTGCTCGACCCTGCCGACCGAGAACACCGAAGTGATCGAGGCGTTTCTCGCCCGCACCTCCGGTGCCCGTGAACTGGATATCGCCGGGGACTTCGGCCTCAAGCAGCCCCACGGTCGCCAGTTGCTGGCCCAGCAAGGCGGACACGACGGTTTCTACTACGCCAAGCTGATCAAGATCGCCGCCGCGCGCGGCTGAGCCGGGACAACGGAGCGACCCGATGAAAATCATCATCCTCGGTGCCGGCCAGGTCGGCGGCACCCTGGCCGAACACCTGGCCAGCGAAGCCAACGACATCACCGTGGTCGACACCGACGGCGAGCGCCTGCGCGACCTCGGCGACCGCCTGGACATCCGCACCGTGCAGGGCCGCGCCTCGTTTCCGACCATCCTGCGCCAGGCCGGCGCGGATGACGCCGACATGCTGGTGGCGGTGACCAACAGCGACGAAACCAATATGGTCGCCTGCCAGGTCGCCCACACCCTGTTCCACACCCCGACCAAGATCGCCCGGGTCCGCGAGGCGGCCTACCTGACCCGCGCCGGGCTGTTCGACAACGACGCGATTCCGGTGGATGTGCTGATCAGCCCGGAGCAGGTGGTCACCCACTACATCAAGCGCCTGATCGAACACCCGGGGGCCTTGCAGGTGATCGACTTCGCCGAAGGCAAGGCCCAGTTGGTGGCGGTCAAGGCCTACTACGGCGGGCCGCTGGTGGGGCAACAACTGCGCCAGTTGCGCGAACGCATGCCCAACGTCGACACCCGGGTGGCGGCGATCTTCCGCCGCGACCGGCCGATCATGCCCCGTGGCGACACGGTGATCGAAGCCGACGACGAAGTGTTTTTCATCGCCGCCAAGGCCCATATCCGCGCCGTGATGGGCGAAATGCGCCGTCTCGACGAGCGCTACAAGCGCATTGTTATCGCTGGCGGCGGGCAGATCGGCGAACGGCTGGCCGAAGCCATCGAAAGCCGTTACCAGGTCAAGATCATCGAGAAAAACCCGGCCCGTTGCCGCCACCTCTCGGACAGCCTGGACAGCACCGTGGTGCTGCAAGGCAGCGCCTCGGACCGCGACCTGCTGCTGGAAGAGAACATTGCCGACACCGATGTGTTCCTGGCCCTGACCAACGACGATGAAGCCAACATCATGTCGTCGCTGCTGGCCAAGCGTCTGGGGGCGAAGAAGGTCATGACCCTGATCAACAACCCGGCCTATGTCGACCTGGTCCAGGGCGGCGAGATCGATATCGCCATCAGCCCGCAACTGGCGACCATCGGCACGTTACTGGCCCATGTGCGCCGGGGCGATATCGTCAGCGTGCACTCGCTACGGCGAGGGGCGGCGGAGGCCATCGAGGCGATTGCCCATGGCGACGCGAAGTCGAGCAAGGTGGTGGGTCGGGCCATCGCCGATATCGCCTTGCCGCCAGGGGCGACCATCGGTGCGATCATTCGCGACGAAGAGGTACTGATCGCCCACGATGCCACGGTGATCCAGGCGGGCGACCATGTCATCCTGTTCCTTGTGGATAAAAAACAGATTCGCGATGTGGAAAAGCTGTTTCATGTCGGTCTGAGTTTTTTCTGACCCATACCGAGGATCACCATGCTCGAATCACTGGAAAAAATGCTCGCCAAGGGTGTGGATAACTCGCTGCTGCGCTTCGGCCTCGGCAAGGGTTACCTGGACCTTGGGGAAAACACCAAGGCCGCCGAACACCTGCAACGCTGCGTCGGTTTCGACCCGAAATACTCCGCCGCCTGGAAACTGCTGGGCAAGGCGTATCAGGCCGCGGGCGACAACGTCGCCGCCAGAGAGGCGTGGGAACAGGGACTGGAAGCCGCCCGCGCCCATGGCGACAAGCAGGCGGAAAAGGAAATGACGGTGTTTCTGAAAAAGCTCGAAAAAGCCGCGCTCAAAGATCAATAAAGCGCAGGCCGATGCCGTCGGCGTCGACCCGGACTACTTCCATCCGAATCCGCGGCGCCACTGCGGGCAGACCCTGCACCTGGCCATAGACCACCGCGCCGGTGGTCAGGCGCGACAAGCTCGGGTGCGTCACATACACACCTTTACTGGATAGATTGCGCGTGTGCCCCAGGCACTCGCCGATGCTGGGGTGTTGGATCTTGATGCGTAGAGAATTCTTGTTATTGGACATCTACTGCGTCCTGAAAATACATCTGTGGATAAATCCCCGTCGCTGACTTATCCACAGATCATGCCAATCCTGTTTCAATACCAGCGCTTCTCACCCGCCGGACGTCGGCGAAAGCGCTTCATGCTCCACATGTACTGGTCCGGATAAGCCCGCACATAACGCGCCACCACCTGGCTCATGGCGGCCACGGAGGTCTCTGTATCGGTGCTGTACATGGCTTCGGGCGCAGCTTCGAGGATCACCTTGAAACCCGAACCGTCGGGCAGGCGCAGCGCGTGGAGGAACACCCCCACCGCCTTGCCGCCGGCGAGCATATTGGGCACGAACTTGCTGGTCAGCGCCGTGGTGCCAAGGAAAGGCACGAATACCCCGGCGGATTCGGCCGGTTCCGGGTCAGCGGGAATGCCCACCGCACCACCTTTGCGCACTTCCTTGATCACGCTGAGGATGCCTTCCTTGGTGGAGGCGGCCACCCGGTTGCCCAACTGCACCCGCTGCTTGCGCAACAGTTCGTCCACCGCCTTGAGCTTGGGCGGACGGTAGAAAATGATCGGCTTGCACTGGCTGCAATAGAAGTGATTGAGCACTTCCCAGTTGCCCAGGTGGCTGGTGATGCCGACCACGCCCTTGCCCGAGGCCAGGGCCTCCTTGAGGATGTCCAGGCCTTCGACTTCACGGACCCGCTCCATCGAGCGATGGGCCGGCCAGATCCAGGCACAGGCGCTTTCGGTAAAGGACTTGCCGATGCCCATCAGGCTGCGACCGACCAACTGCTCGCGGGCCACCGGGTCGAGCTCCGGAAAACATTTCACCAGGTTGATCCGCACCACGTCGCGGGAACGATTGGGCAGCTTCCACATCAGCCAGCCGATGGCCGCACCCACCCGTTGCACCGCGCACCAGGGCAGCAGGGCAAACAACCGCAACGCCCCCACCAGCATGGCGCCTTTAAACTTGTCCACAGGCCACTCCTGTCGTGATCGAGCTTGTTATCAGCCGGCTATTGTAACCGTGGTGCGGCCAATGTGGCGTAGCGATCACAATCGGTGGTGTGGTCCATGACCATGCCCGAGGCCTGCATGAAGGCGTAGCAGATGGTCGGGCCGACAAATTTGAAGCCGAGTTTCTTCAAGGCCTTGCTCATGGCCTCGGCCTCGGGCGTGACGGCCGGGACCTCGCCGCGCACCTGGAAATGATTGATTTTCTGCACCCCGCCGACAAAGGACCAGAGCAGCGCCACCGGGTCCTCCAGCGTCAGCCAGACCTGGGCATTGCGCCGCGCGGCATTGAGTTTCAAGCGATTACGGATAATTCCGGGATCGAGCATCAGTTGCTCGATATCGGCGTCGCCCATGGCCGCGACTTTGTGCACATCGAAACCGAACAGCACCTTCCGATAGTGCTCGCGTTTCTTCAGGATGGTGATCCACGACAAACCGGCCTGGAACCCTTCGAGCAAAAGCAACTCGAACAGACGCTGCCCATCGTGCAGCGGCACGCCCCACTCCTGATCGTGATAGGCCATGTACAAAGGATCGTCGTTGCACCAAAAGCAGCGTGGCATAAGGCTCCAGGGGGCGTGCGCGTGGCCGAATCGGGTATACTCCCGCCTTTTGAATCGCAGCCCAAGTAACAGGTGAATTTCGTGAGCCAGCCTACGCCAGCCGTGCGTACCTTCCAAGACTTGATCCTCGCCCTCCAGCAATACTGGGCCGAGCAAGGTTGTGTGGTACTTCAGCCCTACGATATGGAAGTAGGCGCCGGCACCTTTCATACCGCCACGTTCCTGCGCGCCATCGGCCCGGAAACCTGGAACGCCGCCTACGTACAGCCCAGCCGCCGCCCGACTGACGGCCGCTACGGCGAAAACCCGAACCGCTTGCAGCACTACTACCAGTTCCAGGTGGTCCTCAAGCCGAACCCGGACAACTTCCAGGAACTGTACCTGGGCTCGCTCAAGCACGTGGGCCTCGACCCGCTGGTGCACGACATCCGTTTCGTCGAGGACAACTGGGAATCGCCGACCCTCGGCGCCTGGGGCCTGGGCTGGGAAGTCTGGCTCAACGGCATGGAAGTCACCCAGTTCACCTACTTCCAGCAGGCCGGCGGCATCGAGTGCTACCCGGTCACCGGTGAGATCACCTATGGTCTGGAACGCCTGGCGATGTACCTGCAGGGCGTCGATTCGGTCTACGACCTGGTCTGGGCCGACGGCCCGTTCGGCAAGGTGACCTATGGCGACGTGTTCCACCAGAACGAAGTGGAGCAGTCGACCTACAACTTCGAACACGCCAACGTCGAGAAGCTGTTCGAACTGTTCGATTTCTATGAAAGCGAAGCCAAGCGCCTGATCGAGCTGGACCAGCCGCTGCCGTTGCCAAGCTATGAAATGGTCCTCAAGGCCTCGCACACCTTCAATCTGCTGGATGCACGCCGGGCGATCTCGGTCACCGCGCGTCAGCAGTACATCCTGCGGGTCCGTACCCTGGCCCGTTCCGTGGCACAGGCCTACCTGATGGCCCGGGCCAAACTGGGCTTCCCGATGGCGACCCCGGATTTGCGTGACGAAGTGTTGGCTAAGTTGGAGGCAGCACAATGAGTGCTCAAGATTTTCTGGTTGAACTGGGCACGGAAGAGCTGCCACCCAAGGCCCTCAATACCCTGGCCGAGGCCTTTCTCGCCGGTATCGAAAAGGGCCTGCAAAGCGCCGGCCTGAGCTTCGAAAGCAAGCAGGTCTATGCCGCGCCACGCCGCCTGGCCGTACTGCTGACCCAGCTGCAAACCCAGCAGCCGGACCGCAGCATCAACCTCGACGGGCCGCCACGCCAGGCCGCCTTCGACGCCGAAGGCAACCCGACCCAGGCCGCCCTGGGTTTTGCCAAGAAATGCGGCGTGGAACTGAGCGAAATCGACCAGAGCGGGCCGAAACTGCGCTACACCCAGAGCATCCAGGGCAAGCCGACCGCCAGCCTGCTGCCGACCATCGTCGAGGATTCGCTGAATGACCTGCCGATTCCCAAGCGCATGCGCTGGGCCGCGCGCAAGGAAGAGTTCGTGCGTCCGACCCAATGGCTGGTGATGCTGCTCGGTGACCAGGTCATCGACTGCACCATCCTCGCCCAGAAAGCCGGTCGCGACTCCCGTGGTCACCGCTTCCATCACCCGCAAAGCGTGCGCATCACCTCGCCGGCCAACTACCTGAGCGACCTGCGCGCCGCCTATGTGCTGGCTGACGCTACAGAACGTCGCGAGCTGATCAGCCAACGCACCACCGAGCTGGCGACCCAGCAGGAAGGCACGGCGATCATGCCGGCGGACCTGCTCGACGAAGTCAGCGCCCTGGTCGAATGGCCGGTGCCGCTGGTGTGCTCCTTCGAGGAACGTTTCCTCGACGTGCCGCAAGAAGCCCTGATCACCACCATGCAGGACAACCAGAAGTACTTCTGCCTGCTGGACGTCGACGGCAAGCTGCTGCCGCGTTTCATCACCGTCGCCAACATCGAGAGCAAGGACCCGCAACAGATCATCGCCGGTAACGAGAAAGTCGTTCGCCCGCGCCTGACCGACGCCGAGTTCTTCTTCAAGCAGGACAAGAAGCAGAAGCTCGAGCAGTTCAACCTGCGTCTGCAGAACGTGGTGTTCCAGGAAAAACTGGGCAGCGTCTACGACAAGGCCGAACGTGTCTCCAAGCTGGCCGCTTTCATCGCCCCACGCATCGGCGGCGACGCCCAGCGCGCGGCCCGTGCCGGCCTGCTGTCGAAATGCGACCTGGCCACCGAGATGGTCGGCGAGTTCCCGGAGATGCAAGGTGTCGCCGGTTACTACTACGCCCTCAATGACGGCGAGCCGCAAGACGTGGCCCTGGCCCTGAACGAACAGTACATGCCCCGCGGTGCCGGCGCCGAACTGCCGGGCACCCTGACCGGTGCGGCAGTGGCGATTGCCGACAAGCTCGACACCCTGGTCGGGATCTTCGGCATCGGCATGCTGCCCACCGGTAGCAAGGACCCCTATGCCCTGCGTCGTGCCGCCCTCGGCGTGCTGCGCATCCTGATCGACAAGAAGCTGGACCTCGACCTGATCGAGACCGTCGAGTTCGCGGTCAAGGCCTTCGGTACCCGGGTCAAGGCCGCCGGCCTGGCCGATCTGGTGCTGGAGTTCATCTTCGACCGTCTGCGTGCCCGTTACGAAGACGAAGGCGTGGACGTGGCGACCTACCTGTCGGTCCGTGCCCTCAAGCCGGGTTCGGCGCTGGACTTCGACCAACGCGTGCAAGCTGTGCAGAAATTCCGCCAGTTGCCGGAAGCGGCTGCCCTGGCAGCGGTGAACAAACGTGTATCGAACCTGCTGAGCAAGGCCGAAGGCAGCATCCCGGGCACCGTGGAAGCCAAGTACTTCGACAACGCCAACGAGTTCTCGCTGTACGCGGCGATCCAACAGGCGGACCAGGCGGTCCAGCCGATGGCCGCGGCACGTCAGTACAACGAATCCCTGGCACGCCTGGCCGCCCTGCGCGAGCCGGTGGATGCGTTCTTCGAAGCGGTGATGGTCAATGCCGAGGACGCCAAGGTCCGCGCCAACCGTTATGCGCTGCTGGCGCGTCTGCGAGGCCTGTTCCTGGGTGTCGCCGATATTTCGCTGCTGGGCTGAGGGCGCGTCTTGAAGCTGCTGATTCTCGATCGGGACGGGGTGATCAACCAGGACTCCGACGCCTACATCAAGTCGGTGGAGGAATGGATTCCGCTCCCCGGCGCGATCGAAGCCATTGCGCAGTTGAGCAGGGCCGGCTGGACGGTGGCGGTGGCCACCAACCAGTCCGGCATTGCTCGCGGCTACTACGACATTGCCACCCTGGAAGCCATGCACGAGCGCCTGCGTTCGTTGGTGGCGCAACAGGGGGGTGAACTCGGGCTGGTGGTGTATTGCCCGCACGGGCCGGATGAGGGTTGCGCCTGTCGCAAACCCAAGCCCGGCATGTTGCGTACCATCGCCGAGCATTACGGGGTGTCGTTGGCTAGTCTATGGTTTGTCGGCGACACCCTCGGTGACTTGGAGGCGGCGCGGGCCGTCGACTGTCAGCCTGTTTTGGTAAAAACCGGTAAAGGCGAAAAGACACTGGGTAAAACCCTGCCGGTGGGCACCCTGGTTTTTGACGATCTGGCGGCGGTTGCCGCAGAACTTATCCACAACTGAAGCTCTTCTGACCTCCTGACCAAGGACTGTTCGGGAAGCGCTTTTTATAGGCGGGCAATGCCCGCAACGGTAAATGCCGCTATGTCGATCCTGCAGGCCATCAGAACCTTTTTCTTTTACCTGCTGCTGGGCACCAGTTCGCTGTTGTGGTGCTCCCTGAGCTTTTTTATCGCGCCGTTCCTGCCGTTCAAGGCACGTTATCGCTTTATCAATGTGTACTGGTGCCGTTGTGCCCTGTGGCTGACCAAGGTCTTCCTCGGCATCACGGTCGATATCAAAGGTGCGGAGAATGTGCCCGAGCGCCCTTGCGTGATTCTGTCGAATCACCAGAGCACCTGGGAAACCTTCTTCCTCTCGGCCTATTTCTCGCCATTGAGCCAGGTGCTCAAGCGTGAGTTGCTGTATGTGCCGTTCTTCGGCTGGGCCATGGCCATGCTGCGGCCGATCGCCATTGACCGGGACAACCCGAAGGCAGCGCTCAAGCATGTGGCGAAAAAGGGCGACGAGTTGCTCAAGGACAATGTCTGGGTGCTGATCTTCCCGGAAGGCACCCGTGTGCCGTTCGGAACGGTCGGCAAGTTCTCCCGGGGCGGTACGGCACTGGCGGTAAACGCCGATCTGCCGGTGCTGCCGATTGCCCACAACGCCGGCAAGTTCTGGCCGAAGACCGGCTGGCTGAAGAAACCCGGCACCATCACGGTGGTGATCGGCAAGCCGATGATGGCCGAGGGCAGCGGGCCACGGGCGATTGCCGAGCTCAATGACCGGGTCCAGGCCTGGAACGAGCAGACCCAGCGGGACATGGGCTCATTGCCGCCGGCGCCGGCGGTAGAGACGCCTGTCGCCATTTGATGGGATTGTGGATAACTTGTGCACAAGATTTTGATTTCTTTCAGAAATACGATGTAAGTATATGATTTTATTGCTTATTTCTCTGTATGACTTTCTGTTGTAAATCGTGCATAAGTTTTTTTGGGCGATAAAAAAACCGGCTTTGATGCCGGTTTTTCAAACTGAAATAGGGTCCACCGCTCGACGCTCGATTAGCGACGAAGAGGCCTTTGAGATCGCCACAACCCTGTAGGAGCCTGGCTTGCCAGCGAAGGGGCCCGCAAGGACGCTAAAAGCTTCGCGGGCAAGCCCTGCTCCTACAGGTTTCGTGGTGTCTGCAAAGTCGTCGGCAACCTCAGACCTTGTCCAGATCCACGCCCTTGGTTTCCTTCAGGCAGAACAACCCCACCACCAGGCTGACTCCGGTGACCAGCACCGGGTACCACAGGCCATAGAAGATATCCCCGGTGTAGACCACCAGCGCAAAGGACACCGTGGGCAGGAACCCGCCGAACCAGCCGTTGCCGATATGGTAGGGCAGCGACATGGAGGTGTAGCGGATGCGCGTCGGGAATAGCTCGACCATCACCGCCGCCAGCGGGCCATAGGTCATGGTGGCAATCAGAATCAGCAAGACGATCAGCAGCACCACCATCGGCTCATTCACTGACGCGCTATCGGCCTTGGCCGGATAACCCGCCGTGGTGATTGCCGAACGCATCGCCGCTTCGTCGTACCCGCTGATCTTCTGTTCTCCCACCGAGACCGTCACATTCGTCCCCGGTGCCGCGGCTTGCGAGCTGTAGGGCAAGCCCTGCTTGACCAGGAAGGTCTTGACCTTGTCGCACGGGCTGTCGAAACGCGCCTTGCCCACCGGGTCGAACTGGAAGGTGCAGCTCGCCGGATCGGCCAGCACCACGATCGGTGCCTGGCGGCTGGCCGCGTCGATCTGAGGATTGGCGTAATGGCTCAAGGCTTTGAACAGCGGGAAATAACACACGGTCGCCAGCAACAGGCCGAACATCAGGATCGGCTTGCGACCGATCTTGTCCGACAGCCAGCCGAACAGCACAAAGAACGGCGCACCGATCACCACGCTGATGATCAGCAGGGTATTGGCCTGGGTCGGGTCCATCTTGAGCATCTGGGTCATGAAGAACAGCACGTAGAACTGCGCGGTGTAGAAGGTCACCGCCTGCCCGGCGTTGATGCTGAAGAGGGCGGTCAGGACGATCTTCAGGTTCTGCCAGGAGCCGAAGGATTCACGGATCGGCGAGCGGCTGACCTTGCCCTGGGCCTTCATTTTCACGAAGGCCGGCGACTCGTGCATGCTCAGGCGGATCCAGGTGGAAATCGCCAGCAGGAAGATCGACAGCAGGAACGGCAGGCGCCAGCCCCAGACTTCGAACTGATCGCCGCTGATATAACGGCTGGCGAGCACCACCAGCAGGGACAGCAGCAGGCCCAGGGTCGCGGTGGATTGAATCCAGCCGGTATACGAACCGCGTTTGCCGGTCGGTGCGTGCTCGGCCACGTAAGTCGCGGCGCCGCCGTATTCACCGCCGAGCGCCAGGCCCTGGAGCATGCGCAGCAGGACCAGGATGATCGGCGCGGCGATACCGATGCTGGTGTAGGTCGGCAACAGGCCGACGGCAAAGGTGGAAAGGCCCATCAGGATGATGGTCATGAGGAAGGTGTATTTGCGCCCGATCATATCCCCCAGGCGCCCGAATACCAGGGCACCGAAAGGCCGGACCAGGAAGCCCGCGGCAAAGGCCATGAGGGCGAAGATAAACGCCGTGGTGTCGTTGACCCCTGCAAAGAACTGCTTGCTGATCACCGCCGCCAGGGCGCCATAGAGAAAAAAGTCATACCACTCGAAAACCGTCCCGAGGGATGACGCAAAAATGATCTTTCGTTCTTCCCGGCCGGTGTTCGCGATAACGCGCACGGGCTGTTGCTCGATGTAGTCCGACATTTGCCATGTCCTCGGCCCTGGGGGCCACAGTGATTATTGTTGTTGTTCCACTGTGGATTCCGGCTGACCGCCACCGGAATCCGCTTTTTGCTGTATGGATGCTAGGTGCCCGCCGGGATCTGCGCTGCCTGAATATCAGAAATGGCCGAGACATCCGCCAGAATCATCTGCGCCGCCTTCTCGGCAATCATCACCGTCGGCGAACAGGTATTGCCGGAGACGATGTTCGGCATGATCGACGCATCGGCAACCCGCAACCCCGGCACGCCGTGCACCCGCAGCCGAGCATCCACCACATCCAGCGCGCCATTGCCCATCCGGCAGGTGCCCACCGGGTGAAAGATCGTCGTACCGATCCGCGCGGCCGCCTCATGCAACTGTTCTTCGGTTTGCAGCGCCGCCCCGGGCAGGTATTCCTCGGGTTTGAAGCGTCGCAGGGCAGGGGAGTCGACAATGCGCCGGGTCAGCCGGATCGCCTCGGCCGCGACTTTCAGATCCTCGGGATCGCTCAGGTAATTCGGATCGATCAAGGGCGCCACATCGGGATCAGCCGAACGAATATCGATCCGCCCCCGGCTCAAGGGGCGCAGGTTGCATACCGAAGCGGTAAAGGCCGGGAACCGATGCAGCGGCTCGCCGAAGCGCTCCAGCGACAAGGGCTGCACGTGGTACTGCAAATTGGCCGAGGCCTGTTCCGGCGAGGACTTCACGAACGCCCCCAACTGGCTCGGGGCCATGGCCAACGGACCACTGCGGTCGTAGAGATAACGCAGGCCCATGCCGACTTTGCCCCACAGGCTATTGGCGACCTGGTTGAGGGTGCGGGCATTGCTGAGTTTGTAGATCAGGCGCAGTTGCAGATGATCCTGCAGATTGCCGCCGACCCCCGGCAGTTCGTGGCGCACTGCGATGCCGAGGTTTTCCAGCAAGGGCCGCGGGCCGATGCCCGAACGCTGGAGAATGCCGGGAGAACCGACCGAACCGGCGCACAGGACAATCTCGCGCCGAACATTGAACACATGTTCCTCACCCTGCCAGCGCGCGACGACGGCGCTGGCGCGGCCGTTTTCCAGGTTCACCCGGTCAACCTGGACACCGGTCAGGATCGTCAGGTTGGGACGCTTGAGGATTGGCCGCAAAAAAGCTTTCGACGAATTCCAGCGCACACCGGAACGCTGGTTGACCTGAAAGTATCCACAGCCCTGATTATCGCCCGCGTTGAAATCGCTGACGCTGGCAATGCCGTTTTCTGCGGCGGCATCGCGGAAGGCATCGAGGATCGGCCAGGAATAGCGCTGCTGTTCGACCCGCCACTCGCCCTGGTCGCTGTGGAATTCGCTGGCACCGCCAAAATGGTTTTCGCTGCGCTTGAACAACGGCAGGACATCGTTCCAGGCCCAGCCCGGATTACCTTGCGCGGCCCAGCGATCATAGTCGCCGGCCTGGCCACGCATATAGATCATGCCATTGATCGACGAGCTGCCGCCCAGCACCTTGCCGCGCGGGTAGCCGAGGCTGCGACCTTGCAGGCCGGGTTGCGCTTCGGTCTTGAAGCACCAGTCGGTACGGGGATTGCCGATGCAGTAGAGATACCCCACCGGCACATGAATCCAGGGGTAGTTATCCTGGCCGCCGGCTTCGAGCAGAAGGACATTTTTCTGCGGGTCGGCGGACAGCCGATTGGCCAGCACACAGCCAGCGGGCCCGGCACCGACTATCACGTAGTCATAGGGCAGGTGGGCGGATGACATAGGCAACCTCGCCTTTTTTATTGTTCTTGTCTCCCTTCATGTTATTGATTAGTTTCGAGATGAAAACCTTCGTTTTTGCGCAAGTACTGTGCGTTTTCAAGCAAGGCCGTGAACCCCGTGATTCACAAGGAAGCCCCATGTTCGACTGGAACGACCTGCGTTTTTTTCTCGAGCTGCAGCGCAGCGGACGTCTGCTGACCGCGGCCAAGCGCCTGAACACCACCCACAGCACCGTGGCCCGGCATATCGAGACCATCGAGCAGAGCCTGGGCACCGCGCTGTTTGTCCAGCACGCCCAGGGCTACGAACTGACGCCCTCGGGCCAGGCCTTGCTCAAGCATGCCGAGGCCATGGAAAACGTGGCCTTGCTGGCCCAGGAGGAAATCACCCAGGCCATCGCGCCCCTGGGCAAGATTCGCCTGGGGGTGACCGAAGGGATCGGCATCATGTTTCTCACCACGCGCATGGGCAGCCTGTACGAACGTTATCCGGGGCTGGAGGTGGAGCTGGTGGCGGTGCCGCGTTTCGTCAGCATCCTCAACCGCGAAGCGGAAATCAGCATCCACCTCGACCGGCCCAACGCCGACCTGTTGATCACTCGCAAGCTGACCGATTACCGCCTGGCGCTGTATGCCAGCCCGGACTACCTCGCCCGGGCGCCGACCTTGCAGCACCGGGATGATCTGTCGCAGCACAACTGGATCGGCTATGTCGACGACCTGCTGTTCAGCGAGGAGCTGCTGTTCCTCAACAACTTCTGCCGCACACCGAATGTGATTTTTCGCAGCACCAGCGTCATAGCCCAGCAACAGGCGGCGCGGGCCGGGCTGGGCATTGCGGTATTACCCAACTATATGGCCAAGGGCGACCCGCAGCTGGTGCGCGTGCTCCCGGAGGAGACCATCCAGCGCAGCTACTGGATCAGCACCCGACGGGAATTGCACAAGTCCGTGCGCTTGCGGGTGGTGTGGGATTTTCTGCTGGCATTGTGTGCGAGTGAGCAGGGTGTGTTGCTATCGCAATAAGAAGCGTATTCGGCCAACTACTGTGCATCATTGACAGTCAGGAGCTGCCAACCTAGACTTTGCGCCAAGTGGACTGGGGGATCCTGGTCGGCGTCGTAGCCTCGGTGAGTTTCATCGGGGCTTTTCGCTTTCTAGAGTAGGAAAAATCTTCAGCCCCCAATTTTCAAACCCTGCTCCCGCGTTCTCCCGGCCACCACTGCAGTAGAACTTTCGCTTGAGCACATCGAACGCTCGGTTCTCTTGCCCTGCGCGTAATACGCTCATTCCAATCGGCCTGGCAACAAGATCAGCCAATTGCAAGCCGGTGGAATTAACTTGTTTGGTTGCAAAAATTATTTCAAAGGGAAGTTGTATATTCAACTTATTGGCGGCGTCGCACATACGGCGAAACTCCAACTCTAATTCGTTATCTTCCTTTTTCCCTCTACGCTCAAAAATGACGTGCGTTAAAACGCCAGTCTGTCGCTTTTCCTCTAAAAGCTCGTAAAGGGTCTCCAGACAGAAGCCCAGCGCCAGATGGTAGGGGTTCTGGCTAGTACCCTGCTTTTCGCGCAACCTCATCTTATCAACCACGCAACTGATCAATATGAAGTTACTCGTATCAATGATGCTGGTCAGTTCGTCGAGGAATTCGTTTTTATGTTGTCGCGAGACAAACAAACTGGAAAAAGCGCCTTTTTCTTTTCGTATTTCCAACTCATGAAGCCCAATTAAATCATGCCCCATGTGGTTGAATTTGAATTTTTGCAAGGCAGGAATTACCGTCTCGCAGTAGTATCGCTTATGAAATATGCAAAAAGCCAGTACCAACATTGGATAATTTGCGTCTAGCCTCTGCATTCCATGATCACCGCTTTCGTCAACGTAAACGATAAAGTCACTATATTTCCCAGACACTGTAGGTAATTTCCCAAGACCAAACTCTGACTTACTTTCTCGTTCAAAGAGAGGGAGTTTTTTGGAGGGCAAGGTAGTATTTGACATCGAGTGATCGCTCCCCTGATTTTTCTTCAAGTGGAACACACTCTCAGTTCCTGCCCACCTCGATCACCTAGTCTTTTTTGAAACAAACCATTTGCGAAAAGCTCCCCCCATTGATACGAATGGAGGTGGCATCGTCATTGGTAATTTCCTGGGGCGGCGTAAAGCCGAGCATCGACGAGGCCCGGGTTGAATTGATCCACTCCAGCCGGCCCTTGATCAGGGCGCCATCAAGCGAACCGGCGCTGCTGTGGATACGCACGGTGTCCTTGCCATGCTGGTAGAAGAAGACGAACGGCCCGTTCAAACCAGGACACTCGTAGCTGCTCAACAGCCTGGGCGTCGGCATGTAGCCGCTCTTGATGATGCCGACATAGATCACCGAATAACCGATATACCCCAGCAACGGAACCGCCGCCAACGCCCCGACCCAGTACCATCGGCGCTTGCGGCTCAGTTCGTCCGGCACAGGCTCGACAGGCGAGTTATCCACAGGCAGGACCGTCTCGGGAGGGAGCAACTCGGCGGACAGGGGCTCACGCCCCCCGGAAATATCCTCCTGCGCTTCAACCACCCGAACCACGCTGGCCACCATCGGTTCGGCGAGCACAGGCTCATCCATGCGGGCATGGCGCAAAACCGGCTCGGGCCTGGGCAGCAAACGCAGGTTGCGCTGGATGATCCGGCTCTCCACCAACACAAAAATCGCACAGGCCAGCGGCATCGCCAACACCAGGCCCGGTGCCTGGGTCGCCACCCAATCGGCGATCAGCGGGTCGGACATGCCGATATCCCCGGCCACCCAGCCCAACAAGGCACCGCCCGCCGGGATCAACCAGGGATAACGCTTGAACAACCCGGTCACAAACAAACTGCCGTACATCAACATCGGGATGCTCAGCAGCAACCCCAGCACCAGAATCCCGATGTTGTCCTGGGCGACGGCGGCCAGGGCCACCACATTGTCCAGGCTCATGGTCAGGTCGGCAAAGACGATAAGCCCGACCACCGACCAGAGCGTCGACCCCGAACGCTGCGGCAAGTGTTCGGCGTCTTCTTCCCCCACCAACAACTTGATGGCAATGACTACCAGCGCGACCATGCCTGCCAGTTTCAGGCAAGGCACCTTGAGCAACAGGCTGATCACCGAGGTGAACAGGATCCGCAACCCGACCGCCACGCCCATCCCGGCGAACAGCGCCTGGCGCATCTGCCGGGCCGGCAGGTGGCGGCAGGCCAGGGCGATGACCACGGCATTATCGCCGCTCAGCAGCAGGTCGAGCAGGAACACCTGCAACGTCAGGTTGATCCCCTGCATACCGGTATCCAAGCCGATCATCTTGCCGCTCCCGCAACCATCGTCATCAATTCAACAAACCTCCTACACCACAGAACAGACCTGCCAGGGAGGCAAATCCGAATACCAGGCCCACCACCCGCGCATACCAGCCCTGTAACCTGAACGCGCCGGCCAACTGCGTACGGGCCAGCCAATAGAGCAGGCCGAGTACCGCCGGCAGCAACAATGCGTTGACCACCCCGGTGAAGATCGACAGTTCGACCAGATTGACCCCGGAACCTACCAGCACCCCGGCCCCCAGCAACATGGCACCGAATGCCGCGTAGAACCAGGGGGCGTCGGCGGGACGCTGCTCCAGGGAATGCCGTCGGCCAGTGGCCTCGCCGACGCCCCAGGCCACGGTCAGGCAAACCACGATGGTGGCCACCAGCGCGCCCCCGGCCAGCCCCATCGCAAAAACCCCGCGCCCGACTGTCTGGCCCAGGGAAGCGGTAAAGGCATCGGCCAGTTGCGGCACGCTGGTCAAGGTGAAGGACGCGTCGGAGCGGTTGAAACACGCCGCTGCGGCAATCACCACGGCAGCCGTGAGAATCTGGCAGAGGGTCGCGCCGAGAAAGGTTTCGATGCGCGCCGCTTTCAGGTGCCGGGCGCCCAGGCCTTTGTCGATCAGCGCCGACTGTTGGTAGAACACCGTCCACGGCATGACGCTGGTACCCAGGTTGGCGGCCACCAGGTAAAGGTAGGAACTGTCGTGAAATGGCATCTGGTACCACTGCGCCGCGATTTGCCGGGGATCGGGGTGAGCGTTCCAGGCCACGGCGATAAAGGCCACGCCGAACAGGCCCAGGCAAATCGCAATACGTTCGACACCCTGGTAGGAGCCGGTACAGACCATCGCGAAAATCAGCACCACCAACACGCCGATGGTTTCCCATAGCGGTACGCCGAACAGCTCGCCGACCCCGGCCAGTCCGCTCAATTCGGTGACCAGGGCACCGAAACAACTGAGCACCAGCGTTGCCAGGGACAACAACGCAATGCCACGACCAAACCGCAGGCGCACCAGTTCACCGAAGCCCTTGCCCGTTCCCAGCCCCAGGCGGATCGAGAGTTCCTGGGCGGTATACAGCAACGGAATAATGAGGAACTGCAGCAACAGCAGCCGATAGCCCCATTGCGCACCGCTCTGCGCGGCGGTGATCACGCTGCCGGCCTCGGTGTCCGCCAGCATCACCACCAGCCCCGGACCGACGGCGGCGGCCATCAGGCGCAGCCGGCTCGAGCGGATTGAAATGCTTGGCATCATGTCTGTTCCCGGCTCATGGCGTGCGTCCGTAGATGGCGAAAATTCCGTTCATCGACCCTCGGCGGGCGTCAGGGTCGGCTATTCACCTGCGGGCCACTTTTGAAATCCTTGAGGAACGCCGTATCCGGTGACAGCACCAGCGTCGGCGCGGACTCGGACAAGGACTGCCGATAGGTCTGCAGGCTGCGGTAGAGCTTGTAGAACTCGGGGTCCTTGTTGAACGCCTGGGACGAGATCTGGTTCGCCAGGGCATCGGCTTCACCATGGGTGATGCGGCTTTGCCGTTGCGCCTCGGAGATCAGCACCGCCCGTTCCCGCTCGGCATTGGCCTGGATCTGTTGCGCCCACTCGAAGCCCTGGGCGCGAAGCTCCTTGGCCTCGCGCTGACGCTCGGACTTCATCCGGTCATAGATCGCCTGGCTGGTTTCGAACGGCAGGTCGGCGCGATGAAAACGCACTTCGGTGACCTCGATGCCCAGGGGCCTGGCCTTCTCCACCACCTCGCTCTGGATATGCTCGACAATCTTCGGCCGCTCGGCGGACAACAGCGACTTGAGCATCACCTGCCCCAGCTCGCGGCGCAGCGACGAGCTGACCAACTGGGCCAGTTGCGCATTGGCCTGGTCCACCGTACGCAGGGCCTGATAGAAACGCAGCGGGTCGACGATGCGATAACGCGCATAGGTTTCCACCTCCAGGCGTTTCTGGTCACCGAGGATCACCTGCTCGGAAGGCGGTGCCAGGGTCAGGATGCGGGTGTCGTAATAGATCACGGTGTCGATCAACGGCACCTTGAGTTTCAGCCCCGGCGTACGCACCGGCGCGGTCGGCGCGCCGAGCCGGACCACCAGGGCCTGCTGGGCTTCATCGACGGTATACAGCGAGGCGCCGAGGGTCCACAGGACAACCAGCGCGAGGATCACCAGGGCCATACGAATCCGCGGTTTCATCGGGTCTGCTCCTTGGCCGGGCGCTTGTCCTGTTCCGACAGCGGCATATAGGGCACCACGCCCGAGACACCTTTGCCGGAGGTATCGATGATCACCTTGGAGGCTTTTTTCAGCACTTCATCGGTGCTTTCCATATACAGGCGCCAGCTGGTCACCTCCTTGGCCTGTGCATAACTTTCGTACACCGCCAGGAAGCTTTTCGCGTCGCCTTCGGCCAGATTGACCGCCTGGGCCTTGTAGGCCTCGGCTTCCTGGTTGATATGGGACGCTTCGCCCCTGGCCCGCGGAAGAATGTCGTTGGCGTAGGACTCGGCCTCGTTGCGCGCGCGCTCCTGGTCGGCCCGGGCCCGCTGCACATCGTTGAACGCATCGATCACCGCCGGTGGCGGATCGACGCGCTGCAACTGGATCTGGGTGATCAGCACGCCGGCTTTTTCATCGTCGAGCAAGCCTTGCAACAAGGTCTTGGTTTCCTCGGCGATCTCCTGGCGCTTGTCCGACAGGGCCGCCTGGATCGGCGTACGCCCGATCACTTCACGCAGGGCACTCTCGGCGGCCAGCTTGATGGCGAATTCGGGCTTGTCCATGCTGAACAGAAACTGCCCGGCGTCCTTGATCCGCCAGAACACCGCGCAATCGGCCTCGACGATATTCTCGTCGCCGGTCAGCATCTGCTTGTCGCGGGACAGGCTGCTGTCGTTCAGGCCGAGCGCGGGAGCGTGGCCCAATTGCAGCTGGTTGACCGTGGTGACCTTGGGCAGCAACACCGTTTCGATAGGGAAGGGCAGGTGGTAATGCAAACCCGCCTCGGTGGTGTCGACCCATTTGCCGAAGCGCAGGACGATACCTTGCTCGTCGGGCTGGACCTTGTAGATGCCACCGACGATCCAGACAAACGCCAGCAACCCGACCACCAGTGCCAGACCTTTGCCTTGCAGTCCCGTGAGGGCAACGAAACGATTGGCTTTGAGGCCCATCGCGCGGGCTTGCTCGCCCAATGAGGCGGAAGACTTTTCCGGTTCCAGGGGAGTCAAGGGCTGCGGGTCGGACATGGTCTTATCCTGGAGGCGGCTGGCCGGGGAAACGGATCAAAGATTCTATTACTAAATATTGCGCAACATCATACAGCCGAGTCCTGAATGACTCCTGACTTGGCGCAATGATTGAGGCGCCTGGATGGCAAATGTGCTGATTGGGAAATATTCCCAGGAGCAGAGCTTGAACCGGAGTGAACCCAGGCTACTTGCCCAGCACCGCCAGATGCATGTCCTGCAAGGACAGGACACGTTTGGCGGCACCCAGCTTGATGGCCTCCCTGGGCATGCCGAACACCACGCAACTGGCCTCGTCCTGGGCCACGGTCGCGGCACCGGCATCGGCCATTTCCTTGAGGCCACGGGCACCATCGTCGCCCATGCCGGTCATGATGATGCCGGTGGCGTTCTTCCCGGCGAACTTGGCCACCGAGCGAAACAGCACATCCACCGACGGCCGATGGCGATTGACCAGCGGGCCGTCCGCCACCTGCACATGGTAGTAGGCGCCGTTACGCACCAGCATCATGTGCTTGCCGCCCGGGGCGATCAGCGCCAGGCCGGGCAGGACCCGATCGTTGTTCTGCGCCTCGCGGACTTCAATCTGCGACAGCCCGTTGAGGCGCTGGGCAAAGGAGGCGGTGAATTTCTCCGGCATATGCTGAACGATGACGATCCCCGGGCAGACTCTGGGCAGCACGGTGAGCAGCGCCTCCAGTGCCTGGGTCCCACCCGTGGACGTGCCGATGGCGACAATGCGCTCGGTGGTCTGGGCCATCGCCTGGCTGCCGGCCGCCGACAACATCGCATCGGCGCTCAGCTTGCTGGCCACCTCAAGTCGTGGCGCCGCCGCGCGCGGGGCGAGGTTCCTGACATTGGCACCGGCCGCGCCACGAACGGCGCCGAGCAGATGGGCGGCGGACTCCAACAGGAAGTTCTTAACGCCGCCTTGTGGCTTGGTGATGATATCCACAGCCCCGGCCGCAAGCGCCTGCAAGGTGGTCTCGGCGCCGCGTTCGGTCAGCGAGGAGCAGATGACCACCGGGGTGGGGCGCTCGGCCATGATCTTTTTCAGAAAGGTGATGCCGTCCATGCGGGGCATTTCCACATCCAGCACAATCACGTCCGGCCAGGCCTTGGCCATTTTATCCATGGCGAAGATCGGGTCGGCGGCGACCGTCACCTCGATATCCGGTGCCTGGCCGAGGATCGCCATCAGCACTTGACGGACCACGGCGGAGTCATCGACCAGCAATACGCTTATTTTTTTCATGACTGCCTTCCACCGTTTGCAAAGAGAGATGCCGAACCCAGACAGCACCGCTCCAAGTGTCGAAGACCAGGTTGCGGTGCCCGGTTCCCCCCAGGTCCATGGCGCTGGGTGACAAGTGCAGACGCTCGGCGATTTGGGTGACGGCCGCGCAGTTCAGACCGGCGATATCACCGGCGGCATGATCGCGTGACTGGTGGGGAAACATCTCACCGCCACCAAACAACTTCAGTTGATACTCCCGGGCCTCACTCCGGTAGCCCTGAATGTGCAGCATCAACCATTCAAAGGCTTCGTCGACATAACTGCCGTCCAGGGCCTCGCCGCGCTGCTGGCGACCGGGCAGCAGACAATGGGATATCCCGCCGAGCTTGCGCACCGGATGCCAGACAATCATCGAGACACAAGAGCCCAACAGGGTATGGATACGGGTAGGGCTGTTGCGAAAGCACAGGCTTCCGGGAGCCAGGTAGATTTCTTCGACGTCCATGGCGATAGCGGTCTTCATGGCTTTTGATAGATGGAAGGAGCCACCAGCTTGAACGCGTCGCTGACGCCGTGCAGGCTTTCCGAGTGGCTGATGATGAAATAACCGCCACGCCGCAGAAACGGCAAGAGACGGTTGACCACTTTGCGCTTGGTCTCCTGATCGAAGTAGATCATTACGTTACGCAGGAAAATGACCTCGAACTCCCCCAGTTGCGGCAGGGTGTCGTTCAGATTGACCTGGATAAAGCTCACCCGCTGACGCAGGCTCTTGTCGATCAGGAAGGTGCCGCTCTGCTGACCAACGCCCTTGAGGCAATAACGGCTCAGCAACGCGGACGGCAGGTTGCTCGCCCGCTCCATCGGATAGTGCCCGCTGCGGGCCTTGGCCAATACCTGGGTGCTGATATCCGAGCCGATCACCTCCCACGGCGTACTGCCCAGGCCCTCGGCCAGGGTCATGGCCAGGCTGTAGGGTTCTTCGCCCGAGGAGCTGGCCGCGCTCCACACCCGGAAGGTCTTTCCCGGCGCGGCGCGGGGCAATACCTGTTGGCGCAGGAAGTCGAAGTGCTTGGGTTCGCGGAAGAAGTAGGTCTCGTTGGTGGTCAACAGGTCGAGGGCCACCTGCAGCTCACCAGCGTTCTCCTTGCCCATGATCAGTTTGAAATAGGCATCATAACTGTCCAGTTCGTGATGCTTGAGGCGCTTGAACAGACGCCCGGCGACCAGGGCCTTTTTCGCGGCCGACAAGCTGATGCCCGCCGCCCCGTAGAGCCAGGTCTGGAACTGGGTGAATTCGCGATCCTCGAGCTTGATGCCGTTCAACCTGACGCTCCTTCTTCACCACTCACGGCACCGGGTGTATGTGGCTACCACCGGCCTCCGCCAACTGCGACATCTCATCCACCGACAACACCCGGTCAACGTCCAGGACGATGACGAACTTGCCTTCGACCTTGGCCATGCCACTGATGAAATCGGCGCGAATGCGCGCACCGAAGCTCGGCGGCGGTTCGACCTCGGCCGCCGGAATTTCCAGCACCTCGGACACTGTGTCGACCAGCAAGCCGATATCCTGGGCCCGACCGTCATCATCGCTGGCTTCGATAATCACCACGCAACTGCGCCGGGTCACGCTCGAACACTGCTGCCCGAAGCGCGCGCCCAGGTCCACCACCGGCACCACGGCACCGCGCAGGTTGATCACGCCACGGACGAAGGCGGGCATCATCGGCACTGGCGTGACATGGCCGTACTCGATGATTTCCTTGATTCCCAGGATGCCGATGGCGAACATCTCGCCGGCCAGCAGGAACGTCAGGTACTGCGCCTCCTGCGTTGGCACCGCCACCGCCTGGCGGGTAGTCATTAATGCACCCATGTTGCTCTCCTGCATGAAAAGGGTCCGCGTCCAGGCGTCGCTCAGAACCGGGTGAACTCGCTTTCGTCGGGGCCGACGGCCTGGGCGAAACTCTTGTGCAGGGCCGGTTGCGGTGCCCGTACGACCGATCGCGCCATGCCACCGGCCGCGCGCGATTTGCCTTGCGCCACGTTCACGCTCGCATTGGCCGCCTCCAGCGTGAAAAAGCTCATCGCCTGCTGCAACTGTTCAGCCTGGCTGCTCATCTCTTCGGCCGTGGCGGCCAGCTCTTCGCTGCTTGACGCATTTTGCTGAGTGACCTGGTTGAGCTGGTTCATCGCGGTATTGATCTGCGCCACGCCGGCAGCCTGTTCTTCGGAGGCGGCGGTAATTTCCTGGACCAGATCGGAGGTCTTGTTGATCGACGGCACCATCTCGTTCAACAAATGCCCGGCCCGTTCGGCCATTTCGACACTGCTGGTGGACAGCTCGCCGATCTCCTGCGCGGCCACCTGGCTGCGTTCGGCCAATTTGCGTACTTCCGCCGCCACCACCGCGAAGCCCTTGCCATGTTCTCCCGCCCGCGCCGCTTCAATGGCCGCGTTCAAGGCCAGCAGGTTGGTCTGGTAGGCAATGTCGTCGATGATGCTGATGCGCTGGGCGATTTTCTTCATCGCCTGGACGGTCTGCTGCACGGAGTCGCCGCCATCGGTGGCTTCCTTGGCCGCCTTGCTCGCCATGCCGTCGGTAACCTTGGCGTTCTCGGTGTTCTGGTTGATGCTGGCGCTCATCTGCTCGACGGAGGCACTGGTCTCCTCGACACTGGCCGCCTGCTCGCTGGTGGCCTGGCTCATGGACTGCGCGGTGGCGCTGACTTCCTCGGACGCGCTGGCCAGGTTGTCGGCGGCGGTGCGCACTTCGCCGATAATCTGCGAGAGCTTGCCGACCATGGTCTGCATCGCCGTAAGCACCTGACCGGTCTCGTCCTTGGAACCCGATGCAATGGTTACCGCCAGATTACCCTCGGCCAACTGGCCGGCAACACCGGCAGCGGCTTTTAGCGGGGTGGCAATGATCCGCGAAATGAACAACGCCAGGGCAATGCCAATGAGCAAGGCCACGATCACCGCGGCCATGATCGACATCCGTCCGTTGGCGTAGATCTCGTTACCCCGTTGATTGGCGGCCGTCGCCCCGGTGTCGTTGAGTTCGATTATTTTCAGCAGATCGGCGGATATCAATTCGAAGGTTCGCTTCGAGTCCCCCCTGAGAACAGCCATGGCTTGCTCGCGCCCACCCTCCTGCCGGGACTCGGCGAGCATCTTCTTACTGCTGGCCAGGTAGGTCTCCCAGTCGTTCTTGAACGTATCGAACAGCGCTTGTTCCGCGGGGCCGGAAATCAGGCCGTCCTTCTCATAGCGGACAATGCGGGTGTCGACCTCCTTGCGGGCATCGGTAGTCTCTTGTTCATACTGAGCTCGCTCCGTCGAATCTTCGGCCAGCAGATAACGAATCTCCTTGATCCGATAGTTGGCGACAAAAAACCGAATGCCCGAGGACAGGCGCACGGAGGGCAGCCAGTTGTCGCGCATGTCGGTGGCGGTCTGGTTGACCTGGCCCAGTTGAATGACAGCAAATGCTCCCATCAGCGCCATCAGGACCAACACCAGCAGAAACGAAGCGATGAGCTTGGTTGCTATTCTCAGATCGTAGAACCATTTCATTGAAGGGCCCCTCCATGTGCGGTGTGGTTGGCTGAGTTGCCAGATTTGCTATCGGTCAAGGAATAAGCAGCGGCTTGCCGGGTTTCACGCTGGACCAGCTCCCCCAGCAACGCCGGAACATCGAGAATCAGAGCGACCTCGCCGCTGCCCAGAATGGTGGAGCCACTGATGCCACGCAGTGCATTGAACAGCTTGCCGAGGGGTTTGATGACGGTCTGGAATTCCCCCAGCAGCTCATCGACCACCAGTCCGGCCTTTTGCTCGGCACAACGGACCACCACCACGTTCTCGCGGCGAAGACTGAGCCCGGCATGATCGAAGTGGTCGCGTAAGCGCACCAGCGGCAGGACTTCCCCGCGCAGGTCCAGGTAGTTGTTACCCGCCAGATTCTGACGCTGCCCGGCACTCAACTCGATGCACTCCTGGACCATTTCCAGCGGCACCACGTAGTGGATCTGGCCGATGCCCACGAGGAATCCGTTGATGATCGCCAGGGTCAGCGGCAGGCGGATACGAATGACCGTGCCTTTTCCGGGTTGGCTATCCAGATCCACCGTGCCACGCAAGAGGGTGATGTTGCGCTTGACCACATCCATGCCCACGCCGCGCCCGGACAGGTTGGTCACCGCTTCGGCGGTGGAAAACCCTGCTTCGAAAATCAGATTGTAGATTTCCTGGTCCGTCAGGTTCGCCCCGACAGGGACCAGGCCGCGCTCGACGGCTTTTTGCAGAATCCGGTCGCGGTTCAGCCCGGCGCCGTCGTCGGCGATTTCCAGGACAATGCTGCCCGAATCGTGAAAGGCGTTGAGCTGCAACCGGCCCTTGGCGGGCTTGCCGGCGGCCTCGCGCAGCGACGGGGATTCGATGCCGTGATCCATCGCATTACGCAGCAGGTGCATCAGCGGATCGCCGATTTTTTCCACCACGGTCTTGTCCAGCTCGGTATCGGCACCGCTGATCAGCAGTTCGATGTCCTTGCCCAGTTCCTGGCTGACATCCCGGACCACTCGGCGGAAACGGTTGAAGGTGTCGCCGATGGGGATCATCCGCAGGTGCAACGCGCCGTCGAGGATTTCCTCCACCAGTCCCGACACCACCGAAGTGGATTCCTGCAACGGCCCGTTCGAGCTGCCGCGCGCCAACAGGTTGGCCCCGGCGCTGGCGATGACCAGTTCGCCCACCAGATTGATCAGCTCGTCCAGCTTGTCGGCATTGACCCGGACAAAGCGAGCCTCGACCACCGTAGCCTGGGGGGGCTGCTCGCGCTGCCGGCCCTGTTTTTCCAGTGCGGACTGCACCACGGCCGGTTCGACCACCCGTTGTTCAATCAGGATTTCCCCCAGTGGCATGGCCGCTGTCCCGGCCGCCTCGGCATGCTCGCGCTGGGCGCGCAAACCGTCTTCCAGTTCCTTGGTCGTCAGTGCGCCACATCGGGTCAGGATTTCCCCCAGTCGAGCCGGTTCTTCAGGCAGTGCGTTGATAAGTCGCAGGTACTCTTCCATTCGACTGTGGGGCGCCAGGATATGGATCTGGCAGTCGTCACGCACGAAATCGAAGGCCTCGGCGATGGTTTCACGGCTGGCATCGGAATCAAGGTCGATCTCGAAGCCCAGGTGACAGCTCTCGGCATCGAACAGCTCCAGGGCGGGCAGGGTATCGGCGAGAGTGACGATATGGACGATCTCGCCCAGGGTATTCAGGTAGCGAAGAAAGGACAGCGGGTCCATGCCATTGCGAAACACATCCGCGCCGAAACGCAGGGAAATGTGCCAATAGCCGGAGCTGACCGAGTCCTGGCCGGGTACCGGCTGGGCCACCGGGATATCGATCAATGCCGGCACCACAGACGCCGCCCGGACGGCCTGGTACTTCTGCAATCCCTGGCGCAGCGCCACCTCACGCTCCTGGGCGCTGTCGCTCATCGCCTCACCCGCGCCGGCCACGACCTCAACCAGCTCCAGCATATGGTCGGCACTTCTGAGCAGCAGGGCGATCAACTCGCCATCGACCTGGATGGCCCCGTCGCGCAAGCGATCGAGCACGTCTTCGACGATATGGGTAAACCCGACGATGGGGCTCAAGCCGAACAGTCCGGCGGACCCCTTGATGGTATGCGCCGCACGGAAGATCGCGCCGATGGCATCGTTGTCATCGGGTTCGGACTCCAGCTGCAACAACGATGACTCCATGTCCTGAAGCAGCTCGCGTGCTTCGACGATGAAAGTCTGCTGTGCCTGGTCGAGATTGATCGTCACGATAGAGTCCTTTTTATCGCCCCGGGGTCAGAGAACCGCGGAAGCTTGTAGCCCTGGATCACGGCTGCCCCAGCGTCCCGCCCAGGTCGCAGAGTTCGAATACCTCAAGCACTGCCGGGCTGTGTCCGCTCAGTTGCAGCGCAACGCCCGTACGCAAGGTTTCACGCTTGGCGAGCATCAACAGTTGCAGGCCCGCGCCATCGATTTCAGTGACCTGCGAGAGGTCGATCTCCAGGGGGCTGCCCAGCGTCAGGAATGGCGCCAGTTCCCCATAGAGTTCTGCGGCGGTATAGATGGTCATCTCGCCTTCGATCCCCAGGTGTGGAGTCGAAGTATCTGCTTGGCAAATGATCGGCATACGCGAATCTCCCTGTTTGCCCGGTCCTGGTAGTGCCCGGGCTCAGGGCAGGATCAGCTTGGATACGGCGGCGAGCATCTGCGCCGGCTGGAACGGCTTGACCACCCAGGCCCGTGCCCCCGCAGCCTGTCCCTCCTGCTTCTTGCTTTCCTGGGATTCGGTGGTGAGCATGATGATCGGGGTGAATTTGTAGCTGGGCAGCTTTTTCACCTCCTTGACGAAGGTGATGCCGTCCATGTTCGGCATGTTCACATCGCTGATGATCAGGTGAATTTTCTGCCCGGTCAGCTTGCCCAGGGCGTCCTTGCCGTCACTGGCTTCGATTACGTCGTATCCCGCGCTTTTGAGCGCGATGCTGACTACCTGACGAACACTGCTTGAATCGTCGACCACCATTACATTTTTTGCCATGACCGGCTCCTAAAAGAAGGTGATTTCCTGGGTACTCGTGGGTTTATTGACGTTGACCTTGCCCGTGCGGTGATTGCGCCGCTGTTCATCGGTGGCGTAGGTCAGCTCCATTTCCGCCAGCCAGGCGGGAGCATCGACCACCACCGTGGAACCCGGCACCTGGGCTTCGCGCAAGTGACGGAGCAGGGCTTCCATGTTGTTGCGGACCTGGGCGAGGATCTGGCTGACCCGGTCCTGGAATTGCAGGTTGACCAGCACTTCGGTGACCTCGTCGCGAATCCCCAGGCCTTCGCGTTGCAGCAGGGCCGCGGATTCGGAGAGTTGGCCGGTGATGCTCTTGAAGCGTTCCAGGACGCCCTGGATGCTGGCTTCCGACTCGGCCACCGAATCCTTGTCGTGATCGGTACTGCTGGCCGCGGCCTCCACCAGTTGGGTGATGGCGCCGTTGATGATGTCGACCTTGGCGGACATTTTCTGCCCGGTTTCGCTGGATTGGCTGGATAGGGTCCGCACCGCATCGGCCACCACGGCAAAGCCACGCCCGGCTTCCCCGGCGCGGGCGGCTTCAATGGCGGCGTTGAGCGCCAGCAGGTTGGTCTGCTGGGCGATGGCCGCCACTTCACCGGCCATGGCCCGCAGTTCGCCGGTGTAGCCGGTGAGGTTGCGGACCTGTACCAGCATCTCGTCGCGACTTTTCTGAATGGTTTTGAGCGACTCGATCACATGCAGCAACTCGGCATCGCTCTGGGCCAGGACCTCCAATGCACTGCCCTGGTTGTGGTCGGCCAGATCGCCCGCCGTCGCCTGGGAGTTATCAACGGTCTGTTGCAGATGTTCGGCAATGGCGCTGAAACGGCTGGTCAGTTCAATGATGGCGGTTTCGGTCTCGGTGCGTGAGCTTTCGATTTGCCGGGACCAGATGGGAATGGCTTCGAGGCAGACCGCCTCCAGGCCACCGGTGGGTGCCGTGTCGGTGGTGGTCTGGGCGGCTTGGGTGTCACTCAACATCCGGGCCGATAATTGCCGGTAGTGGCGCTGGCTCAGGAATCCAACGAAACCGCCCACCAGCAACAAGCCGGCCGACCAGGCCAGGTTGGCGGGACGCCAGTCGCTCAGCAGCAGCACGCACACAGCACAGGCAGCGGGGACCAGGGGCATCCAAAAGAAAGCGCCGGCCTGGGGGATAGGCCGCAAAGTCTGCAGATTGTCGGATGACGACATGGGGTTCCTCCCTGACTCAGTTGAACAAAGCTCCACTGAACAACAAGATTATCCGCCATGACCCGGACCTGCTTGAGCATGGCACAGGGTCAGTCGTCGGATAGTGGTAAAACGTCCAATTTCGGGATAAGGCACAATGCCATCTACCAGCACAGACCCTAGAGTGTAGACGGGCTTGCTGAATACAAAAGAGGAAATTTGCTTTAAATCGTGAAGAGAGGCACATCACCAACGCGCAACCGGGTGGCTATCACGGACAGAATTGATATCTCGACTACATTTCATGTGATGCAGGATCCGAAGGCCACGCTCCAGATTCACGGACGCAGTACATGACGAGATGGGAGAACCGTAATGGATTACCTGACCAACTTATTGCGTTCCGACGGATTCATGCCCCATGGGCACTGCTATTTATGGATACCTGAACTGCCGTGGACGAATATTATTTCGGACACCCTGATTGCGTTTGCCTATATGACGATCCCGATCACCCTTGTCTACTTTATCCGGAAAAGGCGTGATATCCCGTTTGACTGGATGTTCGCTGCCTTTGGGGTATTTATCCTCGCGTGTGGCAGCACCCATGTAATGGAGATATGGACCATATGGCATCCCAGCTACTGGCTCTCGGCCCTGATCAAAGCCATTACCGCGGTCGCCTCCTGTATCACCGCCATACTCCTGATCAAACTGATCCCTGTGGCACTGCTGATCCCGAGCCCGCAACAGCTGGCCAAGGTCAATGACGAATTGAGAAACACCCAGGCCAAACTGGTTTCCACGGCCCGTCAGGCAGGCATGGCAGAAATCGCCACCAACGTGCTGCATAACATCGGTAATGTCCTCAACAGTGTGAATATATCGGCGGAACTGGTCAGCAGCCGGGTGCGCGGCTCCAAAGCCCAGGGGCTGGGCAAGGTGGCTCATCTGATGAGCGAACACGTCGACGATTTGAGCGACTTTCTTACCGGTGACCAGAAAGGAAAGATGCTGCCCGACTATCTGCTCAGGCTGGCGGAGGCCATCACAGCGGAGCGAGAGGCGATTATCGAAGAGCTGGATCAGCTCACCAAAGGTATCAACCATATCAAGGGTATCGTCGCGGCCCAACAGGCCTACGCCGGAGCGTCCAGTTTGCTCGAGCCGGTACAGCTAAAGGATCTGTTTGAGGAAGCGCTGAAGATAAGCGCCCCTCCGCATGAGGTGACGGTGCTGAGGGAGTTGGCCGAAGTGCCCGTGCTGTCGCTGGACAAGCGTCGGGTGCTGGAAATACTGATCAACCTCATCAACAACGCCAAGCATGCAATGAGCGGAGTACCCGGACGGCAACACCAGATCATCTTGCGCGTGCATTGGGAGCCAGGAAAAAGCGTTCAGATCCAGGTCGTGGACAACGGCGAGGGCATTGCAGCGGAAAACCTGATACGTATCTTTTCCCATGGATTCACCACTCGCAAAGACGGCCACGGCTTTGGCCTGCATAGCTGCGTGATGGCCGCACATGAAATGGGCGGTAGTTTGACCGTGCGTAGCGAGGGGGTGGGTAAGGGGGCGACCTTTACGCTTGAAATCCCGATAAAAATAACAACGGAGTCTTGGTGCGCAGGGTAGACAGCGTCGGCAGAAAGTCGGCCCGTTGCATGAGCAGACTGCCAATCTCTAATTTCGGCGCATTTTCAGCCGATGGCACGGCAACGATTTCCTGCAACCTGATCCCGAAATGCTTTACCAAACCAAAAAAAAAGGCCAATGCTAAGCATTGGCCTTTTTCAATTTCTCGACACCCGATCAGAAATCCAGGTTCGACACCGCCAACGCATTGCTCTCGATAAAGTCACGACGTGGCTCTACCGCATCACCCATCAGCGTGTTGAAGATCTGGTCCGCACCGACGGCGTCTTCGATCGTCACTTTCAGCATCCGGCGAACCGCTGGGTCCATGGTGGTTTCCCACAACTGGTCCGGGTTCATCTCACCCAGCCCTTTGTATCGCTGGATGGTGTGGCGCTTGGTGCTTTCGGCCATCAACCAGTCCAGGGCTTCCTTGAACTCGGTCACGGCTTTCTTGCGTTCGCCACGCTGGATGTAGGCGCCGTCATCGAGCAAGGTGCTCAACTGCGCACCCAGGGTCACAACGGTCTTGTAGTCGTTGCTGCCGAAGAAGTCGCGGTTGAAGGTGACGTAGTTGGACAGGCCGTGGGAGATCAGTTCGACCTCCGGCAGCCAGACGTTACGTTCACGGTCTTCACGCAGGCTGGCTTTGTAGACCAGGCCGGACTTCTCGTTCAGACGCAGGCGCACTTCATACTTGGCCAGCCAATCCTGCATCGCGGCGTGATCGCCCAGTTGCTCCAGGCTCACCGCCGGCAGGTAGATGAAGTGCTCGGTCAGTTCCTGTGGGTACAGGCGCGACAGACGCTTGAGGGTCTTCATCACCATGCGGAAGTCATTCACCAGACGTTCCAGCGCCTCACCGGAAATACCCGGTGCGTCTTCGTTCAGGTGCAGGCTCGCATCTTCCAGGGCCGACTGCGTCATGTACTCTTCCATGGCGTCGTCGTCTTTGATGTATTGCTCTTGCTTGCCTTTCTTCACCTTGTACAACGGCGGCTGGGCGATGTAGATGTAGCCACGCTCGATCAGCTCCGGCAGCTGACGGAAGAAGAAGGTCAGCAGCAGGGTACGGATGTGCGAACCGTCGACGTCAGCATCGGTCATGATGATGATGTTGTGGTAACGCAGCTTCTCGATGTTGTACTCGTCGCGGCCGATACCGCAACCCAACGCGGTGATCAGCGTGCCCACTTCCTGGGACGAGATCATCTTGTCGAAACGGGCTTTTTCCACGTTGAGGATCTTGCCCTTCAACGGCAGGATCGCCTGGGTGCGACGGTTACGACCCTGCTTGGCGGAACCGCCAGCAGAGTCACCTTCCACCAGGTAGAGTTCGGAAAGGGCAGGGTCTTTTTCCTGGCAGTCCGCCAGTTTGCCCGGCAGGCCGGCAATATCCAGCGCACCTTTACGACGGGTCATCTCACGGGCTTTACGCGCCGCTTCACGGGCACGGGCGGCATCGATCATCTTGCCGACCACCAGCTTGGCTTCGTTCGGGTTTTCCAGCAGGAAGTCCGAGAAGTACTTGCCCATTTCCTGCTCGACCGCGGTCTTCACTTCGGAAGAGACCAGCTTGTCCTTGGTCTGGGAGCTGAACTTCGGATCCGGTACCTTGACCGAAATGATCGCGGTCAGGCCTTCGCGGGCATCGTCACCGGTGGTAGCGACCTTGTGCTTCTTCGCCAGGCCTTCCGCTTCGATGTAGGTGTTCAGGTTACGCGTCAGTGCGGAACGGAAACCCACCAGGTGAGTACCGCCATCGCGCTGCGGAATGTTGTTGGTGAAGCACAACAGGTTCTCGTTGAAGCTGTCGTTCCACTGCAGGGCGATTTCCACGCCGATGCCGTCTTCACGCTGGACGTTGAAGTGGAACACCTGGTTGACCGGGGTCTTGTTGGTGTTCAGGTATTCAACGAACGCCCGCAGGCCACCTTCGTACTTGAACAGCTCTTCCTTGCCGCTGCGCTCGTCCTTGAGGACGATGCCGACACCGGAGTTGAGGAAGGACAGTTCACGAATCCGCTTGGCCAGGATGTCCCAGCTGAAGTGGATGTTCTTGAAGGTTTCGGCGGAGGCCTTGAAGTGAATCTCGGTACCGGTGGTTTCGCTGTCGCCGACGGTTCGCATCGGTTCCTGTGGCACACCGTGGACGTAGGTCTGTTCCCAGATCTTGCCGCTGCGACGCACGGTCAGCACCAGCAATTCGGAGAGGGCATTCACGACCGACACACCCACGCCGTGCAAACCGCCGGAGACTTTATAGGAGTTGTCGTCGAACTTACCGCCGGCGTGCAGCACGGTCATGATGACCTCGGCCGCGGAAACGCCTTCTTCCTTGTGCACGTCTACCGGAATGCCGCGACCGTTGTCGCGTACGGTGATGGACTCATCCGGGTGGATGATGATGCTGATTTCGTCGCAATGGCCGGCGAGGGCTTCGTCGATGGAGTTGTCGACCACCTCGAACACCATGTGGTGCAGACCGCTACCATCATCGGTGTCGCCAATGTACATACCGGGACGTTTGCGTACGGCATCCAAACCTTTCAGCACCTTGATGCTGGTCGAGTCGTACGTATTTTCTTCGCTCATGCCTTCACTCCCGATGGTCGTGGGTCTGGGTGATACAGCCTTGTTCCACGTGGAACAAAGCGACTGGCGTTTCCGTCTGCCAGCCTTCCCTCAATAATTCGTGGTCTACACAGGTGATAAACACCTGGCAGCGTAAGTCTTCCAGCAAGCGACAGAGTGCACGACGGTGTTGCTCGTCCAGCTCGGACGGCAGGTCATCCACCAGATAAATACACTGACCGCGCCGGGCCTGACTGACCAGGTGCCCCTGAGCAATGCGCAAGGCACAGACCACCAGTTTCTGCTGACCCCGGGACAATATGTCCGCGGCATTGTGTGCGCCCAATCGAAGACGCAAATCAGCTCGCTGTGGTCCGGCTTGGGTGTGACCCATTTGCTGGTCCCGGTGCAGGGAAGAGGCGAGCACGGCGCTCAGTTCCTTCTCTTTGTCCCAACCACGGTAATAGCTCAGCGTTAAGCCCTCGAGTTCGACTAGCTCGCTCAAGGTTTGCTCAAAGACTGGTTTCAAGACTTTGATGTAAGCGCGGCGGTATTCATCGATTTCGGCGCTGGCCAGGCACAGTTCCCGGTCCCAGGCCGCTTGCGAAGCGGCGTCAAGTGTACCATGCCGCAGCCATGAGTTCCGCTGCCGCAGGGCCTTCTGCAAGCGCTGCCAGGTCGACATGAAACGAGGTTCCACGTGGAACACACCCCAGTCGAGGAACTGGCGGCGGATCTTCGGGGCCCCTTCAAGCAGGCGGAAGCTGTCCGGGTTGATCAGTTGCAGTGGCAGGATTTCCGCCAGTTGCGCCGCGCTCTTGGCGTTCTGCCCGTCGATGCGGATCTGGAATTCGCCCTGGCGGTCCCGTGATATCCCCAACGCGCTGTGCCCGCCCTCGGCCAACTCCACCTGACCGAAGACCGTGCAGGCGAGTTGTTCGTACTGGATCACCGGTAGCAGACGGGTGCTGCGAAACGAGCGCGCGAGCCCGAGCAGATGCAGCGCTTCGAGCACGCTGGTTTTTCCGCTGCCGTTGGCGCCGTAAAGGATATTGATACGCGGGGAGGGGGAGAAGGTCACCGGCTGCAGATTACGCACCGCGGTGACCGAAACACGACTGAGGGACATCTAGCGTTGGCTGGACATGGGCAGGCGCGACACCGTTACAGGCGCATCGGCATGACGACGTAGGCGGAGTCGTCGTTGTCGGACTCCTGCACCAGCGCGCTGCTGTTGGAGTCGGACAGGATCAGACGCACCTGCTCGGTGGTCATCACGCCCAGCACGTCCAGCAGGTAGCTGACGTTGAAGCCGATCTCCAGCGAACCGCCGTTGTAGTCGACGCTGATTTCTTCTTCCGCTTCTTCCTGCTCAGGGTTGTTGGCCTGGATCTTCAACTGACCGCTGGCCAGTTGCAGACGGATACCACGGTACTTCTCGTTGGACAGGATCGCGGTACGGCTGAAGGCTTCACGCAGTGCCTGGCGATCGCCAAGGACCAGCTTGTCGCCGCCTTTTGGCAGAACACGCTCGTAGTCCGGGAACTTGCCGTCCACCAGCTTGGAGGTGAAGGTGAATTCGCCTGTGGTTGCACGGATGTGGTGCTGACCGAGAACGATGCTCACGTTGCCTTCCGGCTCGGTCAGCAGGCGGGCCAATTCGAGGATGCCTTTACGCGGCACGATCACCTGGTGGCGATCCGGCTGACCGATATCGGCCTGCATCGAGCACATGGCCAGACGGTGACCGTCGGTGGCCACGGCACGGATAATACCGGCCGATACTTCCAGCAGCATACCGTTGAGGTAGTAACGCACGTCCTGTTGGGCCATGGCGAAGCTGGTGCGTTCGATCAAGCGACGCAGCTTGCTCTGGGCGAGCTGGCAAGTCAGCGAGCCCGGGCCTTCCTCCACTGTCGGGAAATCGTTCGCCGGCAGGGTGGACAGGGTGAAGCGGCTACGGCCGGCTTTCACCACCAGCTTCTGCTCGTCGACCTTGATGTCGATCAGGGCGTCGTTGGGCAGGCTCTTGCAGATGTCCATCAGCTTGCGCGCCGGCACAGTGATTTCACCCGGTTCCGCTGGCTCTTCGAGTTGGACGCGACCGACCAGCTCGACTTCCAGGTCGGTACCGGTCAGCGACAGTTGCTGGCCTTCGACGACCAGCAACACATTGGAGAGCACCGGCAAGGTCTGGCGGCGCTCGACGACGCCTGCGACCAGTTGCAGGGGTTTCAACAGGGCTTCGCGTTGAATAGTGAAATGCATGGTCTAGTCCCTTGCCTTAATAAGCTGCGCTGGTGTCATCAAGTGGTCAGTGTTCGCAGCAGGTTCTTGTAGTCCTCGCGGATGTCCGCGTCGGATTCCTTAAGTTCGTTGATCTTGCGGCATGCATGCAAGACCGTAGTATGGTCGCGCCCGCCGAAGACATCACCAATTTCAGGCAAGCTGTGGTTGGTGAGTTCCTTGGACAAGGCCATGGCGACCTGGCGTGGACGTGCCACCGAGCGCGAACGGCGCTTGGACAGCAGGTCGGAAATCTTGATCTTGTAGTATTCGGCCACCGTGCGCTGAATGTTATCCACAGACACCAGCTTGTCTTGCAGCGCCAGCAGGTCTTTCAGCGATTCGCGGATCAGCTCGATGGTGATGTCGCGGCCCATGAAGTGCGAGTGAGCGATCACCCGCTTCAGCGCGCCTTCGAGTTCACGGACGTTGGAACGAATACGTTGGGCAATGAAGAACGCCGCGTCATGGGGCAGGTCGACTTTCGCCTGGTCGGCCTTCTTCATCAGGATCGCGACCCGGGTTTCCAGCTCCGGCGGCTCGACCGCCACGGTCAGGCCCCAGCCGAAGCGCGACTTCAGGCGCTCTTCCAGGCCTTCGATCTCTTTCGGATAACGGTCGCTGGTCAGGATCACCTGCTGACCGCCTTCAAGCAAGGCGTTGAAGGTGTGGAAAAACTCTTCCTGGGACCGTTCCTTGCGGGCGAAGAATTGAATGTCGTCGATCAGCAAGGCATCCACCGACCGGTAGAAGCGCTTGAACTCGTTGATGGCGTTGAGCTGCAAAGCCTTGACCATGTCCGCGACGAAACGCTCCGAATGCAGGTAGACCACCTTGGCATTCGGGTTCTTCTTTAATAGGTGGTTACCCACGGCGTGCATCAAGTGGGTCTTACCCAGGCCGACGCCGCCATAAAGGAAGAGCGGGTTGTAGCCGTGCTTGGGGTTATCCGCCACCTGCCAGGCCGCGGCCCGGGCCAATTGGTTGGACTTACCCTCGACGAAGTTCTCAAAGGTAAAGGTGCGGTTCAGGTAGCTGGTGTGCTTGAGCGCGCCTTCTACCTGGACAGTGCGCTGTTCGGCACGCACCGGGGCCTGTTGCGAACTGGCGCCGGCCATCGGATCGAAGCTGTCGCGGGACGGTTCCTGGCTGACCTCGACCGCCGTCTTCGGGGTCGGTGCCGGCTGCGCGGTCGGCGTGGCAGTCACCACAACGGGCGCCGGAGCACTGGCGGCCATGGCCTGGGAAGCCGCGGCGGCCAACGGGGCATTGGGCGCAGCACGCGGAGCGGAACTGCGCTTGCTGCCTATTAATAAGGAAAGCGCAGGCGCCAGGCCGTTGCCATGCTCGTTCAACAGTTCGAGCAAACGTCCCAGGTACTTTTCGTTGACCCAGTCGAGCACAAAACGGTTCGGTGCATAGACACGCAACTCGTCGCCTTCGGCTTCGACCTGTAGTGGACGGATCCAGGTGTTGAATTGCTGGGCAGGCAGCTCATCACGCAGAAGCTCCACGCACTGCTGCCAAAGTTCCACTGACACGGATATCCCCTAAGTTGAAAGCCGGTGAGGCAAAAACAAGCGGCCATTGTACCGGCAGGCCGAGCACTTATCCACATGTAGGTTGCAGGGACAACCTGAAGAATCAACCGCTTATCGGTGGACAAAGCGACCAATGGTATGTGCATAAGCTCTGTGGATAACCGCCCCTGAGGGCGTTGCACAAGTGGGGGCGAAAGTCTGTGGGTAACTGGCCTGTGGATAACATGGCATTCCACACACAGCTTATCCGACAGCGCGGCACAGGCGGAGCACCGCTTACCCACCCAGTTGTCATCCTCTGTACAGTAGGTGTTTCATGGCCTCAAGGTACTTATCCACAGATAATGGCCTCCTAAGCTTCTATAAGCTTTACAGAAAAGCTTTAAATAATTCCCTTCTTTATTCTTATATCTAGGTCATGGTGGGTACCAGGCAGATCGGGCCGAATATCTATATGAAGTAAAAGCTGGTTGGAAATTGACCTGCGGGCTTGCTTTCTCTAGAATCCCCGGTCTCTTAAAACGGGGGCCATTCCGGCCCGTTGTGACGAACCAGGTAGCAACGCCATGAAACGTACTTTCCAACCCAGCACTATCAAACGCGCCCGCACCCACGGCTTCCGTGCTCGCATGGCCACCAAAAACGGTCGTGCCGTCCTGTCGCGTCGCCGCGCCAAAGGCCGTGCTCGTCTGGCAGTTTGATAATCCGGCGCGGGTGGTGAGTCAGGACTTCAGTCGGGAAAAGCGTCTGCTTACTCCTCGGCATTTCAAGGCAGTCTTTGACTCCCCCACCGGCAAGGTTCCGGGGAAAAATCTCCTGCTCCTTGCGCGCAACAACGATCTGGATCATCCCCGTCTGGGGCTGGTTATCGGAAAAAAGAGCGTCAAGCTCTCCGTTGAGCGCAATCGCCTGAAACGTCTGATGCGCGAGTCGTTCCGACTGCACCAGGATTCACTGGTCGGCTGGGACATCGTTATCGTCGCGCGCAAAGGTCTGGGCGATATCGAAAACCCTGAATTGATCCAGCATTTCGGCAAACTCTGGAAACGCCTGGCCCGTACGGCGCCAGCGGTACCGGTAGTCAAAACCGAAACTGTGGGGGTAGACAGCCCAGATGCGTAAACTGGCCCTCGTTCCGATCCAGTTTTATCGCTATGCCATCAGTCCCTTGATGGCCAATCACTGTCGTTTCTACCCCAGTTGTTCTTGCTACGCGTATGAAGCCATCGAAACACATGGACTCCTGCGCGGTGGCTGGCTGACCGTTCGTCGCTTAGGTCGCTGTCATCCGTGGAATGCCGGTGGTTATGACCCGGTTCCACCAATCCCTACCTCCCGTTCTTCTTCGATGGCCGAGTAATCATGGATATCAAACGCACGATCCTGATCGTCGCCCTGGCAATCGTGACCTATGTCGGGGTCCTCAAATGGAACCAGGACTACGGTCAAGCTGCCCTGCCGACCCAGAATGTCGCTTCCAGCACCACCGTTCCCGGCTTGCCGGATTCGGTATCTGGCAACAAAACAAGCGCCAGTGATGACATTCCACGTGCAGCCAATGACACCAGTGCACCTGTTGAAGCACCGGTGGCTGCCAGCAACGACCTCATCCATATCAAAACGGATGTGCTCGACCTGGCTATCGATCCAAAAGGTGGGGATGTTGCCCAGCTGAAGCTGCCGCTTTATCCACGTCGTCAGGACCATCCGGAAATTCCTTTCCAGTTGTTCGACAACGGTGGCGAGCGTACCTACCTGGCACAGAGCGGCCTGATTGGCGCCAACGGCCCGGATGCAAGTTCGGCCGGTCGCCCGCTGTACGCTTCGGCACAGAAAAGTTATCAACTGGCTGACGGTCAGGACCAACTGTCCGTCGACCTGAAATTCAGCGAGAACGGTGTCAATTACATCAAGCGTTTCACCCTGAAACGCGGCCTGTATGACGTAACCGTGTCTTATCTGATCGACAACGAAAGCGCCCAGCCCTGGTCGGGTGCGATGTTTGCCCAGCTGAAACGTGACAACAGCGCCGATCCTTCCTCCAGCACCGCCACCGGCACCGCGACCTACCTGGGCGCCGCCCTGTGGACAAGTTCGGAGCCGTACAAAAAAGTGTCGATGAAAGATATCGACAAGGGCCAGCTGAAGGAAACCGTTCAAGGTGGCTGGGTTGCCTGGCTGCAACACTACTTCGTGACCGCCTGGATTCCGGCCAAGGGCGACAGCAATGTCGTGACCACCCGCAAGGATAGCCAAGGCAACTACATCATTGGCTACACCGGTCCTTCGCTGACCCTGGCCCCAGGCCAGAAAACCGAGACCAGCGCCATTCTGTACGCCGGCCCGAAAAGCCAGGCCGTGCTGAAACAGTTGTCCCCAGGTCTGGAATTGACGGTCGACTACGGCATCCTGTGGTTTATCGCCCAACCGATCTTCTGGTTGCTGCAACATATCCACAGCCTGCTGGGTAACTGGGGCTTCTCGATCATTGTCCTGACCATGCTGATCAAGGGTCTGTTCTTCCCATTGTCGGCGGCCAGCTACAAATCGATGGCGCGCATGCGTGCCGTGGCACCAAAACTGGCGGCACTGAAAGAGCAACATGGCGACGACCGGCAGAAAATGTCGCAAGCCATGATGGAGCTGTACAAGAAAGAGAAGATCAATCCACTGGGCGGCTGCCTGCCGATCCTGGTGCAGATGCCGGTTTTCCTTTCCCTGTACTGGGTGTTGCTGGAAAGCGTTGAAATGCGCCAGGCACCGTTCATCCTGTGGATTACCGACCTGTCGATCAAGGATCCGTTCTTCATCCTGCCGATCATCATGGGCGCAACCATGTTTATCCAGCAGCGTCTGAACCCGACTCCGCCGGATCCGATGCAGGCCAAGGTGATGAAGCTGATGCCGATCATCTTCACCTTCTTCTTCCTGTGGTTCCCTGCAGGTCTGGTGCTGTACTGGGTTGTGAACAACTGCCTGTCCATCACCCAACAGTGGTACATCACACGTAAGATCGAAGCGGCTACCAAGAAAGCCACTGCGTAACCTACTCTGTGGATAACCACTCAAAACGCCCCCTAGTGGGGCGTTTTGCTATCTGCCATTTCCTAGTGTCGAGACCTGCGTCATGAGCATTCCTCGGGAAACTATCGCTGCCGTTGCCACTGCCCAGGGCCGTGGCGGGGTCGGTATTGTCCGAATTTCCGGGCCTTTGGCGCACACCGCGGCGCTGGCCATCGCCGGTCGCGAGTTGAAACCGCGCTATGCCCACTACGGCCCGTTCCTGGATGGCAGCGGTGATGTGCTCGATGAAGGCATCGCGCTGTATTTCCCGGGTCCGAACTCCTTTACCGGTGAAGATGTGCTCGAGCTGCAGGGCCACGGTGGTCCGGTGGTCCTGGATATGCTGCTGCAACGTTGCCTGCAGCTGGGCTGTCGGTTGGCCCGGCCAGGTGAATTCAGCGAGCGGGCCTTTCTCAATGACAAACTCGACCTGGCCCAGGCCGAGGCGATTGCCGATCTGATCGAGGCCAGTTCCGCACAGGCAGCCCGCAATGCCCTGCGTTCATTGCAAGGCGCCTTTTCCATGCGTGTGCATAACCTCACCGAGCAACTGATCGGCCTGCGGATCTATGTGGAAGCGGCCATCGACTTTCCCGAGGAAGAAATCGACTTCCTTGCCGACGGTCATGTGCTGGCCTTGCTCGATGCGGTGCGCAACGAGTTATCCACAGTGATGCGTGAAGCCGGGCAGGGTGCCTTGTTGCGCGACGGCATGACGGTGGTGATTGCCGGCCGGCCGAATGCCGGAAAATCCAGCCTGCTCAATGCCCTGGCCGGACGCGAGGCGGCGATCGTCACCGAGATTGCCGGCACCACCCGCGATGTTCTGCGTGAACATATCCACATCGACGGCATGCCCCTGCACGTGGTGGATACCGCCGGTTTGCGGGATACCGACGACCAGGTGGAAAAAATTGGCGTGGAACGTGCGCTCAAGGCCATTGGCGAAGCCGATCGGGTTTTGCTGGTGGTGGACGCAACAGCACCGGAGGCTGTGGATCCTTTTGCCTTGTGGCCGGAATTCCTCGAACAGCGGCCTGATCCGGCCAAGGTGACCTTGATCCGCAACAAGGCTGACCTGAGTGGCGAGGCCATGGTGATGGAAGTCAGCGAAGATGGCCATGTCACCATCAGCTTGAGCGCCAAGGTCGGTGGCGAGGGACTGGAGCTGTTGCGCGAGCACCTCAAGGCCTGCATGGGTTATGAACAGACCTCCGAAAGCAGCTTCAGCGCTCGTCGCCGCCATCTGGAAGCCCTGCGGCATGCCAGCGCGGCCCTGGAGCACGGTCACGCACAGTTGACCTTGGCGGGTGCTGGCGAGCTGTTGGCCGAGGATCTGCGTCACGCTCAGCAGTTCCTCGGCGAGATTACTGGCGCATTCAGCTCGGATGACCTGTTGGGGCGGATCTTTTCCAGCTTCTGCATCGGTAAATAGTCTTACCTGCAGCAACCGTATCCCTTGTAGGAGCAGGGCTTGCCCGCGAAAGCGTTCCCGAGATCGCTAAAAGCTTCGCTGGCAAGCCATGCTCCTACAGGTTTCGTTGTGTTCCCAAGATCGAATGCCGCTACGTCAGGTATTGCGGCGCCCTAAGATCGCTCTCGCTCCTACATTTCTTTGCCGGCCGGATGATTCCAGATCGTTCCGGCGGCTTTCGGCTGCCTGGAATTTACCCCATCAGACGTTTTTCTGTGGATTAAGCCCTGTGAATAACCCCGCCTCAGCTCGGTTGATAACAAGGCCTGAAAACTGAGGATGAACCCGTCTGTGGATAACCACCGGTTTAATCCACAGGCTCAGGCCGGTTATCCCAAACCCTCGTGGCCAGATGACCACAGACTTTTGAATCTCTGTACACATTGATAAATAAGGCCTGTAGCACCTTATCCACAGAAAGGTTGCCCACTAAGAATAAACATAAAAACAAAGATCTTATAAATTTCTTTCTTTTTAATTTCTATTATCCGCCAGTCATCCACAGCTGGTTAAATTTTGTGCAAAGGGTTCTTTAGGAGGGGGGAAGTCCCTATACTTGACGACCTGGCTCAAAAAAGTGGGCCGACCCTATTCCTAATTACCTACTTGAAGCAGGCACGAGGTGCGTGGTGGATTTCCCTTCCCGTTTTGAAGTGATCGTCATCGGCGGCGGTCATGCCGGTACCGAGGCAGCACTGGCGTCCGCACGCATGGGGGCAAAAACCCTGCTGCTGACGCATAACGTGGAAACCCTCGGTGCCATGAGCTGCAACCCCGCGATCGGCGGGATTGGCAAAAGCCATCTGGTCAAGGAAATCGATGCCCTCGGCGGCGCGATGGCCATCGCCACCGATAAGGGCGGTATCCAGTTCCGTGTCTTGAACAGCCGCAAAGGCCCAGCCGTGCGCGCTACCCGCGCCCAGGCCGACCGCGTTCTGTACAAAGCGGCTGTACGCGAGATCCTGGAAAACCAGCCGAACCTGTGGATATTTCAACAGGCCGCTGACGACCTGATCGTCGAGCAGGACCAGGTTCGTGGTGTCGTCACCCAGATGGGCCTGCGTTTCTTCGCCGAATCCGTGGTTTTGACCACCGGGACCTTCCTCGGTGGACTTATCCACATCGGCATGCAGAACTATTCCGGTGGCCGTGCCGGCGACCCACCGTCGATTGCCCTGGCCCAACGTCTGCGGGAACTGCCATTGCGTGTCGGCCGCCTGAAAACCGGTACGCCACCGCGCATTGACGGTCGTTCCGTGGATTTCTCGGTGATGTCCGAACAACCTGGGGATACACCGATCCCGGTGATGTCGTTCATGGGCTCGAAAGAGCAGCATCCACGGCAGGTCAGTTGCTGGATTACCCACACCAACGCCCGCACCCACGAAATCATTGCTGCGAACCTCGATCGTTCGCCAATGTATTCCGGGGTGATCGAAGGCATCGGTCCGCGTTATTGCCCGTCCATCGAAGACAAGATCCATCGCTTTGCCGACAAGGAAAGCCATCAGGTCTTTATCGAACCCGAAGGCCTGACCACCCATGAGCTGTACCCGAACGGGATATCCACATCCCTGCCGTTCGACGTGCAGTTGCAGATCGTCCAATCGATCCGCGGCATGGAAAACGCCCATATCGTGCGTCCCGGTTATGCCATCGAATACGACTACTTCGATCCCCGTGACCTGAAGTACAGCCTGGAAACCAAGGTGATCGGCGGTCTGTTCTTCGCCGGGCAGATCAACGGCACCACCGGTTACGAAGAAGCCGGCGCCCAAGGTTTGCTCGCTGGGGCCAACGCCGCACTGCGCGCCCAGGGCAAGGACAGCTGGTGCCCGCGTCGCGACGAGGCGTATATCGGAGTGTTGGTCGACGACCTGATTACACTGGGTACCCAGGAACCGTATCGGATGTTTACCTCCCGCGCCGAATACCGGCTGATCCTGCGCGAAGACAACGCCGACCTGCGCCTGACCGAAAAAGGTCGCGAACTGGGTCTGGTGGATGACGTGCGCTGGGCGGCTTTCTGCAAGAAACGCGAAAGCATCGAGCTGGAAGAACAGCGCCTGAAAAGCACCTGGGTCCGCCCGGGCACCGAGCAGGGCGATGCCATTGCCGAGAAGTTCGGCACGCCGCTGACCCACGAATACAATTTGCTGAACCTGCTGAGCCGTCCGGAAATCGACTACGCTGGTCTGGTCGCCGTGACCGGGCAGGGCGCCGAGGATCCGCAAGTCGCCGAGCAGGTCGAGATCAAGACCAAATACGCCGGTTATATCGATCGCCAGCAGGACGAAATCGCTCGTCTGCGCGCCAGTGAAGACACCAAGCTGCCTGTGGATATCGAGTACACCGGTATTTCCGGGCTGTCCAAGGAGATCCAGAGCAAGCTCGGCGCAACCCGTCCGGAGACCCTGGGCCAGGCTTCGCGGATCCCCGGTGTGACGCCGGCGGCGATTTCCCTGTTGATGATTCACCTGAAAAAACGCGGCGCCGGCCGTCAGTTGGAGCAAAGCGCTTGAGTTCGTTGGTTACTTCGCAACACGCAGAAGAGTTATCCACAGGTGCCCGCCAGCTCGGCATCGAGTTGAGTGAAACCCAGCACGCCTTGCTGCTGGGTTATCTGGCCCTGTTGATCAAATGGAACCAGGCCTACAACCTCACCGCCGTTCGCGATCCCGACGAAATGGTCTCGCGCCATCTGCTCGACAGCCTGAGCGTGATGTCCTTCGTCGAAAACGGCCGCTGGCTCGATGTCGGCAGCGGCGGTGGGATGCCGGGGATCCCCCTGGCGATCCTGTTTCCCGATTCACAAGTGACCTGCCTGGACAGCAACGGCAAGAAAACCCGTTTCCTGACCCAGGTCAAACTCGAACTCAAACTGGATAACCTGCAAGTTATCCACAGCCGGGTCGAAGCCTTCCAGCCGCCGCAGCCGTTCAACGGGATCATTTCCCGGGCCTTCAGCAGCATGGAGAACTTCACCGGCTGGACTCGCCACCTCGGCGACGCTGATACACGCTGGTTGGCAATGAAGGGCGTCCATCCCGCCGATGAGCTGGTAGCATTGCCGGCAGACTTCCACCTCGATAGCGAACACGCCTTGGCCGTACCCGGTTGCCAAGGCCAACGCCATCTGCTGATACTGCGCCGCACGGCATGATTGGGAACACAAGCAAGAATGGCTAAGGTATTCGCGATAGCGAACCAGAAAGGTGGCGTGGGCAAGACCACCACCTGCATCAACCTCGCAGCATCCCTGGTCGCCACCAAGCGTCGGGTGCTGCTGATCGACCTCGATCCACAGGGCAACGCCACCATGGGTAGCGGTGTGGATAAGCACGGCCTGGAAAACTCCATCTACGATGTGCTGATCGGCGAATGCGACCTGGCCCAGGCCATGCACTTCTCCGAGCACGGCGGTTATCAACTGTTGCCGGCCAACCGCGACCTGACGGCGGCCGAAGTGGTGCTGCTGGAAATGCAGATGAAGGAAAGCCGTCTGCGCAACGCCCTGGCGCCGATTCGCGAGAATTACGACTTCATCCTCATCGACTGCCCGCCGTCGCTGTCGATGCTGACCCTCAATGCGCTGGTGGCCGCCGATGGGGTAATTATCCCCATGCAGTGCGAATACTTTGCCCTGGAAGGACTCAGCGACCTTGTGGATAACATCAAGCGCATCGCCGAGTTGCTCAACCCGGAGCTGAAAGTCGAAGGCTTGCTGCGGACCATGTACGACCCGCGTCTGAGTTTGATGAACGACGTTTCCGCACAGCTCAAGGAACATTTCGGTGATCAGCTGTACGACACCGTGATCCCGCGCAACATCCGTCTGGCCGAAGCTCCCAGCTACGGCATGCCAGCGCTGGCATACGACAAACAATCCCGTGGCGCCGTGGCCTACCTGGCCCTGGCGGGCGAGATGGTTCGTCGTCAACGCCGCCCTTCACGCACCGCAGCTCCGGCAACTTAAGGAATCCCCATGGCCGTCAAGAAACGAGGTCTCGGACGTGGACTGGATGCACTGCTGAGTGGTCCGACTGTCAGTTCGCTGGAAGAACAGGCCGTCCAGGCCGATCAACGGGAGTTGCAGCACCTGCCGCTGGACCTGATCCAGCGCGGCAAGTACCAGCCGCGCCGCGACATGGACCCCCAGGCACTGGAAGAACTGGCGCAGTCGATCAAGGCCCAGGGCGTGATGCAGCCGATCGTGGTACGCCCCGTCGGCGGCGGTCGCTTTGAAATCATTGCCGGCGAACGCCGCTGGCGCGCCAGCCAGCAGGCCGGGCAGGAAACTATTCCGGCCATGGTCCGCGATGTGCCGGACGAAACCGCCATCGCCATGGCGCTGATCGAGAACATCCAGCGCGAAGACCTCAACCCGATCGAGGAAGCCGTGGCCCTGCAGCGCTTGCAGCAGGAATTCCAGCTGACCCAGCAACAGGTTGCCGAAGCCGTGGGCAAGTCCCGCGTGACCGTGGCCAACTTGCTGCGCCTGATCGCGTTGCCGGAAGTGATCAAGACCATGTTGTCCCACGGTGACCTGGAAATGGGTCATGCCCGGGCCTTGCTCGGTTTGCCGGATGACCGGCAGGTCGAAGGGGCGCGACATGTTGTCGCACGGGGGCTCACGGTGCGCCAAACCGAGGCACTGGTTCGCCAGTGGCTGAGCGGCAAACAGGAGCCTGTCGAGCCCGCCAAGGTCGACCCGGACATCAGTCGCCTGGAACAGCGCCTGGCAGAGCGGCTGGGCTCTTCGGTGCAGATTCGCCACGGCCAGAAAGGAAAAGGCCAATTGGTGATTCGCTATAACTCCCTGGATGAACTACAAGGGGTACTCGCCCATATCCGCTAAATCTGCTGAAACATTTCCTCATGTAGCGAGCAGTCGGAAATCACTACCCGACAGTTGAATAGGGGCTGAACCGCCCCTATACTCTGCGCGCATTTTGTCGGCACAATTTATGCCAAGTTATTGATGGTTGGCAGCCGACCCTTGAGGAGCGTGAGTGATGGAAACCCGCAGGCCAAACAGGTTGCCGTTCCATCGCTTGGCGGTATTTCCGGTTTTGTTGGCCCAGTTTGTCGTTTTGCTGGTGGCCGCTGTGGCGCTTTGGCAATGGCGCGGTGTCGTTGCCGGATACTCAGGACTCTGCGGAGGCCTGATAGCCTTGCTCCCCAATGTGTATTTTGCTCACAGGGCCTTTCGGTTTTCCGGCGCCCGAGCAGCCCAGTCCATCGTCCGGTCTTTTTATGCCGGCGAGGCGGGTAAATTGATTTTGACGGCAGTGCTGTTTGCACTGACGTTCGCAGGTGTGAAGCCATTGGCGCCGATAGCAGTCTTCGGTGTCTTCGTGCTGACCCAGTCGGTCAGCTGGTTCGCACCCGTGCTAATGAAAACAAGACTTTCGAGACCTTAGGGCGTTTGAGGCAACCATGTCAGCAGAAACAACCGCTTCGGGCTATATCCAGCACCACCTGCAGAACCTGACCTTCGGTCAGCTCCCTACTGGCGGCTGGGGCTTTGCCCATTCCGCAGCAGAGGCCAAGGCCATGGGCTTCTGGGCATTCCACCTGGATACTCTGGGCTGGTCTGTCGCACTGGGCCTGATCTTCATCCTTCTTTTCCGCATGGCGGCGAAGAAAGCCACCTCCGGTCAACCCGGTGCCCTGCAGAACTTCGTCGAAGTCCTGGTCGAGTTCGTCGACGGCAGCGTGAAGGACAGCTTCCACGGCCGTAGCCCGGTGATTGCACCGCTGGCCCTGACCATCTTCGTCTGGGTGTTCCTGATGAACGCCGTCGACCTGATCCCGGTCGACTGGATTCCACACCTGGCGATGCTGATCACCGGTGACGAGCACATCCCGTTCCGCGCCGTGTCGACCACCGACCCGAACGCGACCCTGGGCATGGCCTTCTCGGTCTTCGCACTGATCATTTTCTACAGCATCAAGATCAAGGGCCTCGGCGGTTTCATCGGCGAACTGACCCTGCACCCGTTCGGCAGCAAGAACATCTTCGTTCAAGCCCTGCTGATCCCGGTGAACTTCCTGCTGGAATTCGTCACCCTGATCGCCAAGCCGATCTCGTTGGCCCTGCGACTGTTCGGCAACATGTATGCCGGCGAGCTGGTGTTCATCCTGATCGCCGTGATGTTCGGCAGCGGCCTGCTCTGGCTCAGCGGCCTGGGCGTGGTGCTGCAATGGGCGTGGGCGGTGTTCCACATCCTGATCATCACCCTGCAGGCGTTCATCTTCATGATGCTGACCATCGTCTACCTGTCGATGGCACACGAAGAAAACCATTAAGAGCCGTCTCGGCGGCTCTGATGTCCCCGGCGCTTCGGCGCGGGGTGGCCCCGCAAGGGGCCGCGAAACGATTTGTTTTACCGCTTTAAATTAAAAAAACCTAAACCATACGACGTAAAAGTCGGGAGGAAAGATGGAAACTGTAGTTGGTCTAACCGCTATCGCTGTTGCACTGTTGATCGGCCTGGGCGCACTGGGTACCGCAATTGGTTTCGGCCTGTTGGGCGGCAAGTTCCTGGAAGGCGCCGCGCGTCAGCCAGAAATGGTTCCAATGCTGCAAGTCAAAATGTTCATCGTCGCCGGCCTGCTCGACGCCGTGACCATGATCGGTGTCGGTATCGCTCTGTTCTTCACCTTCGCGAACCCCTTCGTCGGTCAACTCGCTCACTAATCACTCGGATTTTTCGAGTGTATTGGTGTGATGGACAACGAACGAGCGAGGTGTTGGCGTGAACATTAATGCGACCCTGATTGGCCAGTCCGTTGCGTTCCTCATTTTTGTACTGTTTTGCATGAAGTTCGTGTGGCCTCCGGTCATCGCGGCACTGCACGAACGTCAGAAGAAGATCGCGGACGGATTGGACGCTGCCAGCCGAGCAGCTCGCGACCTGGAGTTGGCCCAAGAGAAAGCGGGTCATCAACTGCGCGATGCTAAAGCTCAGGCAGCTGAAATCATTGAGCAAGCCAAGAAACGCGGTAACCAGATCGTCGACGAGGCCCGTGAACAGGCTCGTGTCGAAGCTGACCGTGTGAAGGCTCAGGCTCAGGCCGAGATCGAACAGGAACTCAACAGTGTCAAAGACGCGCTGCGCGCCCAATTGGGCAGCCTGGTGGTCGAAGGTGCTGGGAAGATCCTGGGCAAGTCAATCGATCAAAACGCGCACGCAGAGCTGGTTAAACAACTGGCTACTGAAATCTAAGCGAGGGCGATCATGGCAGAACTGACCACGTTGGCCCGACCTTACGCTAAGGCGGCCTTCGAGCACGCTCAGGCCCACCAGCAACTGGCCAATTGGTCAGCCATGCTCGGCCTGGCAGCAGCGGTGTCGGAAGACGACACCATGCAGCGCGTGCTCAAGGCCCCGCGACTGACGAGCGCAGAAAAGGCCACCACGTTCATTGACGTGTGTGGCGACAAGTTCGATGCCAAGGCACAGAATTTCATCCATGTCGTTGCTGAAAACGACCGTCTCCTGCTGTTGCCGGAGATCGCCGCTCTGTTCGACCTGTACAAGGCCGAACAAGAGAAATCGGTAGACGTGGAAGTCACCAGTGCTTTTGCATTGAACCAAGAACAGCAAGACAAACTCGCCAAGGTTCTCAGTGCACGACTCAATCGGGAAGTGCGCCTGCAAGTTGCGGAGGACGCCGCCCTGATTGGTGGCGTCGTGATCCGCGCCGGCGACCTGGTTATCGATGGCTCGGTTCGCGGCAAACTCGCGAGCCTGGCCGAAGCATTGAAATCTTGAGTTTGAAGGGGCAGCAGAGCAATGCAGCAACTCAATCCTTCCGAAATAAGTGAAATTATCAAGGGCCGCATCGACAAGCTCGATGTGACCTCCCAAGCCCGTAACGAAGGCACTGTCGTCAGCGTGTCTGACGGTATCGTGCGGATTCACGGTCTGGCCGACGTCATGTACGGCGAGATGATCGAGTTTCCGGGCGGCGTCTACGGTATGGCCCTCAACCTCGAGCAAGACTCCGTAGGTGCCGTGGTACTGGGCGCTTACACCAGTCTGGCTGAAGGCATGAGCGCCAAGTGCACCGGCCGCATCCTCGAAGTTCCGGTCGGTAAGGAACTGCTGGGTCGCGTTGTCGACGCTCTGGGTAACCCGGTTGATGGCAAAGGTCCGCTGAACAACACCGAGACCGACGCGGTCGAGAAAGTTGCTCCAGGCGTGATCTGGCGTAAGTCGGTAGACCAGCCTGTACAGACTGGCTACAAGGCTGTCGATGCCATGATCCCGGTCGGCCGTGGCCAGCGTGAGCTGATCATCGGTGACCGTCAGATCGGTAAAACCGCTCTGGCGATCGACGCGATCATCAACCAGAAAGACAGCGGCATTTTCTGCGTCTACGTGGCTATCGGTCAGAAACAATCGACCATCGCCAACGTGGTTCGCAAGCTGGAAGAAAACGGCGCCCTGGCTAACACGATCATCGTGGCGGCCAGTGCTTCGGAATCTCCTGCGCTGCAGTTCCTGGCACCGTACTCCGGTTGCACCATGGGCGAATACTTCCGCGACCGCGGTGAAGACGCGCTGATCGTTTATGACGATCTGTCCAAGCAAGCAGTGGCCTACCGCCAGATTTCCCTGCTGCTGCGCCGTCCACCAGGCCGTGAAGCCTACCCAGGCGACGTGTTCTATCTCCACTCCCGTCTGCTGGAGCGCGCATCCCGCGTTTCGGAAGAGTACGTCGAGAAGTTCACCAAGGGCGCAGTGACTGGCAAGACCGGTTCCCTGACCGCGCTGCCGATCATCGAAACCCAGGCTGGCGACGTTTCCGCGTTCGTTCCGACCAACGTGATTTCCATCACCGACGGTCAGATCTTCCTGGAATCGGCCATGTTCAACTCCGGGATCCGTCCTGCTGTGAACGCCGGTGTTTCGGTATCCCGCGTAGGTGGTGCCGCTCAGACCAAGATCATCAAGAAGCTGTCCGGTGGTATCCGTACCGCCCTGGCTCAGTACCGTGAACTGGCGGCATTCGCCCAGTTCGCTTCTGACCTGGACGAAGCGACCCGCAAGCAACTTGAACACGGTCAGCGCGTTACCGAGCTGATGAAGCAGAAGCAATACGCGCCAATGTCGATTGCCGACATGTCGCTGTCGCTGTATGCCGCTGAGCGTGGGTTCCTGACTGACGTCGAAATCGCCAAGGTCGGTAGCTTCGAACAAGCGCTGATTGCTTACTTCAACCGCGATCATGCCGACTTGTTGGCCAAGATCAACGTGAAGGGTGACTTCAATGACGAGATCGACGCTGGCCTGAAGGCTGGTATCGAGAAGTTCAAGGCCACCCAAACCTGGTAAGCCGCAGCGGGAGCCGCAAGGCTCCCGCTTGCTAACCTGATAGGTGTTACATGGCAGGCGCAAAAGAGATTCGCAGTAAGATTGCGAGCATCAAAAGCACGCAAAAGATTACCAGCGCCATGGAAAAAGTGGCGGTCAGCAAAATGCGCAAGGCACAAATGCGCATGGCTGCTAGCCGTCCTTATGCGGAGCGTATCCGCCAGGTAATTGGGCATCTGGCCAACGCCAACCCGGAATACCGCCACCCGTTCATGGTCGACCGCGCCGTCAAGCGCGTCGGCTATGTCGTGGTGAGCAGTGACCGTGGTCTGTGCGGTGGCTTGAACACCAACCTGTTCAAGGCCCTGGTCAAGGACATGGCGGTAAACCGCGAAAACGGCGTCGAGATTGATCTGTGTGTGGTCGGTAGCAAGGGTGCGGCATTCTTCCGCAACTTCGGCGGTAACGTCGTCGCCGCTATCAGCCACCTGGGTGAAGAGCCGTCGATCAACGATCTGATCGGCAGCGTCAAGGTGATGCTGGATGCCTACCTGGACGGCCGTATTGACCGCCTGTCCGTGGTGTCCAACAAGTTCATCAACACCATGACCCAGCAGCCTACAGTGGAGCAGTTGATTCCTCTGGTGGCGACCCCGGATCAAGAACTCAAGCACCACTGGGACTATCTCTACGAACCGGACGCCAAAGAGCTGCTTGACGGCCTGATGGTGCGTTACGTGGAGTCGCAGGTCTACCAGGCGGTGGTCGAGAACAACGCGGCTGAACAAGCGGCGCGGATGATCGCGATGAAGAACGCTACCGACAACGCCGGTGATTTGATCAGCGATTTGCAGCTGATCTACAACAAGGCGCGTCAGGCTGCGATCACCCAAGAGATCTCGGAAATCGTCGGCGGCGCTGCCGCGGTTTAACGGTTCAAATATTCAGAGGATCCAGCTATGAGTAGCGGACGTATCGTTCAAATCATCGGCGCCGTTATCGACGTGGAATTTCCACGCGACAGCGTACCGAGCATCTACAACGCGCTGAAAGTACAAGGCGCGGAAACCACCCTGGAAGTCCAGCAGCAGCTGGGCGACGGCGTGGTGCGTACCATTGCGATGGGTTCCACCGAAGGCTTGAAGCGCGGTCTGGACGTTGTCGACTCTGGCGCTGCCATCTCCGTACCGGTCGGTAAAGCGACCCTGGGCCGGATCATGGACGTCCTCGGCAACCCGATCGACGAAGCTGGCCCGATCGACACCGAAGAGCGCTGGGGCATTCACCGTCCCGCGCCTTCCTTCGCGGAACAAGCAGGCGGCAACGACCTGCTGGAAACTGGCATCAAGGTTATCGACCTGGTTTGCCCGTTCGCCAAGGGCGGTAAAGTCGGTCTGTTCGGTGGTGCCGGTGTCGGCAAGACCGTAAACATGATGGAACTGATCCGTAACATCGCCATCGAGCACAGCGGTTATTCCGTGTTCGCCGGTGTGGGTGAGCGTACCCGTGAGGGTAACGACTTCTACCACGAGATGAAGGACTCCAACGTTCTGGACAAAGTGGCACTGGTTTACGGTCAGATGAACGAGCCGCCGGGCAACCGTCTGCGCGTCGCCCTGACCGGCCTGACCATGGCCGAGAAGTTCCGTGACGAAGGTAACGACGTTCTGCTGTTCGTCGACAACATCTACCGTTACACCCTGGCCGGTACCGAAGTATCCGCACTGCTGGGCCGTATGCCTTCGGCAGTAGGTTACCAGCCGACCCTGGCTGAAGAGATGGGCGTGCTGCAAGAGCGCATCACTTCGACCAAGAACGGTTCGATTACCTCGATCCAGGCCGTCTACGTTCCCGCGGATGACTTGACCGACCCGTCGCCGGCGACCACCTTCGCCCACTTGGACGCCACCGTCGTACTGTCCCGTGACATCGCCTCCCTGGGTATCTACCCAGCGGTCGATCCACTGGACTCGACTTCGCGCCAGCTGGACCCGAACGTGATCGGCAACGAGCACTACGAAACCGCTCGCGGCGTTCAGTACGTGCTGCAGCGTTACAAAGAGCTGAAAGACATCATCGCGATCCTGGGTATGGACGAACTGTCGGAGACCGACAAGCAGTTGGTATCCCGCGCTCGTAAGATCCAGCGCTTCCTGTCGCAGCCGTTCTTCGTGGCTGAAGTCTTCACCGGTGCCTCGGGTAAATACGTTTCCCTGAAAGACACCATTGCTGGCTTCAAAGGCATCCTCAACGGTGACTACGACCACCTGCCAGAACAAGCGTTCTACATGGTTGGCGGCATCGAAGAAGCGATCGAGAAAGCCAAGAAACTGTAATCCCGGCGCCCGGCAACGGGCGCTAATTTAGGTTGAGGCAATCAGATGGCTATGACAGTCCATTGCGATATCGTCAGTGCGGAAGGGGAGATCTTCTCCGGCCTGGTCGAGATGGTGATTGCGCACGGTGCACTGGGTGATCTTGGTATCGCCTTGGGTCACGCGCCGCTGATCACTAATCTGAAACCGGGTCCGATCCGCCTGATCAAGCAAGGCGGGGAAGCCGAGGTGTTCTACATCTCCGGTGGTTTCCTCGAGGTTCAGCCGAACATGGTCAAGGTGCTTGCCGATACCGTGCAACGTGCTGCCGACCTGGATGAAGCCTCCGCTCAGGAAGCCGTCAAGGCTGCCGAGAAGGCCCTGCATGAACGTGGCGCGGAGTTCGATTATGGTTCCGCCGCCGCACGTCTGGCCGAGGCGTCAGCTCAGCTGCGCACCGTCCAGCAGATCCGCAAGAAGTTCGGCGGTTAAGCCAGGCTTGTTGTGTGATTGATTAAAAAGGGTAGCCTCGGCTACCCTTTTTTCTTTTCCGCGTTTATCACGTGGTCACAGTCGCTGACCACCCAGGATTGGTAGCCAGTCATGTCTCTCGAAATCGTTATCCTTGCCGCGGGTCAGGGCACCCGTATGCGCTCTTCGCTGCCTAAAGTGCTGCACCCGGTCGCGGGTAATTCGATGTTGGGACATGTTATCCACAGCGCCCGACAACTTGATCCACAGCGTATCCATGTGGTGATCGGCCATGGCGCCGACCTGGTGCGCGAGCGCCTGGCCGCCGATGACCTGAATTTTGTCCTCCAGGACCAGCAGCTTGGCACCGGCCATGCCGTGGCCCAGGCGGTGCCGTTTATCAGCGCCGACACTGTACTGATCCTCTACGGCGACGTGCCCTTGATCGAAGTCGAGACCTTGCGCCGTCTGCTGGCACAAGCCGGCCCCGAGCAGCTTGGGCTCTTGACGGTCGAGCTGGACAATCCGACCGGTTATGGCCGGATCGTGCGCGATGCCGCCGGCAAGGTCGCCGCCATCGTCGAGCAGAAGGACGCCAGCGCGGCGGAACTTGCCATCACCGAAGGCAACACCGGGATTCTCGCGGTGCCGGCCAAGCGTCTGGGTGAGTGGATGAGCCGCCTGTCGAACAACAATGCCCAGGGCGAGTACTACCTGACCGATGTGATTGCCATGGCGGTGGGTGATGGCCTGGCAGTCGCCACCGAGCAACCCCAGGATGCGATGGAAGTGCAGGGCGCCAACGACCGCCAGCAGTTGGCCGAGTTGGAACGTAACTACCAACTGCGCGCGGGTCGGCGGCTGATGGCCCAGGGCGTGACCCTGCGCGATCCGGCGCGCTTCGATGTGCGCGGCGAGGTGACGGTCGGGCGTGATGTGCTGATCGATATCAACGTGATTCTCGAAGGGCGGGTGGTGATCGAGGACGACGTGGTTATCGGCCCGAACTGCGTGATCAGGAACAGCACCCTGCGCAAGGGCGTGACCATCAAGGCCAACAGCCATATCGACGGTGCGATCATGGGCGAGGGCAGCGATGCCGGTCCGTTCGCGCGCCTGCGTCCGGGGAGCGTGCTCGACGCCCGGGCCCATGTGGGTAACTTTGTCGAACTGAAAAATGCGCACCTGGGTGAAGACGCCAAGTGCGGGCATCTGACCTACCTCGGCGATGCCGAAGTTGGTGCGCGGACCAATATCGGCGCCGGCACCATCACCTGTAACTATGACGGGGTCAACAAGCACAAGACGGTATTGGGCGAGGACGTCTTCATTGGTTCCAACAACTCGTTGGTGGCGCCTGTGGATATCTCTTCCGGCGCGAGCACGGCGGCGGGGTCGACCATCAACCTGAATGTCGGTGAAGGGCAGTTGGGCGTGGCCCGTGCCCGCCAGCGCAATATCGAAGGCTGGAAGCGCCCGGTGAAGATCAACAAGCCCTGAGTTATCCACAGCGACGGCGCAGGTTGATTTACCCACAGGCAATGATCATTTCACTTGACTAAGTTTCGATTCGAAGGTCTTATTGCCCATACTATCTTTCGAATCGAAACTTAAGTGACCATATCGAAACGCAACACTCCTCAACGTCGCCACAATATCCTGGCCATGCTCAATGACCAGGGCGAAGTCAGTGTGGATGAATTGGCCAGGCGCTTCGAAACCTCCGAGGTGACGATTCGCAAGGACCTCGCGGCCCTGGAAAGCCACGGCCTGTTGATGCGCCGCTATGGCGGTGCAATCACCATTCCCCACGAACTGTTCAGCGACCCGGCCCAGGCGATTTCCCGCTACAAGCAGGCAATTGCCCGAACTGCCGTGGGACGTATCCGTGAGCACGCGCGTATCATTATCGACAGCGGCAGCACCACCGCCGCGATGCTCCCGCAGCTGGGCCAGCAACCTGGCCTGGTGGTGATGACCAATTCCCTGCATGTCGCCCGTGCCCTCAGTGAACTGGAGCACGAGCCGGTGCTGCTGATGACCGGCGGCACCTGGGACCCGCATTCCGAGTCTTTCCAGGGCCAGGTCGCCGAGCGCGTCCTACGCTCCTACGACTTCGACCAACTGTTCATCGGCGCCGACGGCATCGATCTGGAGCGTGGCACCACCACCTTCCATGAACTGCTGGGGTTGAGCCGGGTGATGGCGGAAGTCGCCCGGGAAGTGGTGGTGATGGTCGAGTCCGACAAGATCGGCCGCAAGATTCCCAACCTGGAACTGCCCTGGAGCAGTATCCATACCCTTATTACCGATGATCGTTTGCCCAAAGAGGTACGCGAACAGATTCAGGCCCGTGGCATCACTGTCATTTGCGCGGTTGCCAGCCAGGAGAAATAGAGCATGTGTGGAATTGTCGGTGCAGTTGCTGAACGTAATATCACGGCCATCCTGGTCGAAGGCCTGAAGCGTCTGGAATACCGCGGCTACGACAGCGCCGGTGTCGCCGTTTTCAGCCATAACGGCACGCTGGAGCGCACCCGTCGCACCGGTAAGGTCAGCGAGTTGGAACAGGCCCTGGCCGGCGCTCCCCTGGCCGGTCGCCTGGGGATTGCCCACACCCGCTGGGCAACCCATGGCGCGCCGTGCGAACACAATGCCCACCCGCATTTCTCCGGCTCCGATATTGCCGTGGTACACAACGGCATCATCGAGAACCACGAAGCCTTGCGTGAACAGCTCAAGGGCCTGGGTTACGTCTTTACCTCGGAAACCGACACCGAAGTCATCGCCCACCTGCTGAACCACAAGTTCAAGGACCTGGGTGACCTGACCAAGGCCCTGAAAGCCACGGTCAAGGAACTGCATGGTGCCTACGGCCTGGCGGTGATCAACGCGCAGCAACCGGATCGCCTGCTGGCCGCCCGCAGTGGCAGCCCATTGGTGATCGGCCTGGGCCTGGGGGAAAACTTCCTCGCTTCCGACCAGTTGGCGTTGCGTCAGGTCACTGATCGTTTCATGTACCTGGAAGAGGGCGATATCGCCGAGATCCACCGCGACAGCGTGCAGATCTGGGACATTGATGGTCGTCAGGTCGAGCGCGAAGCCGTGCAGTACCGCGATGGCGCGGAAGCGGCCGAGAAGGGCGCGTTCCGCCACTTCATGCTCAAGGAAATCCACGAGCAACCGACCGTGGTCCAGCGCACCCTGGAAAACCGTCTCGGCCCGAACCAGGTCCTGGTACAGGCGTTCGGTCCCCAGGCGGCGGAGTTGTTCGCCAAAGTGCGCAATGTGCAGATCGTCGCCTGTGGCACCAGCTATCACGCCGGCATGGTTGCTCGGTACTGGCTCGAAGGTCTGGCGGGGATTCCGTGCCAGGTCGAAGTCGCCAGTGAGTTCCGCTACCGCAAGGTGGTAGTGCAGCCGGACACCTTGTTCGTTGCCATCTCCCAGTCCGGCGAAACCGCCGACACCCTGGCGGCCCTGCGCAATGCCAAGGAGCTGGGCTTCCTCGGCAGCCTGGCGATCTGCAACGTCAGCATCAGCTCGCTGGTGCGCGAATCGGACCTGACCCTGTTGACCCAGGCCGGTCGTGAAATCGGCGTGGCCTCGACCAAGGCTTTCACCACCCAACTGGTGAGCCTGCTGCTGCTGACCATGGCCCTGGGCCAGGTCCGTGGCACCTTGGCACCGGCTGTCGAAGCCGAACTGGTGGAAGAGCTGCGTCGCCTGCCGACTCGCCTGGGCGAGACCCTGGCCATGGACACCAAGGTCGAGAAAATCGCCGAGCTGTTCGCCGACAAGCACCACACCCTGTTCCTCGGCCGTGGCGCGCAGTACCCGGTGGCGATGGAAGGTTCGCTCAAGCTCAAGGAGATCTCCTATATCCATGCCGAAGCCTATCCGGCGGGTGAGCTGAAGCACGGGCCGTTGGCCCTGGTGGACAACGACATGCCGATCGTGACCGTGGCGCCGAACAACGAATTGTTGGAGAAGCTCAAATCCAACCTGCAGGAAGTGCGCGCTCGCGGTGGTCAACTGATCGTCTTTGCCGACGAACACGCCGGGATGGTCAATGGTGAAGGCACTCATGTCATCACCATGCCGCATATCCACGACACCCTGGCGCCGATCCTCTACACCATCCCGCTGCAGCTGCTGTCGTACTACGTGGCGGTGCTCAAGGGCACGGACGTCGACCAGCCGCGTAACCTGGCGAAGTCGGTGACGGTGGAGTAAGGCTGCGGGTTTGGCTGTTCTGTATAAAGCCGCCGATCAAGGCGGCTTTTTTTTCCCCGCGATTTATCACCACGTTGTTCTCGTTGAAGTGCGCGGCCTTTCTTCCGAGGTCTGACGGCCGACAGAAAAATTTTGCACGCTGCCAGGCAATACCTGCAGACTGCTCGAAGTGACGTGAATCATTCCGGGGAAGAATAAGATGGATCGGTTGGCTGCGATGGAAACCTTCGTCTACGTCGTGGAGACAGGTTCCTTTTCCGCGGCAGGCAGACGTCTGAACGTCGGACAGCCTGCTGTTTCAAAAAGCATCGCGCAGCTTGAAGAGCACCTGGGGGTTCGCTTGCTGACCCGTTCGACGCGAGGGTTATCTCCGACCGAGGCCGGCATGCTCTTTTTTGAACGGGCGAAGAAGGTCATCGAGGAGGCCAACGAAGCCGAATTCGCCGCGCGCGGGGCGGGTGCCGGATTGACCGGGACATTACGCATTTCCACGACGGTGACCTTCTCCAGATTGCATATTCTTCCCCATTTGGGGGGATTCCTGGAGATGCACCCTCTGCTTGACGTTGACGTGCTGCTTGACGATCGATCGGTGAACCTTGTTGAAGAGGGTATCGATATCGCCTTGCGCATGGGCAACCTCAGCGATTCGAGTTTGACGGCCAGAAGGATTGCCCGATGCCGACGGTTGGTAATGGCTACGCCCGGTTATTTCAAACGACGCGGTGTGCCCGAGTCGCCCGCGGATTTGGCGGACCATGAAGCGGTGATCTATTCCCTGGGCGGAGGGGGGGCCTCGTGGTTATTCAAAAAAGGCACGACCGAGGAGTCAGTCACCCTCAACGGCCGTGTACGAGTCACCGCTGCCGAGGGTATTCGGACAACGGTATTGTCAGGCTACGGCCTGACACTCTCCTCTGAGTGGATGTTCGCCCCTGAGCTGGCCAGCGGAGAGGTCGTGTCCGTTCTTCAGGACTGGGAGCTTCCCGAAATGGACCTTTGGGCCATCTTCCCGACCGGGCGCATGGCAAGTGCCAAGGCCCGTGCGTTTGTGGCCTATGTAGAACAGTTGATGGGAAACGTCAGCTCAGTGGCAGTCATCTGATCCAGGGCGATGCCGGTCTCAGACTTGAGCCATGCCACCGTCGACGCACAGGTCAATGCCCGCAACGAAACTGCTGTCGTCCGAGGCCAGGAACAGCGCGGCTGAAGCAATTTCTTCCGGGCGGCCAAGGCGCCCCAGCGGAACGGCTTTGGCGAACGATGCTTTCAACTGATCGACCTGCTCCAGGGTGGACGCCTGGCTTTCCATGATCGGCGTATCAACCGGGCCCGGGCTCAGGCTGTTGACCCGAATGCCACGGTCTTGCAGCTCCAGTGTCCAGGTCCGTGCGAACGAGCGGACGGCCGCTTTGGTCGCGCTGTAGGTGCCGTAGCCGGGAATGCCTTTGGTGGCGGCGATTGAAGCGGTCAGGATGATCGAGCCGCCATCACGTATCAAGGGAAGTGCTTTTTGTACGGTGAACAACAGGCCCTTGACGTTGATATCGAACGTCCCGTCATAGTGTTCGACGCTGATGTCATTGAGGTAGGTGGGGTCGACGATGCCCGAGTTGGCGACGAGCACGTCAATGCCGCCTTTCTCGCGTTCAACGACCTCGTAGAGTCGGTTTAAATCTTCGGAGCTGGAGACGTCGCCCTGCACGGCTGTCACGTTGCGACCGATCAATGCGACGGCCTTGTCCAATTCGGCTTGGCGCCGGCCGGTGATAAAGACATAAGCGCCTTCTTCAACGAAACGCCGGGCAGTCGCAAGACCGATGCCGCTGCTGCCACCGGTGATAACTGCAATCTTGCCTTGAAGCTTGTTCATGGTAATGCCCTCAGGAAGGTAGAACTGAGGGAGTGCCCAGGGTGGCCACTCGCCTCGTGGTGAGGGCCCAAGTGTCTGCTCCATGATTTAAACCGGGAACGCCGGTCACGGGCATAAAACCTATGCCGAATATGAATGAGCGCCTGCATCAAGGACACGGCGTCGCACAGTGCTTTGCAGCGTTTCGCGCACGCGGGAATACATCCAACTGGCCGCCTAGCCCTTCTCGGAAGGGTCACGGATGATCGTAAAAAACTTGCGAAAATTGCGCTGGAAACACTCAGTAAATTCGGATGAGTCCTACTCAAAGCAGGGCTGGAGGGCTATGGGGCGGCGTTGAGGATCAGTTGAAAATGGAGACTGAACAGCGTCGGCTCATACTTGTGAAACCGACTGAATCTGTAGAGCTTCAATCGGTGCAAGGGAACCTGTTGTGCGAGGAAAGTATTGGCCTGACCATCTGAAAGTTCTACACGTTGAGATTGAAGGTGTGTGTTGGCTGCTGGGTCACTTGCGGCCTCGCACTCAGACCCTGGTTATTCCCGCCGCAGAAGGACACCCTTCAGTCACCCTGACGTTGTATGTCGAATACAGCTCTCATTGTGTCAGCGCCGGCCCAAAGCAAAATCAGGTGATTGATTTTCATGCACTCGGATACGAGCGTCTGATCATTGATCATCGCAAGGTCCGTCGTGTGTTCCACGCTGGGCGGCATGCATTGTCTTTCTTGCTCCCGGACATCATTGCGTCCATCGCCGACCGCCGATGCTTCTTTACGGGACGAGAGAATTTTCTGACTTTGGAGCTTGGTAGCGTCGTAATGCCGGGCCAAACCACGGACATGCGCTATGAAATCTACTTCAATGTGCGCAAAGGGGAGGGCAAGAACACGCTCAAGCTGTTTATCGAAAGCGCTTATGTGCGGGACGAAGACGCTGACAACCGAGCAGTGAACTTCAAGAAGGCTGACAAGATCAGGGCTTGGAAATTGTTCCTGAACACAACGCGAGGGGCATCGATCAAAGCGGCGAGAAACAGTGCCTTGAGCATGAGGAAGAAAGGGCGGGTGTAGAAAAAGCAAACCCCCAATGAAGGGGGTTTCGCGGAAGCCCTTAGGGGGTTAACCCATCAACCGGCACGGCCGAGAACCAATGGCGGCATCTGAACACTTCAAACCTGAAAGGTCGAAGCTCCGTATATATCCAGACCTGTTTAGGCTAATGAAAAACGGTTGACCCGTCAACGTCGCATACCTCTGGACATTTGAACGCGTGCGGGCAACGCTGTCCGATCTCTTGATTCCGAGTGCAGGGGGCCTGGGCACTCGTTGTTTAATCCATTAGCGAAGGATAATTCAATGCCGTTTGTGACGATCGATGGACAACCGCTGCACTTCCTCGACCAGGGCGCGGGCGAGGTGGTGGTGCTGGGCTCCAGTTACCTGTGGGACAGCGGCATGTGGGCACCGCAGATCGCGGCACTCTCGCAACACTACCGAGTGATCGTGCCGGAACTCTGGGGCCATGGGCAGTCCGGACAGCTGCCGGAGAACACTCGTAGCCTCGACGATCTGGCGAATCAGGTGCTGGCCTTGCTGGATCACTTGGAAGTTCAGCGTTTCACCCTGGTCGGCCTGTCGGTCGGCGGAATGTGGGGCGCGCGCCTGGCCCTGGCGGCACCCGAGCGCGTCCGTGGCCTGGTGTTGATGGATACCTATGCCGGCGAAGAACCTGCACCGACCCAGCAATATTATTTCTCGATGCTGAAGATGATCGAGGACGCCGGCAGTATTCCGCCGCCTTTACTCGATGCAATCACGCCGATTTTCTTCAGGGCGGGTATCGATCCGCAACTGCCGTACTACCAGGCGTTTCGCGCGTCCCTGACGACCTATTCGAGCGAGCGCCTGCGCGACAGCATCGTCCCATTGGGACGGCTGATCTTCGGACGTGACGATCGTCTGGCCGAGCTGGCGACGCTGGATGCCAGCCGCACTCTGGTGATGTGCGGCGAGCAGGACAAGCCACGGCCACCGAGCGAGGCTCGGGAGATGGCCGAGTTGATCGGTTGCCAGTACATCGGGATACCGGAGGCCGGGCATATCTCCAGTATCGAGAACCCGACGTTCGTGAACGATGCGCTGTTGGCCTTCCTTTCGGACCTGCCGGCATAGTCACCGCGATCCGCAGTAGCAGCGAGTAAGCCAAGCCATGGACAGATTCCAGGAAATGCAGGTATTTATCGCCGTCGCCCAGGAGCAAGGCTTCGCGGCGGCGGCGCGACGCCTGAGTCTCTCGGCACCGAGCGTCACCCGGGCGGTGGCGGCGCTGGAAAAGCGGATTGGCGCCCAGTTGCTTGTACGCACCACGCGCAATGTGCATCTGACCGAACCGGGACAACGTTATCTGGAAGACTGCCGACGCATCCTCGCCGCTATGGAGGAAGCCGAAGCCTCGGCCGCGGACAGTCACGCCCGCCCCAGTGGTCAGCTGACCATGACCGCGCCGGTGCTGTTCGGTGAGTTGTATGTCACGCCGGTGATGGTGCGTTACCTGGAGCAGTATCCGGCGGTGGATATCAATGCACTGCTGCTGGATCGCGTGGTGCCCATGGTCGAGGACGGGATCGATGTCGCGGTGCGGATCGGCGAGTTACCCGACAGTGGTTATCACGCCGTCAGGGTAGGGCAGGTCCGCCGCGTGGTTTGCGGTTCACCGGGCTATCTGGCCAAACAGGGTCGTCCCCAACATCCGGACGAGTTGCGTCAGGCGCAGATCGTCATGGCCGCCTCGGCTTCGCAGGTCAGGAGTTGGCAATTCCTCGAGGGCGACAAACCCTTGAGCATTCGCCTGGAACCACGATTGGCACTGACGGCGAATCGGGCGGCGATCCACGCGGCCTGCCTGGGCCTTGGCCTGACCCGGGTGCTGTCTTATCAAGTCGCCGACAAGCTGGCGGCCGGTGAGCTGGAAATCGTACTGGAAGATTTCGAGTTTCCGCCGCTGCCGATCCATGTGGTGTATCAAGGAGGCCGCACGGTCTCCGTACGGGTGCGCAGCTTTGTCGACTTTATGGTCGCGGCCTTGCGTGAACATCCGAACCTGAAAGGTGGGTGAGTATTTCAGTTTTTGAAAGAATGGATTGCCGTTTCTGGTGATTCTGTTGTTTTCGCTGAAGGAGCAAGATCGCTCCATCAGCGCGAACCATCCCGGGTTGCGCTTCTGCCCCTGTGGAGTCCCGCCATGTCCCAGCCCCCTATCAAGCTCTACAACTTTTCCCGTTCCGGCCATGCCCATCGTGCCGAACTGATGTTGTCCCTGCTCGGCCTGCCGGTGGAACTGATTCATGTGGACCTGCCCAGCGGTGCCCATAAGACCCCGGAATACCTGGCCCTGAATGCCTTCGGCCAGGTGCCGGTCATTGATGATCAAGGCCTGGTCCTCGCTGACTCCGCAGCGATTCTGGTGTACCTGGCGCTCAAGTATGGGCAAGGCCGCTGGTTGCCTACCGACCCGGTTGGCGCCGCCCATGTGCAACGCTGGCTGTCGGTAGCGGCGGGGCCGATTGCCTTCGGTCCGGCCCGGGCCAGGTTGATCACGGTCTTCGGTGCACCCTTTGACGCCGAGGACGCGATCAGTCGTTCCCATGCCTTGCTCAAGGTCGTCGAGCATGAACTGAACCAGTCGTCCTATCTGGTGGGTGACACACCGACCATCGCCGATGTCGCCGGCTACAGCTATATCGCCCATGCGCCGGAAGGCAATGTCTCGCTGGCGGACTACCCCAATGTACGGGCCTGGTTGGCGCGGATCGAAGCCTTGCCGGGCTTTGTGCCGATGCCGCGTACCGTCGCCGGATTGCAGACCGCCTGAGATCGATGAAACCTCCCGTCCACTTCGGCCGGGAGGGTTTCCCGTGGAGAAGTCGCGATGAATACATCCAGCGCATCACCCTGGCACGTCGGTGAACTGCAGATGCAGACTCAGGTCGGTGTCGCCGAACGGATGGCTGAACTCGGTCCGAGGGTGATCCGTGACTACATGCCGGACCAGCATCGTGACTTTTATCGCCAGTTGCCGTTCCTGCTGTTCGGTACTGTCGATGATCAGGGCAATCCCTGGGCCAGCCTGTTTGAGGGCGAGCCGGGCTTTGCCTTTTCTCCCGATCCCAGGTTGTTGCAGGTGGCGAGTTTTCCACAGGTTGCGGACCCGACCTATTCAGCCCTGCGAGCCGGCGCGGCCATCGGCTTGCTGGGAATGGAGCTGCATACCCGGCGACGCAACCGTATCAATGGGCGTGTGGCGGCGCTGACTGGAAAAACCCTGAGCGTGTCTGTGGAACATGCCTTCGGTAACTGTCCGCAGTACATCCAGTTGCGTCAGTTCGAACGGGTGCCCGCGCCGGACCCGGCCACGCAAGTGGTTCATCGCTCGCAAGGCCTGGACGCCGAGGCCGTGGCAATGATCCATGCCGCCGATACGTTCTTTGTCGCCAGTTATGTGGATATCGACGGCGCTCGCTCGGTGGATGTCTCCCATCGCGGCGGGCAAAGCGGCTTTGTCCGGGTCGAGGGCGACTGCCTGACCATCCCGGACTTCGCCGGTAACCTGCACTTCAACACCTTGGGCAATCTGCTGATCAATCCCCATGCGGGCCTGTTGTTTATCGATTTCAATACGGGTGACCTGCTGCAGCTCAGTGGGCGCACCGAAGTTATCCTCGACGGACCGCTGGTGAAAGCCTTTCAGGGCGCCGAGCGTTTGTGGACGTTCCACGTGGAACATTGTGTGCGGCGTCCAGCGGCTTCGACCTTGCGCTGGAAGTTCGAAGGCTTTTCACCCAACAGCCTGATGACCGGCAATTGGGATCAGGCGGCTGCGCGCTTGCAAGCCGAAGCACTGGGCAACGCTTGGCGGCCTTTGCGGATCAGCCGGATTGTCGAGGAAAGCAGCAACATTCGTTCGCTGTACCTGGAACCGACGGACGGGGCGGGGTTGCCGGTGTTTCAGGCCGGGCAGCATCTGCCGCTGCGTTTCGATCTGGGCGGGCAGACGCAGATTCGTACCTACAGCCTGTCGGGCGCTCCTTCGGACGCGTTCTGCCGAATCAGCGTCAAACGCGACGGGCGGGTGTCGTCTCATGTGCACGACCAGCTCAAGGTCGGTGATGTGCTTGAGGCGCGCGCGCCGCAGGGCCATTTCACGGTGGCGACCCATGAGCAGCGTCCGCTGGTATTACTGGCGGCAGGGGTGGGGATTACACCCCTGTTATCGATGTTGCGGGAGGTGGTGTATCAGGGCAAGCGTACCCGGCGGATGCGGCCCACGGTTTTGCTCCACAGTGCCCGGTCGTTGGCGGAGCTGCCGTTTCGGGCCGAGCTGGATGAACTGATGGAACGTGCGGGCGATACGGTTCAGGTGGTGCGTCTGCTGAGTCAACCGGAGCCTGAGGCAGTGCCGGGTGAGGATTACCATCTGCAAGGCCGACTCGATGTCGAGGTGTTGAAGGCCGTTCTGATGGTCGACGACTATGATTCGGTGGATTTTGTCCTGTGCGGCCCGGGTGGTTTTACCCAGGGGCTGTACGATCAACTGCGGGATATGGATATCCGCGATGAGCGTATTCATGCGGAGACTTTTGGCCCGTCGACGTTGCACCGTCGCCAGGACCCGGGTGTACCGCAAATCGAGCAGCCGCCGGCGGCTACGCAGTCGGTGCCGGTGGTGTTCTATCGTTCGGGCAAGGAGGCACGCTGGCAGCCGGAAGGTGAGAGCCTGCTGGTCTTGGCGGAAAGCCGCGGCTTGCAGCCGGAGTTCAGTTGCCGGGGAGGGTCCTGTGGAACCTGTAGCACGCGCTTGATCAGCGGGCAGGTACATTATCCACAGCCGCCCGCGGAGTTGCCGGGCGAGGGGCAGGTGCTGATTTGTTGCGCGATTCCGGCGCAAAGCACGGAACCGCTGGTGTTGGATCTGTAACGGCTTTCAGCGCCGCAGGCTGGTATCGATCTGGCTCATCCGACTGCGCAAGGTAAACACTCCATCCCCGGAGAGGATCGCCCCACGGGCAAACAAGCGCCCGTTCTCCCAGTTCGAAAGCCCCAGTTCCGGCTTGTTCAGCGCGTATTGGCCATCGACCCAACGGGTGAAACCATCGCCGACAAAGGGCGCATTGATGCTGTTGTAGAAGTAATCGTGGGCGCCACGGTCGGCGCTGATCAGCGATACGGTGAACTGCGGGCTGTAGCGATTGAACAGGGCAATCGCCTGATCCAGGTCGTCGACGATTTTCAGGCTGACTTCCGGCGTCTCTTCCCACTCCCATTCGCGGCCCAGCTGCTCTTCGGGCAATGACTCGGTTTGTGCTTCTTCCTCATACCCTTCGGCACGCTGGACCTGCACCCGCGCGTGCAACCACTCGGCCGGCAGCACGCTTTCATCGCCGCTGACGATATGCAGCTTGCACCGCTGGCCGCGCGCTTCGCCGGCAGCCTTCAGCGCCTCAAGGAACAACGGCACCAGCTCGGCTGCGCGCTGGCGATGAATCACACAGACATTAAGCGTGTTGCAGACCTTGCGATCCAGGGAGTTGCGCACCACTTCGGCAAAGCGCTTGGCGTCCGCGTCCTGATGGGCCACCAGCCAGGCGCCGCCGGTGCCGTGCAGACTGACCACGGTGCCGGCCTGCTGGGCGATTCCGCCAAGCTGCTTTACGGCATGGCCCGAACCCCGGGCCACCGCCAGGGACAGGCGGCGGTCGGCGAACATCGCCCAGCCTGCTGCCCGATCGCTGCTTTCCACCAGGGACACCGCACCCGCCGGCAAACCGGCTTCGTGCAGCGCCGGATTGAGTGCATGGCGAACAATCGCCTGGGCCGTGCCGAGGGCGTCGCTGCCGATCCGCAGCACGGCGGTATTACCCGTACGCAGAACGCCGGCAGCATCGGCAAACACATTCGGCCGACCTTCAAAGACAAATGCCACCACGCCCAGGGGCGCGACGACTTGCTCAACCTTCCAACCTTCATGTTCCACGGACTCACGGACCCGACCGCGAATCAGCGGCGCATCACGCCAGGCCCGTAGCCCGGCAATCATGTCGCGACGCATGGCCTCGCTTGCCAGCAGACGGGTGGTGGAGCGCCCACGGGCCTTGGCCTGGGCGATATCGGCCTGGTTCGCGGCCTCGATCAATGCCCAGGAAACCGGTGCTTCCAGATGTTGGGCAAACAGGTCGAAGAACTGGCTGATGGCCTCGTCCGAGACTTGGGCCAGTGCGGTGAACGCAGTTTGTGCAGTGTCGATGGCCTGGGTCGCGATCTGTTGCACGGCATGGGGAATCAGCAGCAGTTCGCCGCTGGCCTGGTCCACCAGCAGATGATCGCCCGGCTGGAAACGCTCGGCCAATTCCGGCGGCACCGGGGAAACCCGGTTACCCGCGTAGAGAATTGGCGTGCCGGCGATAAGACGATCGAGCGTGCTGGTCATGGTTGGAACACTTGTCCGTGGGAGTAGGAGGCAAAATGTATAAGAAAAACGCCGTCGGCTCACCTGCTAACGGTGTTTCTTTTGCACAACGGCCTCAGGCTTGCTGGATAAACGCCAATCGGACGGCAAAACCGATCAACAGGCCGCCGAACAGCCATTGCTGCAGGCGTTGAGCCCGTGGGCTCTTATCGAGCCATTGGCCGATCCAGGCACCGGCCAGGGCGTAACAGCTATCGAATAGCAGCCCGACCGCCACCAGGGTTACGCCGAGTCCGAGGAACTGCGCGGCCACCGGGCCGGCATGGGCGTCGATAAATTGCGGCAGCAGCACCGAACAGAACAGCAACGCCTTGGGGTTCAGCAGATTGGTGAGCAGTCCTTGTTGCAGGGCGCCGCGCCAGCTCAAGGTTTGTTGGGTACCCTGGTGATCCGCGTTCAGCAACGCCAGCGACCCGGGCCGCAGCATGCGCAGGCCGATCCACAACAGATAGGCGGCACCTGCCAGGCGTACGATATCGAAGGTCCACGGCGCTGCCTTGAACAGCGCCGCGAGGCCCAGGGCCGCCAGCGCCACATGGCAGGCGCGGGCGATGCCCAGGCCGAGGGCGGTGGTCAGGGCCTGGCTGCGGCCATGGCGGGCGCCGGTTTGCAGCAGGAGGATCATGTCGGGGCCGGGAAGCAGATAAACCATCGCCAGTGCGAACAGGTAGAGGAGCATCGTGCTGTTTCTCCAAGAAGGGATAACCGGAGAAAATTCTATGTCGGAAGGCCAGGGCAGGTGCTTGCGTATTCAACCCGTGAAAGGCTTAGACTTGGTACTTTCTGCCAATACAGTCGAAGCGGGTAGTCGGATATGCCAAAAATAAAACTCGATGCCTACGACCGTAAAATCCTCGCGGCTTTGCAACGGGACGGGCGCCTGAGCAATGTCGAATTGGCCGCCGAAATCGGCCTCTCGGCGTCACCGTGCCTGCGTCGGGTGCGCATGCTTGAAGAGGCAGGGGTGATTCGCGGCTATCAGGTGAACCTGGACCGCGATGAAGTCGGGCTGGGGTTGACGGTGTTCGTCGGGGTCAAGGTCGAGCGGCACCACGAGGCCGAAGCCGAGGCGTTTCGCCTGGCGGTCATGGCCTTGCCACAGGTGATCTCGGCGTTCCTGGTGTCCGGCGAGTCGGACTTCCTGCTGCAAGTGGTGGTGCCCGACCTGCGGGCGTATGAACGCTTCCTCAATGGTCAACTGCTGCGCCTGCCCGGTGTACGTGATATCCGCAGCAACTTTGCGATCCAGGCGGTGAAGGCGCCCGGACCGCTGCCGTTGGATCATCTGCCCGACTGACTCAGATCTGCGTGGCCAGGCCTTCGACGTTCATCGCCGCCTGGCGCAGGGCTTCCGAGCGGGTCGGGTGCGGATGGCAGGTGAGGGCGATATCTTCGGCCGAGGCGGAAAACTCCATGGCCACGCAGTATTCGCCGATCATCTCGCTGACACTCGGGCCCACCAGATGCACGCCAAGGATCTCATCGGTGTGCTCGTCGGCCAGGACCTTGGCGAAACCCTCGGTCTCGTGGTTGATCTTGGCCCGGCTATTGGCGCTGAAGGGGAATTTTCCGACCTTGTAGGCGCGGCCCTCGGCCTTGAGCTGTTCTTCGGTCTTGCCGACACTGGCCAGTTCCGGCCGGGTGTAGATCACACTGGGGATCAGCGCGTAATTGACCTCGCCGGCCTTGCCGACGATCTGCTCGATGCAGGCCATGGCCTCGTCTTCGGCCTTGTGGGCGAGCATCGGGCCACTGGTGACGTCGCCAATCACCCAGACACCCGGGGCTTCGGTGCGGTGGCCCTGGTTGGTCAGCATGCCGCGCTTGTCGGTGGACAGCCCCACGTTTTCCAGCCCAAGCCCTTGGGTGAAGGGGCGACGGCCGATGGCCACCAGCACGTAATCGGCCTCGATCAACTGCGCTTCGCCAGCGGCCGCCGGTTCCACGCGCAACTGTACGCCGGTCGCGGAGCGGGTGGCGCTGGTGACCTTGGCGCCGAGCAGGAAGTTGATGCCTTGTTTGCTCAACGAGCGCTGCAAGGTCTTGCCGGCTTCCAGGTCGACGCCGGGGCAGATCCGGTCCAGGTATTCCACCACCGTGACCTGGCTACCGAGCCGCCGCCACACCGAGCCCAGTTCCAGGCCGATAACCCCGGCGCCGATCACCACCAGATGTTTGGGCACCTCCGGCAACGACAGCGCGCCGGTGGAGTCGAGGATGCGTTGGTTGTCGATTTCGACACCCGGCAGCGGCATCGGCTCGGAGCCGGTGGCGATCACGATATCCTTGGCCTGTAAGGTGGTTTCACTGCCGTCGGCGGTACTGACCAGCACCTTGCCAGGGCCGGCGATCCGCCCCCAGCCCTTGATCCACTCGACCTTGTTCTTGCGAAACAGGTATTCGATGCCCTGGGTCAGCCCGGCCACGCTCTGGTCTTTCTGTTTCATCATCTGCGCGAGGTTGAGGCTGGGCGTGACCTCGATCCCGAGGTTGGCGAACTCGCTGCCCACGGCCGCCTCATAGAGCTCGGACGCGTGGAGCAGGGCCTTGGACGGCATGCAGCCGACATTCAGGCAGGTTCCGCCGAGGGTCGTGCGGCCCTCCACGCAGGCGACCTTCAAACCCAGCTGGCCGGCGCGAATGGCGGCGTTGTAGCCCCCGGGTCCGCCTCCGATGATGACGACGTCGTAGCTGCTCATGACTGTTCTCCTGGGAGACACCGCGTTGAGGAAGAAGGACAAAGGCAGGTGTCATAAAATATTATGATCATAATATTGTCCTTGTACGCAACTTTGGTCAAGGCATCACCTGGAGGGCTTGCTGCCGCCGGTTCGAGCCGGATCTTCCAGAAAGGTGGTGTAGGGGTACGTCGACTCGGCGTGAAAATTGATCCTCCGGCCGCGGACGGTGGTCAGTTGCGAGTCGGCCTTTATGCAAAGTGTCTGACCGCTTTTGAAGGTGAGCCGGTGAATCTGTTGATTGTCTTCGCGGCTGATCTCATGACTGATCAAGTCCAGCAGGTTGCTCAGGCCCAGGGGCGAACCGGGTTGATTGATGGTCAGGCAACTGGAAGTCTCTGCGCTCGGAATCGTCCCCAGCGGGCGTTGAAAATAATGGTATTCACTCAAGGTGTGGCTCATGGCGGCTCCGTCGCTCAAGTGTGCGCGCCGAGTGTTGGGCATGTTATTAGTCGGCAGCGCGCACAAAGGGTGTCAAGTGTTTTAAGGGTGAGGCATATAGTTATAAGTTATCTGGCCTCGTGGCGTTGGTGAGCGTACGAGGGTCAATAAGGGTTTTGGGTATCGAGCCGTCTATTCAAGGGGTTAGGCGTGGCGCGGAACCCTTGGCGAACGCTTTTCAATACGGAAAGTTACGAATTTTTTAATGAACCGATAGAGGTATTTAAAGTCAGAAGGATGTTAGTCATTGCCAGGATACCAATCAAGTCACGCAGATGTTGAATTTTGTTACACGAGTAGCCGGTTAACCGGTGGTAATTTTTCTGGTTGTTTCGAACAGTGGGATTGCAGATAAATTAATGTCAGTGTTTTCCGTGTTATTGGGTTAATTGATATACGGGTTACACTGTTCGGGTAATGCTTTAATTATTACTTGTTAGGGAGTTTCTGTTATGTAGTAACGCAATACTTCTGCAGGTCATCCCTGGCAGGAGCGGCCGGTCGATGAGGGCGTCGAGGATTATTTTCAAAAAAATTTGCAAGGGGCTGTAACGGCTGGCGGCGACCGCTCTCTACTGCCATGTCGAGACTGAACATTCCGTTCGGACCGATACCCCTAACGCATTTTCGAGGATAAAAACCATGTCGATCAAAACCGCCGCTGCTGGTGCTGCACTCGCTCTCGCCGCCGCCACTATGTTTGCAGGTGTCGTCACCCAGGCGTCGGCTGCCGATGCCCAGGTTCACTGCTATGGTGTCAACGCCTGCAAAGGCCAGAACGACTGCAAGACCAGGGAGAACGCTTGCAAAGGTCAGGGCTCCTGCAAAGGCCACGGCTTCAAGGCCATGACCAAGTCGGCCTGTGAAAAAGCCGGTGGCAAAATCGGCGAATAAACGACGCCCGAGTGCTCCCGCAGCGGTCGGCCCCTGACGCCGCTGCGGACACTTCAGCGAGGAGTCCAGTATGTCCGTTTCCCGTCCCTGCCTGGGTTATGGCCTGGGTTTGCGCAGTCACTATCACCAGGAAATCCTCGAGCAGTTGCCCGCGGTGGACTGGTTCGAGATCGTTTCCGAGAATTACCTGGTCCAGGGCGGCAAGGCGCTGTACTACCTGGATGCCATCGCCGAGCGCTATCCGCTGGTGATGCATGGCGTGTCGCTGTCCATCGGCGGGCCCCATGAGCTGGATATGAACTACCTCAAACAACTCAAGCAGTTGGCCGGGCGGGTCAATCCCGCGTGGATTTCCGACCATCTGTGCTGGAGCCGCGGCAACGCCCATCAGTTGCATGATCTGCTGCCGCTGCCCTACACCGAAGAAAGCCTGTACTACGTCGCGGCCCGGGTCCGTCAGGTGCAGGACGTGCTGCAGCAGCCGCTGGTGCTGGAGAATGTCTCCAGTTATGTGCGAGCTGCTTCCGATGAATTTTCCGAGTGGGAGTTTCTCGAAGCCCTCAGTCGCCTGAGCGACTGCGAGCTGTTGCTGGACGTGAACAATGTCTATGTCAGCGGGCGCAATCACGGTTTCGATCCCTGGACTTTTATCCACAGCCTGCCAGCAGGCAAGATCCGCCAATTGCACCTGGCCGGGCATGAGGACTATGGCGACTACGTGATCGATACCCATGATCATCCGGTCTGCGATCCGGTCTGGGAGCTCTATCAGCGGACCCTCGAACACCTGGGACCGGTGGCGACCCTGCTGGAGCGCGACGATCATTTCCCGCCACTGGGTGAACTGGTGGACGAGCTGGACAAGGCCCGTGAGTTGGGCGCTACCGCCCTGGCCCGGAGGTCGTTATGCGCCTGAATGACTGGCAGCTGGCTTTTGAACGTTACCTGCTCGGGGAAAACGCCGTGGCCAGTGACGCCTTGGGCGCCAGCCTGATCGGCGGGCCGAGCCTGGATGTCGAAACCGGCCTGGCGATTTACCACAACGCTTACCGCGCCCGTTTGCAGGAAACCCTGCGCGGCGACTTTCCCACGGTGTGGAACTGGCTGGGTGACGAGGAGTTCGATGCGCTGACCGCAGCCTATCTGCGCGAATGCCCATCGTCCCATTACAGCCTGCGCTGGCTCGGTGCCGGCTTCGAGGCGTTTGCCCTGCGTCATCTGGTGCCGGAGCAGAGCGCGCCCCTGGCGGAGCTGATTCGCCTGGAGTGGGCCTTTACCCTGGCCTTCGATGCCGTGCCGGGCGAGCCCCTGACCCTGGCGGCCATGGCCGGCCTGCCGGCCGAGGCCTGGCCGTCGTTGCAACTGGAGTTGCTGCCCAGCGTGCAATGGCTCAGTGGTCGGTTCAACAGCCTGGCGATGTGGCGGGCGGTGAAGGCCGAAACGGAGTTTCCCGACAGCCTCGAACTGGAACAACCCCAGGTCTGCCTGGTCTGGCGTGCCGACCTGGTCTGCCACTATCGCAGCCTGGAACCGGCGGAAGTTCAGGCCTTGGACGGCATGGTGAATGCCGGTTGGAGTTTCGCCGAATTGTGCGCCGAGCTGGCGGCCAGCCTGGGAGAGGGGGCGCCTTTGCAGGCGGTCAGCTGGCTCAAGCAATGGGTGAGCGACGGCCTGGTTGCTCAACGCCACAGGCTTTGACGCTGCCATTCTTCCCGTGAAACGGTGTCGGGCAAAACCCATAGTTCGAGTCTATTATCTCGATAGGCTGACAGATCCCGTGAATGCGCTACCCTTAATTCAGACGTCTGAAACAAGGGGGATAACTCATGCTCGCGCAACTTCCACCGGCCTTACAGAATCTTCAGCTACCGCTTCGCCTGAGACTCTGGGACGGCCACGAAATCAATCTCGGGCCGACGCCCAGTGTCACCATCGTTGTGAAGGACCCACAACTGGTCGCGCAATTCACCCATCCCACGCTGGATTTGCTGGGCAGCGCCTTCGTTGAAGGCAAGCTGGAACTCGAAGGACCGATCAGCGAAGTCGTGCGGGTCTGCGACGAGTTGAGCCAGGCGCTGCTGGAGGATGAAGGGGACAACCCGCCGCCGCGCCTGGCCCACGACAAGGCCACCGACGCCGCTTCCATCTCCTACCACTACGACCTCTCCAACGCCTTCTACCAGCTCTGGCTGGACCGCGAGATGGTCTATTCCTGCGCCTACTTCGAAAGCGCCGACGCGACCCTCGAAGAAGCCCAGCAAGCCAAGTTCCGCCACCTGTGCCGCAAGCTGCGCCTGCAACCGGGCGAGTACCTGCTGGATGTCGGCTGCGGTTGGGGCGGGCTGGCGCGTTATGCGGCGCGGGAGTTCGGGGTCAAGGTGTTCGGGATCACCCTGAGCAAGGAACAGCTGGCATTGGCGAGGGAGCGGGTGGCCGCCGAAGGTCTGCAGGACAAGGTCGACCTGCAACTGCTCGATTACCGTGACCTGCCCCAGGACGGTCGCTTCGACAAGGTGGTCAGCGTCGGTATGTTCGAGCATGTCGGCCACGCCAACCTCAAGCAGTACTGCGAGGTCCTGTTCGGTGCCGTGCGCGAAGGCGGCCTGGTGATGAACCATGGCATTACCGCCAAGCACACCGACGGACGTCCGGTGGGACGAGGTGCCGGCGACTTTATCGATCGTTATGTGTTCCCCAACGGTGAGTTGCCACATCTGTCGATGATCTCTGCTGAAATCAGCGAGGTCGGTCTGGAAGTGGTCGACGTGGAGAGCCTGCGCCTGCACTACGCGCGGACCCTGGAGCAGTGGAGCCAGCGTCTGGAAAACAATCTGGAGGCGGCGGGGCGCGAGGTGCCGGAACGCGCCCTGCGGATCTGGCGGCTGTACCTGGCCGGTTGCGCCTACGCCTTTGAAAAGGGTTGGATCAACCTGCACCAGATCCTGGCGGTAAAAGCCTTCTCCGACGGCAGCCACAACCTGCCCTGGACCCGCGACGATCTTTATCGCTGACCCCCCGCGCAGGCGCGGCCTTGGGCGGCGCCTGCGCCGAGGTTCCTCTCTAGAGGATCGGCGAGATCAAGCGTGCGACCCGCATGCCGAGCTGTTGCAGGCGATGGGTTTTGCGGCTTTCGTCCTTGGCCACTTCATGGGCCAGGGCAAAGTCCTGCTCGAGCATCTGTTCCACTTTCCGGGCGAAGGCTTCGTCCACGGTCAGTAACATCACTTCGAAATTCAGCCGGAACGAGCGGTTGTCCAGGTTCGCACTGCCGATGGCGCTGATTTCGTTGTCCACCAGCACCACCTTCTGATGCAGGAAACCGGGGCGGTAGCGGAACACCCGCACGCCGGCGCGCACGGCTTCGAAAGCGTAGAGGCTGGAGGCGGCGTAGACGATGCGGTGGTCCGGGCGTGACGGCAGCAGCAGGCGCACATCCACGCCGCGCAGCACCGCCAGGCGCAAGGCGGCGAACACCGCTTCGTCGGGGATGAAGTAGGGGCTGGTGATCCAGACCCGTTCCCGGGCCGCATGAATGGCTTCGACGAAGAACAGCGAACAGGTCTCCACCGGGTCGGCCGGGCCGCTGGCGAGCAACTGGCAGAGCACACCGTCGTCCGGGTAGGACTCCGGCAGGATCAGCGGCGGGAGTTTGCGCGAGGCCCAGAACCAGTCTTCGGCGAATGACTCCTGCAAGCAGGCAACCACCGGTCCGCTCACCTGCACATGGGTGTCGCGCCAGGGCGACAGCGGTGGTTTGGCTCCCAGGTACTCGTCGCCGACGTTATGCCCGCCAACAAAACCGACCAGCCCGTCGACCACCACCACCTTGCGATGATTGCGGAAATTCACCTGGAAGCGGTTCAACCAACCGCTGCGGGTGGCGAACGCGCGGATCTGCACACCGCCCTCGCGCAGGGCCTCGACGTAGGTGTGGGGCAGGGCATGGCTGCCGATACGGTCGTAGAGCACGTAGACCGCCACCCCTTCGGCGGCCTTTTCCAGGAGCTTTTTCTGCAACCGTCGGCCGAGCTGGTCGTCATGGATAATGAAAAATTGCACCAGCACCGCTTCGTGGGCCTGGTCGATGGCCTGGAAAATCGCCTCGAAGGTTGCGTCGCCATTGATCAGCAACTGCACCTGGTTGTTCGCCAGGCATGGCATGCGCCCCAGTTTCGGCATCGCCCGCAGCGAGGCATAGGCCTGGGAACTGCGGGCGGCCAGGGCCTCTTCGACCCAGGGGCGCCAGTTCAGGTCGGCGATGGCCTTGCGCATTTCCACGTTGGCCTGGCGCCGGGCCTTGATGTAGGCGTCGAAGCTGCTGCGGCCGAAGACCAGGTAGGGAATCAGCGTCAGGTACGGGATGAACATCAGTGACAGGGCCCAGGCAATCGCGCCCTGGGCGGTGCGCACGGTCAATACGGCATGGATGGCGGCGATCAGGCCAAGGGAATGGATCAGGGCAATCAGGTAGGCGAAAAGGTGTGGGCCAAAAAAATCCATGGGCGCTCCTGCTCAGGCGTCTTCAATCTCTAACAGACCATGTTCCGGGGTTATTGTCGCTATTTAATTCTTGACGCAACCCTCGCATGATTCTGACGTCCAACATGGACCCCATTCTCTAGGAGCTACTTGATGAACCTTCGTCTGCCGGGCCTGGCCCTTGTCCTTGGCTCAATGATTCCCGTTGCCCAGGCGCAGGTGCTGCAACCGGGCTTGTGGGAGCTGACCTCCAGCAATGTGCAGGTCGAGAACCAACAGCTGGATGTCGGCATGCTGATGGGTATGCTGAAACAGAACACCACCCCGGAGCAGCGCGCGGCGCTGGAGAAGCAGGGGGTCAACCTGGGCGGTGAGGGCGTGCGAGTGTGCCTGACGCCGCAACAGGTGGCGTCCGAGTCGATTCCGCTGACCGATCCGCAATCGGGTTGCCAGCAGCAGGTCACCGAACGCAACGGCCCGGATTGGAAATTCCGTTTCAGCTGTCCGAAGGCCCAGGGCAGCGGCGTGGCGCATTTTGTCAGTGACCGCGAGTTCAGCACCAAGGTCAGCGGGACTTTCAATGCCACCGGCATCCAGCAGAACGGCAGCATGGAAACCCGGGCGGTGTGGATGGGGCAGGATTGCGGGCCGGTGAAACCGCGTACCTGATGAGGAGCGCAGGGCTCGTTTAATTGTGGGAGCGGAGCTTGCCCGCGAAGCTTTTGGCGGTTTTGAGGGCCCCTTCGCGGGCAAGCTCCGCTCCCACACAAGTTCTGCTTCTACAGTGACGTGGTGTTTATGAGGTCAATCGCTGGAACGCCGTCTCCAGGCTCATGACCCCCAGGTCTTCACCCTGCCGACTGCGCAGGCTGACCTGCCCGGCGGCCTTTTCCTTCTCGCCCACCACCAGCAGGTACGGCACTTTCTGCAGGCTGTGCTCGCGGATCTTGTAGCCGACCTTCTCGTTGCGCAGGTCCGCGCTGGCCCTCAGGCCGCGGATCTTCAAACCCTCGGCGACATCCCGGGCATATTCGGCCTGGCCCTCGCTGATGTTCAGCACCACCGCCTGCAACGGCGCCAGCCAGACCGGCAGCGCGCCGCTGTAATGCTCGATCAGAATGCCGATAAATCGCTCCAGTGAACCGAACAGCGCCCGGTGCAGCATCACCGGCCGTTGGCGCTCGCCACTTTCGCTGATATAGCCAATGTCGAAGCGTTCCGGCAGGTTGAGATCGACCTGCAAGGTGCCGCACTGCCAGTCGCGACCGATGGCATCACGCAGCACGAACTCCAGCTTCGGCCCATAGAACGCTCCTTCGCCGGGATTGATCCGGTATTCGATGCCCATCTGCCCGAGGGCACCGATCAGCGCGCCTTCCAACTGGTCCCAGGTGTCGTCGCTGCCGATCCGGTTGGCCGGGCGCGTGGAGAGCTTCACCACGATATCGTCGAAGCCGAACTCGCTGTAGATATCGAACACCAGGGCAATCGCCGTCTCGCATTCGGCCTGCATCTGTGCCGGGGTGCAGAAAATATGGGCATCGTCCTGGGTGAAGTGGCGCACCCGCAACAGCCCGTGCAAGGCCCCGGACGGTTCGTAGCGATGGACCTTGCCGAACTCGGCGATGCGTAGCGGCAGGTCGCGATAGCTCTTGAGCCCGTGGCCGAAGATCGACACCGCGCCGGGGCAGTTCATCGGCTTGAGGGCGAACACCCGCTCATCCTCGGTGGTGGTGGTGAACATATGGTCGCGGTAGTTCTGCCAATGCCCGGAGGTTTCCCACAGTCCGCGATCCATTACATCCGGAGTGTTCACCTCGATATAGCCGGCCTGTTCCTGGCGCTTGCGCATATAGCCGATCAGTTGCTGGAACAGGGTCCAGCCCTTGGCGTGCCAGAACACCGAGCCCGGCGCGCAGTCATCGAAATGGAACAGGTCCAGTTGCGCACCGAGCTTGCGATGGTCGCGTTTGCCGGCCTCTTCGAGACGGGTGAGGTAGGCCGTGAGGTCCTTGGCATTGGCCCAGCAGGTGCCGTAGATCCGTTGCAGCGGCGCGTTGTTGGCGTCGCCGCGCCAGTAGGCGCCCGCCACCTTGGTCAGCTTGAAGGCTTGCAACAGGCCGGTCGACGGCACATGGGGACCGCGACACAGGTCTTCGAAATCGTCCTGGCGATACAGCGACAGCACTTCACCGTCCGGGATGGAGCGTATCAGCTCGGCCTTGTAGTGTTCGCCGCGCGCTTCGAAGCAGGCGATGGCTTCATCGCGCGGCAACTCACGGCGGCGCACCGAATGATTGGTTGCGGCCAGGGCCTGCATGCGCGCTTCGATCAGTTCCAGGTCCTTGGGCGTGAAGGCGCGCTCATAGGCGAAATCGTAGAAGAAGCCGTCTTCGATCACCGGCCCGATGGTGACCTGGGCCGAGGGGTACAACTGTTTCACCGCCATGGCCAGCAAGTGCGCGCAGGAGTGCCGCAGAATCTCCAGTCCCTCGGTGTCCCGTGGGGTGACGATGCTCACGGCCGCGTCCTGTTCGATCAAGGTGCCGCAGTCCACCAGGACGCCGTCGACCCGACCGGCCACAGCCGCCTTGGCCAGGCCGCTGCCGATGCTGGCGGCCACTTCGAACACCGTCAGCGGTTGGTCGTACTCGCGTTGCGAGCCGTCGGGGAGGGTAATGCGGATCATCGGTGCTGTCCTTGGTCGGTCGGGCGCTGGAACGGATTAACGGAGAAAGCGCAGGGGCTGGCCCTGGCAGGTGTCGTGGATTTTCCCGGCATGCCAGGCCACCTGGCCGGACACCACCGTGGTGCTGACCCAATGGCGAAAGCGCCGCTCGACGAAGGGCGTCCAACCACATTGCGAGAGGAGCGGCTCGGCGCTCACCGGCCGCGACAGCGGTTCACGGTTTATCAGCACCAGGTCGGCCCAGTAGCCTTCGCGCAGGTAGCCGCGGTCGGGAATGGCGAACAGGTCGGCGACCCGATGGCTGGTCTTTTCCACCAGGGTGGTCAACGGCAGGACCCGCGCGGCCACCAGCTCCATCAGGGCCGGCAGCGCATGCTGGACCAGCGGCAATCCGGACGGTGCCTCGCTGTAGGGCCGTTGTTTTTCTTCCCAGGTATGCGGCGCGTGATCGCTGCCGATCACATCCAGGCGGTTGCTCAGCAAGGCTTCGCGCAGGGCATCGCGATCCGACTGGTGCTTGATGGCCGGATTGCATTTGATCAGGTTGCCCAGGCGCGGATAGTCGCGGTCGTCGAACAGCAAGTGATGCAGGCAGACCTCGGCGCTGATGTGTTTTTCACTCAGCGGCTTGTTCTCGAACAGCGAAAGTTCGCGCTCGGTGGTCAGGTGCAGGACGTGCAGGCGCGTGCCATGGCGTCGGGCCAGGTCCACCGCCATTGACGAGGAGCGATAGCAGGCCTCGGCATTGCGGATCAACGGGTGCGCGTCGGCGGGAATGGCAGCGCCGAACAGCTCCCGCAGGTTTTCCTCGCGGGCCTTGATGGTCGGCGTGTGTTCGCAGTGGGCGAGGAGGATCGTCGGCACTTCGGCGAACAGTCTCTCCAGCACTCGCGGATCGTCCACCAGCATATTGCCGGTGGACGCGCCCATGAACACCTTGACCCCGGCCACGCAGGTCGGATCAAGGGCGGCGATGGTGTCGAGGTTGTCGTTGCTGACCCCGAAGTGAAAGCCATAGTTGGCCACCGAGTGCTGTGCGGCCTTGCGTTGCTTGTCGGCCAGGGCTTCGAGGGTCAGGGTCGCCGGCTGGGTGTTGGGCATGTCCATATAGCTGGTGATGCCGCCGACCACCGCTGCCCGCGACTCGCTGTAGAGACTGCCCTTGGCCGGCGCGCCGGGATCGCGGAAATGCACCTGGTCGTCGATCATCCCTGGGAGCAGCCATTGGCCCGCGGCGTCGATTTCCAGGTCGGCGCTGGCGTTGTGGATCTGGGTGGCGAGGGTCTCGATCCGGCCATTGATGACCCGGATATCGGCGTCGAATTCACGCCCCTCGTTCACCACGCGGGCGTTGCGGATCAGCAGGCTGCTCATGTTCAGAACTCGTTTTGCAGGGCCTTGTAGCCGCGCACCAGATCAACGTTGGTCCGTGCCACGTCTTCGGAAAACTCCGAGGCGCTGACGCTTACCGGCGGGAATTGCGACAGGTCGGTGCCCGGGCCGATGCGGGTGGTGGAGGGCACGTAGAAGTCCGGCGGCAGGTCGCGACCGTCCACCACCGAGTTGTGCCGGACCACGCTGCCGTCACCCACCACGCAGTTGAACAGCACGCTGTTGAAGCCGATAAACACCCGGTCGCCGACGGTGCAGGGACCATGGACGATGGAGCGGTGGGCGATGGAGGTGAACTCGCCGATGGTCACCGCCGCGCCGGATTTGGAGTGGATCACCACGCCGTCCTGGATATTCGAATTGGCGCCGATGACGATGGGGTCCATCTCGCCTTGGGCGTTGACTTCGTCGGCGCGGATCACCGCGTAGGGGCCGACAAAGACGTTTTCACCGATCACCACCTTGCCGCAGATGATTGCCGTCTTGTCCACGTAAGCGGACTCGGCGATCACGGGCAGGTGGCCGGAAGGATTCTTGCGGATCATGAAGCGTTCTCCTGAGGGGCGCTGATGACGTGCACCTCGCCGTCACGAATCGCGTTGTAGAAACAATTGGGACGCCCGGTGTGGCAGGCCGGGCCTTGCTGGTCGACCCTCAGCAGCACCGCGTCGCCATCGCAATCCAGGCGTGCCTCGATCAGGTACTGGCGGTGCCCGGAGGTTTCGCCCTTGCGCCACAGGCGCTGGCGTGAGCGCGACCAGTAGCAGACCTGGCGGCTCTCGAGGGTTTCGCCGAGGGCCTGGCGGTTCATCCAGGCCAGCATCAGCACTTCGCCGCTGTCGTGTTGCTGGGTGATGGCGGCGATCAGTCCGTCCTCGTTCCACGGCAGTGCATCGAGCACCGCCGCGAGAGGCCAGCGGCTACCCAGGGCGGCGCTCTCCAGATCGAGCATCGACAGGGGCGGCCGCGCGGTCATTTGCTCAGTGCCGCGTGCAGGGTGTTCATGTTGTATTCGAACAGGCCGGTAAAGGTGCTGGCCGGACCTTCGGCGGCGAGGGCGTCGGAATACAGGGTGCCGCCGATCTGCGCGCCGCTTTCGTCGGCAATCTGCTGCAGCAGGCGGGCGTCCTTGATGTTTTCCATGAACACGGCCTTGACCTTGTCCTTGCGGATCTGGGTGATCAGCGCGGCAACTTCGGCGGCGGACGGCTCACGTTCGGTGGACAGGCCCTGTGGCGCCATGAACTGGATGCCGTAGGCCTGGCCCAGGTAACCGAAGGCGTCATGGGAGGTGACGATGCGACGGTTGCCGGCCGGCAGGTTGCCGAGCTTGACCTTGGCTTCGGCCAACAGGCCGTGGATCACTTTCAGGTAGGCCTGGCTGTTGCGGGTGTAGTCGTCCTTGTTCGCCGGGTCGACCTTGATCAGTGCCTTGGTGATGTTGTTCACATAGATTTCGGCGTTGGCCAGGTTGTGCCAGGCGTGCGGGTCGGGAATGGTTTCGCCGTCGTCGACCATGGTGTGGGAGATCACGCCCTTGCTGGCGGTGACCACCGGTGCCTTGGTCTCGGTGCTGGTCACCAGGCGGTCGAGCCACGGCTCGAAGCCCAGGCCGTTCTTGACGATCAGCTTGGCGTTGAGCAGGGCCTTGGCGTCATCCGGCGTCGGTTCGTAGGTGTGGGCATCGGCGTCCGGGCCGACCATGCCGATGACCGCGATATGGTCGCCGCCGATCTGCTGGGTGATATCTCGCAGAATACTGAAGCTGGCGACCACCGGGAGTTTGTCCGCGGCCTGGGCGGTGGACAGGTTCAGTGACAAGGCCAGCACGGAGCTGAACAGCACGAGTAAAGCGCGCATCGGATAAGACCTCATTGGGATGTAAGCAAAGGCGGGCGGCGCAGCAAACCGTGCACCGGACCGAAGACCACGGACAGCAGATAAAAGCCGCCTGCCACCAGCACAATGGCCGGGCCGCTGGGCAGCGAGTAGTAGAACGACAGCAGCAGACCGAGGGTGACCGAGACACAGCCGATCAGCGCGGCGATCAGCATCAGCACCGGCAGGTTGCGGCTCCAGAAGCGCGAGGCGATCGCCGGCAGCATCATCAGGCCGACCACCATCAGCGCGCCGATGGCCTGGAAACCGATCACCAGGTTCAGCACCACCAGGGTCAGGAACACCCCGTGGGCGAGGGGGCCGAGGCGGCTGACGGTTTGCAGGAACAGCGGGTCGAGGGTGTCCAGCAGCAGCGGGCGATAGATCAGCGCCATCACCACCAGGCTGATGCCGCAGACCCAGAGCATCCCGGTCAGGGTCGGACCGTCCACCGCCAGGGCCGAGCCGAACAGCAGGTGCAACAGGTCCAGGCGTTTGCCGGCGATGCCGAGGATCAGCACGCCGCTGGCCAGGGAGATCGGGTAGATCGCCGCGAGGCTGGCGTCTTCGCGCAGGCCGGTGCGGCGGGTGATCCAGGCCGAGAGCCCGGCCATGCCCATGCCTGCGCCGAGGCCGCCGAGGGTCAGGGCCGGCAGGCTCAGGCCGGCGATCCAGAAGCCGATGGCGGCGCCGGGCAGAATGCCGTGGGCGACCGCGTCACCGATCAGGCTCATGCGCCGCAAAATCAGGAACACCCCAAGTGGCGCGGTACTGCAGGCCAGGACCAGCCCACCGATCAACGCTCGGCGCATGAACACGAAATCCTGGAACGGTTGCAACAGGTGGCTGGCGAACATCAACATCAGGCTACCTGCGTAATGGGTTGTTGGCGGATCAGCTCGGTGCTGGGCGCCAGGACGCAACCGCTGCTCTTGATCTGCAAGGCGTTGGGGATGTGCTGGCGCACGGCGGCGAGGTCATGGCAGACCACCACTAGGGTGCGACCTTCGGCGTGCCAGGCGTGGATATGTTTCCACAGCAGCGCCTGGCCATCTTCGTCGAGGGCGGCGTGGGGTTCGTCGAGCAACAGGACCGGCGCCGAGGCCAGGCTCATGCGGGCTAGCAGGGCGCGCTGCAATTCACCGCCGGACAAGGCCATCAGCGGGCGATGTTCCAGGCCGCCGAGGTGCCAGTCTTCGAGCACGGCTTGCAGGCGTTCGCTGCGCTGTTGCGGGGTTTGCTTGATGCCCCAGAACCCGGCGGCCACCAGCTCTTGCAGGCTGATGGGGAATTGCCGGTCCAGATGCTGTTGCTGCGGCAGGAACGACAGGCTGCCGCGCCGTGGAACATCCAGATGCACTTTGCCGGACAGCGGTTTTTGCAGCCCGGCGATGACTTTCAACAGGCTGCTTTTGCCGGTGCCGTTGGCACCGATCACAGCGGTCAGGCTGCCGGCGGCGAGTTCGAAATCCACGGCAGGAGTGAGGGGCTGGCCCGGGGCGCCCCAGCGCAGGCCTTGGCAACGGATCATGCCTGCCTCCAATTCCAGCGGCTCTCAGCCACGGCGTCATGGGCATGCAGGCTTTCGGCGTGAACCACCCGCAAGTGGAAGCCGTTGACCGCGTCCGAGCGCTTGAGCGCCAGGTTGAGGCGGCGCGCCGCGTCTTCGCAGAACATCAGGTTCTGGCCATTGGCGAGGGCGAAGGCTTGTTCGTCCGCGCGTTTCACCGCGGTCTGCACGGCAGTGCCGAGGGCGGCCTCGGCGTCGTCGATCAGGGCCTCGAAGGGAAACCGATACGTTTTTTCATCTAAATGAATATGCAATTGTGCAATGCTGCGCTGACTGTGAGGTGTGGCGACGACGCCTTGCGGTCCGCCGAGCCAGCTGAGGACGTCACTGTGCTCCAGGGGCTTGTCGGCGAAGTCGTTGATGAATTGCTGTTGGATCAACTGCCGGGCGAGGGCGGCCGAGCACGGGCAGGTTGAGGAGTAGGCCACGTCAATTTTTAGTTCCACGTGGAACACTCCGTTTTTCAGTTCGGCCAAGACACTGACTGGATAGGTTTTCCAGCCGGCCAGCGGACTGACCAACGCCGGGCGTTTGAGCAGCAGATCGCTATGGATGCGTAGATAGGCGTTGCTGGAAAGTCCGTCGTGGCTGTCGAGAAATTGCTGCAATACTTCTCGTATCAGCGCGGGCGTCAGGTCTTCCTGTTCCAGTTGTTCCAGGGCCAGGTACAGACGTGACATATGAATGCCCCGCGCTTCGCCATCGTCGAGGCTGACACCCGCATCGGCTTTGGCGCTGAGGCTGTGGCCGTCAATCGAGACGGGCAGGGCAATGCCGCACATGCCCACCCACTCGAGGGGCAAGGCTTGCCGGGATGACTGCGCGGCGATATCCGGCAGCGTCAACGCATTCATGAGCAGGTCCATCGTCGGAGTTAAAGTGACATGTTATATTATAACTATTCAGTCGACGATGCCTTTTTTGCTGGGGCTTTACACAGCGACAACGAGTACGGACGCTCCCTTATCCGCGGTACCTGTTATGCATAGACGTCAGTTGCTCAACTTTTTATTGGCCGGTGCGGTGGTTTTGCCGTTCGGTGTGTCGGCGGCGCAGATCCAGAATGCGCGGCTGTGGCGCGACGGCAACAAGCTGCGGCTGGTGCTGGACCTCAGCGGTCCGATTCAATACAAGACCTTTTCCCTGACCTCGCCCGAGCGGTTGATCATCGACCTGAGCGGCGCCAAGCTGACGGGCGATTTCCGACAGCTAGCGCTGAGCAATACGGTGATCCGTTCGATCCGCTCCGGGCATTTCGGCGAGGGCGATACGCGGATCGTCCTCGACCTGGCCAACCCGGTTCAGCTCAACAGCTTCCTGTTGCCGCCCGAGGGTACGCAGGGCCATCGCCTGGTGCTCGACCTGACCAGCAATGGCAGCGCCGCGGTGCCGACGGCGGCCCTGGCGGCGGCACCGGCGGTCGTCGCGCCGCCGCCTGTGCGGCATGAGGAGGCGAGCGGCAACACCCATCGCAAGCGCGACATCATGGTGGTGGTCGACCCTGGCCATGGCGGCAAGGATCCGGGGGCCGTAGGTTCCAAGGGCGAGCGCGAGAAAGACGTGGTGCTGTCCATTGGCCGACTGTTGGCCAAGCGTCTCAAGCGTGAGAAGGGCTTCGATGTGCGCCTGGTGCGCAACGACGACTTCTTCGTGCCCCTGCGCAAGCGGGTGGAGTTCTCCCGCAAGAACAACGCCGACATGTTTATCTCGGTGCATGCCGATGCCGCACCGCGGATTACGGCTTCGGGGGCTTCGGTGTTTGCCTTGTCGGAAGGCGGGGCGACGTCGACCACGGCGCGGTTTATGGCCCAGCGCGAAAACGGCGCCGACCTGCTGGGCGCGCAGAGCCTGCTCAATCTCAAGGACAAGGACCCGATGCTGGCCGGGGTGATTCTCGATATGTCGATGAACGCCACCATCGCTTCCAGCCTGCAGCTGGGGCACAGCGTGTTGGGCAGCCTGGAAGGCATCACCACCCTGCACCAGAAGCGTGTGGAACAGGCGGGGTTCGCGGTGCTGAAGTCGCCGGACGTGCCGTCGATCCTGGTGGAGACCGGTTTTATCTCCAACGCCCGTGACAGCCAGCGGCTGGTCACGGCGCGGCACCAGCAGGCGATTGCCGATGGGTTGTTCGAGGGTTTGAAGCGTTACTTCGAGAAGAACCCGCCGGCGGACAGCTATATCGCCTGGCAACAGCAGCAGGTGCAGGAAGGGTTGGTCTAAGACTGGCTGCTTCACCCTTGTGGGAGCCGGCTTGCTGGCGATGGCGGCAGGATGTGCGGCGCAAGGCTCAAGGGCCTCTTCGCTGGCAAGCCAGGCTCCTACAAGGTGTGTGTTATCCAGTATTGCCTAGCACCCCACCATTCGGTCGCAAACAAACTTTTTGCTCAACCCGCCTGAACTGGAAAAACGGTTCTGGGTGGTCCAGCCCACTCGCCGGCTGTAACCGACCCAGGCTTCACCGTCCGAAGCTATCCCGGTGAAGAACGTCAACTGCCCATAGCGGCTGCTGGTCTGCGCCCAGTAGCGCTTGCCGATCACTTCAAAGCCCTGCAAATAAATCGTCTTGCCCTCGGTCGCCACGCCATAGGCGTTGCCCAGCCCATCCTTGCACGCCAGCAGGTTGGCGCTGCGGGTGCAGTTCGTCTGGGTAGGGGCCGGCACTTGGGCCTCGGCGTTCGCCGCCACCAACAACAGGACCGGCAACAGATAGTTCAGGACAGGACGCATCGGCATTCTCGGCAACGGGATCGACCCAGCATTGCGCTCTTCGTCGCGGCGAGCAAGCGGGGGATTGGATTATTTGCATTGTTATAATATAACATTAAATAAATCCCGGACCCGATGTGCATCGAAGCCAAAGAACGTGAAGAGCTGCGCGAACGCCATAAACGGGCGCTTTGACCCGGCCGATCTGATGAGGAAAACCCCATGACCCAACGTCTACCCGTGACCGTGCTGTCCGGCTTTCTCGGTGCCGGTAAAAGTACCCTGCTCAACTACGTGCTGCGCAATCGCGAAAACCTGCGGGTGGCCGTGATCGTCAACGACATGAGCGAAATCAATATCGACGGCAGCGAAGTGCAGCGCGATGTCAGCCTCAATCGCGCCGAGGAAAAGCTCGTCGAGATGAGCAACGGCTGCATCTGCTGCACCTTGCGCGAAGACCTGCTGGAGGAAGTCGGCAAGCTGGCCCGCGACGGTCGTTTCGATTACCTGCTGATCGAATCCACCGGCATCTCCGAGCCGCTGCCGGTGGCCGAGACCTTTACCTTTCGTGATGAAAGCGGCCAGAGCCTGGCGGATGTCGCCCGGCTCGACACCATGGTCACGGTGGTCGACGGTATGAATTTCCTGCTCGATTACCAGGCTGCCGAAAGCCTCGCCTCCCGTGGTGAGACCCTGGGCGAAGAGGACGAGCGCTCGATCACCGACCTGCTGATCGAGCAGATCGAGTTTGCCGACGTGATCCTGATCAGCAAGATCGATTTGATCAGCAGCAGCGAACGTCTGGAGTTGATGGCGATTCTGCAGCGCCTGAACGCCCAGGCGGAAATCATTCCCATGGTGATGGGCGAGATCCCCCTGGCGAAGATCCTCAACACCGGCCGTTTCGACTTCGAGCGCGCGGCCCAGGCGCCGGGCTGGTTGCAGGAACTGCGCGGCGAGCATGTGCCGGAAACCGAGGAGTACGGCATTGCTTCCACGGCGTACCGGGCACGGCGGCCGTTTCATCCCGAGCGCTTTTTCGACTTTATCAACCGGCCCTGGGTGAACGGCAAGCTGCTGCGCTCCAAGGGCTTTTTCTGGCTGGCCAGCAAGTACCAGGAGGCCGGCAGCTGGTCCCAGGCCGGTGGCCTGATGCGCCATGGTTTTGCCGGGCGCTGGTGGCGCTTCGTGCCGAAACCGCAGTGGCCGCAGGATCAGGAAAGCGTCACGGCGATCATGCAGCACTGGACGCCGGAAACCGGCGATTGCCGCCAGGAACTGGTGTTTATCGGGCAGAACATCGACTTCGCGCAGCTGACCGCGCGGTTGGATGACTGCCTGTTGAACGATGAGGAAATGGCCCTTGGGGTCGAGGGTTGGAGCGTGCTGCCCGATCCGTTCGGTGCCTGGCATGAAGAGGAGGCCGCCTGATGCTGGCACCACGCCGGAAGGCCTTGCCGACGATTCGGCAGGTGCAGGGCGAAGCGCCGACGGTGCTGGGCGAGATTCTCGACGAGGGGGTCAACCTGGCGGTCTGGCAGCGTCGGTTGCCAGGGCATATTGCCGATTTCGCGACCCTGTTGTTGTCGTTGAACGAGCCGTTGGCCGAATCCCTCAGCCTGGAAATGCCGGATGACGAGGCACGGCCGAATCTGCAGGGACTGGCTTCGGGGTTTAGCGATCTGGAGGGTTATGAAGGGTTCTTGAGCGATGTGTCCTGGCTGGTCAGCGCTTATGCCTGCCTGCTCGGCGCGCGGCGGATCGGTCTGCGTTTGCGGGTGCTGGACAAGGCCATGTGCCCGCGTTTTCATGTCGATCATGTGCCGGTGCGCTTGATCACCACCTATGCGGGGGTGGGCAGCCAGTGGCTGGCGGAAGGGGCGATCGATCGTCGGCTGTTGGGCAATGCGGCGGCGGAGCCTGGTGAGCCGGCGCTGATCCAGCAGGTGGACAGCGGCGCGGTGGCGTTGCTCAAGGGCGAGCGCTGGCACGGGAATGAAGGTTTTGGCCTGGTGCACCGTTCGCCGCCGGTGCCGGAGGGTGGGAGGCGGTTGATCCTGACCTTGGATTGGTTGGCCTGATCCGGACTCTCAGAAGTTACTCATTCTGGCAAACACCGCCAAACCCTTGTGGGAGCGGAGCTTGCCCGCGAAGAACGATGACGCGGTGTATCTGAAAAAACGCGGCGCTCCCTTCGCGGGCAAGCTCCGCTCCCACATTGGGATCTGTGACTGTCGTGGTTATGGGGTTTGCCAGTGGCCCTGGCTTTGGCCCTCACAAAACGGCTTGAGATACGCCGCATCCGTCGCCACGCCGTAATAGTGGATATTCTGCCGATAAGGCATATTGGCCACTTGCGCGTTGCCGCACACGCCGAAGGAACCGCCCGGGCACTGTTCGACGTACTCGACCTCGACCTTCTGCCCCGGCAGGTTCGGCTGGCAGAAGCCGTCGCTGAACAGCTTGGCCGGGATATTGATGTTTTCCTGGCAGACTTTGACGTCCAGCCGCTGCCCATGGCTATGCACCACGCAGGCCTGGGCCAGCACCTGGCCCGAGCCGAACAGCAACGCCAGGCAGATCAGGCGCATCATTCTTTCATCTCTTTCAGATCATCGGCCCTCTATGTTGCAGAACATTCCCACCCATGTCATCGCCGGCCCGCTGGGCGCGGGCAAGACCAGCCTGATTCGGCAACTGCTGGCGCAAAAGCCGGAAGGCGAGCGCTGGGCGGTGCTGATCAACGAGTTCGGTCAGATCGGCCTGGACGCCGCACTGCTGACCCGGGGCGACGATGGTATCGCACTGGGGGAAGTGGCAGGCGGCTGTGTCTGCTGCGTCAACGGCGCGCCATTCCAGGTCGGATTGACCCGGCTGTTGCGCAAGGCGCGACCGGACCGGCTGTTGATCGAGCCCTCCGGGTTGGGGCATCCGGTGCAGATCCTCAAGCAACTGGCCGAGGCGCCCTGGCTGGGTGTCCTGGCGTTGCAACCTTGCGTGCTGGTGCTGGACGCCCGGGCCCTGGCGGCGGGCAAGCCGTTGCCGGACTCCCAGCAGGAAGCGCTGGAGTTGGCGGGGTTACGGGTGTTGAACAAGTCTGAAGGGTTGGACGCGGTTGAGCGGCAGCGGGTGCTGGCCCGCTTGCCTGAAGGACCTGTGCACTGGACGGAGCAGGGCGTGTTGGGGTTGGCCGAGTTGCTCGCCCTGGATAACGGTCATCGCGAGCAGGCTCACACCTACGCTGGTATCGCGCCCTCCGCAGGCGCACCGGTCAACGCCCCACTGGCGGCGATCTGGACCGACCCGGCCCAACCGATCTGCCTGGATCATGCCCAGGACGGCAACTGGAGTATCGGCTGGCGCTGGCACCCGAGCCAGCGCTTCGATACGGAAAAGCTCCAGCGCTGGTTGTCCGGGCTGGATTGGTTGCGGGCCAAACTGGTTATCCACAGCCCCGACGGCTGGGTTTCCGCCAACGCCGTGGATAACTCCACGGTGCAATGGCAGCCCAGTGAATGGCGGCGGGATTCACGTATTGAGCTGATCTTCGCTGAAAAACAGGAGATCGAGTCGTTAAAGGCGGGAATGGTGCAGTGTCGTTTGTAGGGCGAGCGGCATTGCATCTTGCATCGCTCTCACTGGCAAACCACCGCCGGGCCGTTCAACGACGCAAATTGTTATGGTCCTTGGCATGATCCTGGCGCCATTGGCTCAATTCGATCACTTCGGCGCTGCGTACTTCCGGTTTGGCTTCGAACGGGTAGGGTGCCAGCTCGATATGGGCGCTGTGGGCGCCGAACTGGGTGATGGTCCCGGCGTGACGCTGCTCACCGGTGACGGTGAACTCGAAATTGTAGATCCGCGCCAGACGCCGCCGACCATGGGCGTCACGGACAAAACCGATGCGCTTGAGGGCGACGGCGCCATCGAGCAGCTCGATGTCGAGCTTGGCGCAGTGCTGCTTGACCCGCTCCAGCGCCCGCTCGCGCAGGCCATGGTTGTGCCAGAGCCAGGCAGCGCCGGTCGCCAGCAACATCAGCACGAACATATTTCCGAGGGTCAGCATGAACGCCACTCCAACAAAGTCAGCTCAGCTTAACTGGCTCCCCGGCCTGTCGTACAGGCTCCGTTTAGTCGCATACTCAGCGCCTTGAATCCACTGGCCTTTCTGGAATACGGAATGAAACGCACTCCCCATTTGCTCGCCATTCAATCCCACGTGGTTTTCGGCCATGCCGGCAACAGTGCGGCGGTTTTCCCCATGCAGCGCGTCGGGGTCAATGTCTGGCCGCTGAACACCGTGCAGTTCTCCAACCACACCCAATACGGGCAGTGGGCGGGCGAAGTGCTGGCGCCGCAGCGGATTCCCGAGCTGGTCGAGGGGATTGCCGCCATCGGTGAGTTGGGCAACTGCGATGCCGTGTTGTCCGGCTACCTCGGCAGTGCGGCCCAGGGCCGGGCGATCCTCGCGGGTGTGGCGCGGATCAAGGCGATCAATCCCAATGCCCTGTACCTCTGCGACCCGGTGATGGGCCATCCGGAGAAAGGCTGCAGCGTGCCGACCGAGGTCAGTGATTTCCTGCTGGAAGAAGCGGCGGCCATGGCCGATTTCCTCTGCCCCAATCAGCTTGAGCTCGATAGCTTCTGCGGGCGTACGCCGAGTTCCCTGTTCGATTGCCTGGCCATGGCCCGCAGCCTGCTGGCGCGGGGACCGAAGGCGGTGCTGGTCAAGCACCTGGCCTATCCGGGCAAGCTGGCCGACAGTTTCGAGATGCTCCTGGTCACTGCCGAGGGCAGCTGGCACCTGCGACGGCCCTTGCTGGCCTTCCCGAAGCAGCCGGTGGGCGTCGGCGACCTGACCTCGGGGCTGTTCCTGGCGCGGGTGCTGCTGGGCGACAGCCTGGTGGCGGCGTTCGAGTTCGCCGCCTCGGCGGTGCATGAGGTGTTGCTGGAAACCCAGGCCTGCGCCAGCTACGAGCTGGAGCTGGTGCGGGCCCAGGACCGCATCGTGCATCCGCGGGTGCGGTTCGAGGCGGAGTCGATCAGCCTGTAGGCCCTGTCTTCAGGGTTTCAGTCGCCTTCACCGTCGGCCTTGATTTCCTGGTAGCGCTTTTCCAGCTCCTGGCGAATCTGCCGACGCTGTTGCGCCTGCACGTAGCGACGCTTGTCCTCGCTGCTTTGCGGCTGCAACGGCGGCACGGCGGCCGGCTTGCGCTGGTCGTCGACCGCGACCATGGTGAAGAAGCAGCTATTGGTGTGGCGCACCGAACGCTCGCGGATATTCTCCGTCACCACCTTGATGCCCACCTCCATGGAGGTGTTGCCGGTGTAGTTGACCGAGGCCAGGAAGGTCACCAGTTCGCCGACATGGATCGGCTCGCGGAAAATCACCTGGTCCACCGACAGGGTCACCACATAACGCCCGGCATAACGGCTGGCGCAGGCGTAAGCCACTTCATCCAGGTACTTGAGCAAGGTGCCGCCGTGGACATTGCCAGAAAAGTTGGCCATGTCCGGGGTCATCAAAACAGTCATCGACAGCTGGGCATTTCCGGGTTCCATAGCACGCTCACGGTTGGGTAGGCAGGGATTGGCTCAGGCACCTCTACGGGCGCTTCCTTCATTTTCACAGACACTCGATAACGGGACGCCGTTGATGGGGGCATCGTCACGCTTCAAGGGATCTGTTTCTACATATTGCACCGGCTTTTTGTCGGAAGTCGCGGTGTTAACCTTCAGAAAGCCATGCCATAGAAAGTTCTCACACCAGGAACGGTGATTGCTGACGGCTCAAAAAGCTGTCCCATGGCCGCTTTCCCAACAGCAAGGAGCGCCACGCTATGCATGCCATCAGCTTTATCCAGGACCTGGCCGTGATCATGCTGGTGGCCGGTGTGGTGACCATCCTCTTCCACCGTTTCAAGCAACCGGTGGTGCTCGGCTATATCGTCGCCGGTTTTATCATCGGGCCGCACACGCCGCCGTTCGGCCTGATCCACGACGAAGACACCATCAAGACCCTGGCCGAGCTGGGGGTGATTTTCCTGATGTTCTGCCTGGGCCTGGAGTTCAGCCTGGGCAAGCTGTTCAAGGTCGGGGCCACGGCGTTTATCGCGGCGTTCCTGGAAATCGTGCTGATGATCTGGATCGGCTACGAAATCGGCCGCTGGTTCGACTGGAACACCATGGATTCGCTGTTCCTCGGCGCGATCCTGGCGATTTCCTCGACCACCATCATCGTCAAGGCGCTCAACGACCTGAAGATGAAGAACCAGCGCTTCGCCCAGCTGATCTTCGGCGTACTGATCGTCGAGGACATCCTCGGCATCGGCATCATCGCCTTGCTGTCGAGCATCGCGGTCAGCGGCACCGTAAGCTCGGGCGAGGTGTTCTCCACCGTGGGCAAGCTGTCGCTGTTCATGATCGTCGCCCTGGTGGTCGGCATCCTGCTGGTGCCGCGGCTGTTGGCTTACGTCGCCCGCTTCGAAAGCAACGAGATGCTGCTGATCACCGTGCTCGGCCTGTGTTTCGGTTTCTGCCTGTTGGTGGTCAAGCTGGAATACAGCATGGTCCTGGGGGCGTTCCTGATTGGCGCGATCATGGCCGAGTCCCGTCAGTTGCTGAAAATCGAACGCCTGATCGAGCCGGTTCGCGACCTGTTCAGCGCGATCTTCTTCGTTGCCATCGGCTTGATGATCGATCCGGCGATCCTCCTCGATTACGCCTGGCCGATTGCCGTGATCACCGTCGCGGTGGTGCTGGGCAAGATGCTCTCCTGCGGGCTGGGGGCGTTTATTGCCGGCAACGATGGCCGGACGTCGTTGCGGGTGGGGATGGGGCTGTCGCAGATCGGCGAGTTCTCTTTCATTATCGCGGCGCTGGGGATGACCTTGCAGGTCACCAGTGACTTTCTCTATCCGGTCGCGGTGGCGGTCTCGGTGATCACCACGCTGCTCACGCCCTATCTGATCCGCGCGGCGGACCCACTGTCGCTCAAGCTGGCGGCGGTGATGCCGCGACGCCTGGCACGGGTGTTCAGCCTCTACGGTGAATGGTTGCGCAGCATCCAGCCCCAGGGCGAGGGCGCGCTGCTGGCCTCGATGATCCGGCGGATTCTGTTGCAGGTGGGGGTCAACCTGGCGCTGGTGATGGCGATCTTCTTTGCCGGGGGCTTCTTCGCGGCGCCGATTGCCGATTATCTGGCCGACTGGATCAATGAGCCGAGCTGGCACAACGGCCTGATCTGGGGTGGGGCGCTGCTGTTGTCGCTACCCTTCCTGATTGCGGCGTACCGCAAGCTCAAGGCGCTGTCGATGCTGCTGGCGGAGATGGGCGTGAAAGCCGAGGTGGCGGGACGGCACACCCAGCGGGTCAGAAGGGTGATCGCCGAGGTGATTCCGCTGCTGTCGCTGCTGGTGATTTTCCTGCTGCTGTCGGCGCTGTCGGCGAGCATTCTGCCCACCAGCGAGTTGCTGGTGCTGATCGCGGTGGTTGCAGCGGCGATCGCGGCGGTGTTGTGGCGCTGGTTTGTGCGTGTGCACACGCGGATGCAGGTCGCCTTGCTGGAGACGCTGGAGCACAAGAGCGATTCGGCGGGGCACTGAGGTTCAGGTGCCGACCCTTTGTAGGAGCAGGGCTTGCCAGCGAAGGGGCCCTTGAGGCCGCCAAAAGCTTCGCGGGCAAGCCCTGCTCCTACAGGTCCGAGTCAACCCAAGGTAGCGTGATTGGAGCAGCATCGGACAGGGTCAATCAGCTTTCCAGCCACACATCCCGCGCCCAGTGCCATACCGATTCCCAGGACTCTTCAGTGATCAGCTCTTCTTCGCCGGACCACAGCACCACGGTGCCGTCTTCTTCGACGCAGTAGTAGTTGTCACCGTCCTGGCAGATCGGGATCAGGTCCCGGGGCACACCAGAATCCCAGGCATTGGCTGCTACATCGGGCAGGTAGGTGTGCGACTGCGGATCAGTCACCGTCACCGGTTCCAGGCTGCCAAACACCACGTCACTGACGGTCAGCAGGAATTCCTTGAAAACGAAGGGGATGTTGATGAACAACTCCTCTTCGACTTCGACCAACTGATCCTCGTCGGGTAACTCCAAAGGCACCGGTACGGGTTCGTTGGCTTCACGCAATTGTTCAATGACTTCTTCCACGGCCTCAATCCTCTTGCTTTATGGCGCGGTTCGTATCACGGGTCTTATACAGTAGCTTGCAAAAAGTACAATTGTGAAATGCAAAACCCCGGACGAGTCCGGGGTTTTTGTAGCTTTTTTCAACCGCGAGCCGTGGATCAGCCGTTCTGGCGGATACCGGCCACCAGCCAAGGCTGGTTGTCGCCCTGTGGACGCTCCATGTTCCAGCTTTCGCTGAAGGCTTCGCCCTGGTCGAAGCGCGAGTTCTTCGACACGCCGCTGAAGGTCAGGGTGGCGATGGTCTTGTCGGCGCGATCGTCCAGGCCGTCCAACTGCACATGCAGGTTTTCGATATAGGTAGACTGGAAACCGTCGCCTTCGTTCGCCCGTTCCTGTTTCAGGAACTGCAGCATCTGCGGGGTGACGAATTCGGCGATCTTGTCCATCTCGTTGGCATCCCAGTGCTGCTGCAGCGCCTGGAAGTGGCTGCGGGCGGCTTCCAGGAAGCGCTCTTCGTTGAACCAGGCCGGTGCGTTGATCACGCGGCGTGGGGCGACGGGGGCGGAACCACCGAAGATCGCGTTCTGCGGCTGTGCCGGTTGCTCGAACACTTCACGCTGGAACGGCGCGCCGGCCGGGGCCATGTGCTCCTGCTGCTTGCGTCGACGGGCGGCAATGAAGCGGAAGATCACGAAAGCGATGACCGCCATGATCAGGATGTCGAAGAACTGCATGCCCTGGAAGCCGCCGCCCATGAACATGGAGGCGAGCAGGCCACCGGCGGCGATGCCGGCCAGAGGGCCGAGCCAGCGCGAAGCACCGCCGGCTTTGGCAGCAGCGCCCGCGGCACCGGCAGCACCGGCGGTTGCGGCAGCAGCGCCGGCACCCGCGGCTGGGGCCATTTGGCTGGTTTGATGGCTGGGTGCCGAACCCATGCTTTTGCCACCGCCGAAGCGCTTGGCGTTCGCGTCGAGGCTCATCGTCAGACCGATGCAGAGCGCCAAGACGATACTGAGAAAACGTTGCATAAGGGTATTCCCGTTTGTGGAGTGCACGCGCGCCATACTGCACAGGTGAAATGTTACTGGCTAGCGCGAGAGTGTTTCCGGCTTTTGCCTGATCCTCTCATGCCCCACCTGAAGGTTTCATGAAAGGCCATTGCGCCGATACCGTTTGTTTCGTAAGGCGAGTCGATAAGCGTTGTGTGAAATGCCCCCGACTAACGTCGGAAAGCCAGCATGACCACGCCGGCGGTAATCAGGCCGATACCGCCCCATTGGCGCAGGTCGAGCTTCTCGCCCAGCAGCAGCACGCTGATAACGGCGACGAACACCACGCTGAGCTTGTCCACCGGGGCCACCAGCGAGGCCGGGCCGACCTTCAGCGCGCGGAAGTAACACAACCACGAGGCACCGGTCGCCAGGCCCGACAACAGCAGGAACAGATAGCTCTTGGCGGAAATCGAACTCAATGACTGATATTGGCCCGTTGCGTACAAAATCAAGGCCAGGCTGACCAATACCACGATGGTTCGCAGCAGGGTGGCGAAGTCCGAATTGACGTTGTCGATGCCGATCTTGGCGAAGATCGCCGTCAGGGCGGCGAAAGTCGCCGACAGCAGGGCCCAGAATGTCCACGAAGAAAAAAAGCCTGAACCCATGGTTATCGCGACCTCGGTTGAGTAATTAGACCGGCATGGCGTGCTGTCGAGGTGGGCGGACAGCGTTTCCACACTGGGTGCGGAAACGCTTGAAGGTCGTGATCAGACCGCTTCCAGCTTGGCGTAGCCGAGCATCAGCCACTTGCTGCCTTCGCTGAAGTTCACCTGGACCCGGGCCTGGGCGCCAGCGCCTTCGAAGTTGAGGATCACGCCGTCGCCGAAGATGCTGTGGCGTACAGTCTGGCCGAGGCTGAAACCGGTGTCCGGGATGTCGCTGCCACCGAACAGGCTGCTGCCGGCCTGAGCCTGGGCGCCGCCGAACGGTCGGCTGACGCTGTTGGACAGGCGCACTTCCTGGATCAGTCCTTTCGGCACTTCGCGCACGAAACGCGAGACCTTGTTGTAGGTCTCGCTGCCGTACAGGCGTCGGGTTTCGGCATAGGTCAGTACCAGGTTCTGCATCGCCCGGGTAATGCCGACGTAGGCCAGCCGGCGTTCTTCCTCAAGGCGGCCGGGTTCTTCCAGGCTCATCTTGTGGGGGAACAGGCCTTCTTCCATGCCCACCAGGAACACGTAGGGGAATTCCAGGCCCTTGGCGCTGTGCAGGGTCATCAACTGAATGCTGTCTTCGTGCTCGTCGGCCTGGGTGTCGCCGGCCTCCAGCGACGCGTGGCCGAGGAAGGCGGCCAGCGGCGTGAGCTCGGCGTCTTCTTCGGCGGCCTCGAAGTTGCGGGCGGCGCTGACCAGTTCCTCAAGGTTTTCCACCCGGGCCTGGCCTTTCTCGCCCTTTTCCGCTTCGTGGTAGGCGATCAGCCCGGACTGCTCGATGACCACCTGGGTCATCAGGTGCAGCGGCATTTCCCGGGTTTTCGCCGCGAGGTCCTCGATCAGCTCGACAAACACCCCCAGGGCACCGGCGGCCCGTCCGGCGAGGCCCTTGTTGGCGACCAGCTGGCGCATGGCTTCCCACATCGACAGCTCGCTGTGGCGGGCGTGTTCGCGGATGGCCTCGACGGTTTTCTCGCCGATCCCACGGGCTGGAACGTTGATCACCCGCTCCAGCGCCGCGTCGTTGCCACGGCCTTCGAGCAGGCGCAGGTAGGCCATGGCGTTCTTGATTTCAGCCCGTTCGAAGAAGCGCTGGCCGCCGTAGATGCGGTACGGAATACGTTCGCGCAGCAAGGCTTCTTCGAGCACCCGGGATTGGGCGTTGGAGCGGTAGAGAATGGCGATATCGCTGCGGGCCAGGCCGGTTTTCAGGGCGCTTTCGATGGTTTCCACCACGTAGCGCGCTTCGTCGTGCTCGTTGAAGGCGGCATAGAGGTTGATCGCCTCGCCGTCGCCGCCATCGGTCCACAGTTCTTTGCCCAGACGCCCGGTGTTATGGGCGATCAGGGCGTTGGCGGCCTTGAGGATCCCGGCCGTGGATCGGTAGTTCTGCTCCAGGCGGATGGTCACGGCGTCCGCGAAGTCGGCGGAATACTGGTGGATATTCTCGATTTTCGCGCCGCGCCAGCCGTAGATCGACTGGTCGTCGTCGCCGACCACCATCAGGCTGTCGCCGCCCTGGGCCAGCAAACGCAGCCAGGCGTACTGCACGGCGTTGGTGTCCTGGAATTCGTCCACCAGGATGTGCCGGAAGCGCTTCTGGTAGTGCGCCAGCAGGCCCGGATGGTCGCGCCACAGGTCCAGGGCGCGCAGCAGCAGCTCGGAGAAGTCGATGACCCCGGCGCGGGCACAGGCGGCCTCGTAGGCTTCATAGATGCTGCGCATGGTCGCCAGGAACAGGTCGCCACTGGCCTGGATATGCTGTGGGCGCAGGCCCTCGTCCTTCTGGCCGTTGATAAACCACTGGGCCTGGCGGGCGGGCCAGCGCTGTTCGTCGAGGCCGAGGTCGCGGATCACCCGCTTGACCAGCCGTTGCTGGTCGTCGCTGTCGAGGATCTGGAAGGTCTGGCTCAGGCCGGCTTCCTGCCAGTGCGCCCGCAACAGGCGGTGTGCCAGGCCGTGGAAGGTGCCGACCCACATGCCGGCCGGGCTGATGCCCAGCAACTGCTCGATGCGATGGCGCATCTCGGCAGCGGCCTTGTTGGTGAAGGTCACCGACAGGATCGAATGGGACGAGGCGTTTTCGACCTGGATCAACCAGGCGATACGGTGCACCAGCACCCGGGTTTTACCCGAGCCGGCACCGGCCAGGACCAACTGACGACCAACGGGGGCGGCTACGGCCTGGCGTTGGGCATCGTTGAGGGAGTTCAGCAGAAAGGAGAGATCATCGCGCATCGACGCATTCTAGGGTGCCGGGCCTGGGCGGGCAAACCCTAATGCTGAGCGGCGGCTCTTATACCGGGGCACGCCCCGCGACAGATAAAAAAAACGGCTGTGACGACCGGTCAGTCATCGGCTACAGGCGGCAGTGTGTCTTGCTCTGGGCCTCGGCAAGGGGTCTGGCCACCGATCAATTCATTACATTTTATGACCTGAGGCAGTTTGGTCCTGCCGGATGCTTGTGTATGCTCCTGCCACGTTTATGGCTAACCATTATAAGAATACTGCCCATGACCCAGAGCTTTGACGCGCTGAGCCCCTCGATGGAGGCTGGGCGGGTTATCCGCAAGCAATTCGCCACTGAGCTGACAGTCGAGCGTACGCGCCTGCTGTACCAGGGGTCGTTGCTGCCGACTTTATTCATGTTGTTGAACGGTCTGGTCTGCGCCTGGTTGCTCTGGAGCCCGCAGCGTTACCTGCTGGTCAGCGTCTGGCTGGTGTGGTTGATGGCCCTGGTGGCCTTGCGCGTGATCCAGGTGGCGGCGTTCGACTCGGCGATGCCCAGCCGCCAGGCCCAGCCGATCTGGCGCCGTACCTTCCTGTTGGGCTCGGCGGTCAGCGGCCTGACCCTGGCCTGCGCCGGCATCGCCCTGGTGCCCACCGACAGTTTTCTCGAGCAGGCCTGGGTCTTCGGCCTGATCGGCGCAGCGACCCTCTCTGCCAGCGTGGCGTATGCCGTGAGCATCCCGGCGTTCCTGACCTTTACCTTGCCCTGCCTGTTGCCGGCCATCGTCTATCTGTTCTGGGGCGGCACCGAGGAGCAACAAGGCTGGGCCTGGCTCGGGCTGATCCTGCTGGTGTCGCTGAGCGTGGTGGCCTTGCAGGTCAATCGGCTGATCCGCCGCGGCCTGCTGCGGCGTTTCCAGAACCAGGCGCTGATCGAGAGCCTGCAACAGGCACACACCCGCAGCGAACAACTCAATCTTGAACTGGCGCGGGAAATCGATCAGCGGCGTCGTGCCGAACAGGAACTGCGCGACGCCCAGGTCGGCCTGGAAAGCCGGGTGGTCCAGCGCAGCCTGGAGCTGGATGTGGCGAACAAGGCCCTGAGCAAAAGCGAAACGCGCCTGGCCCTGGCGTTGCAGGCCAGCGCCCTCGGGCTGTGGGACTGGAACCTGCAGACCGATGAAGTGCATCACACCCAGATCAAGGAGCTGTTCGGCCTCGACCCGGAATACGTGACCGCCATGCTCGGCCACCTCAAGCCGCGCCTGCACCCCGAGGATGTGCCGGCACTCAAGCGCGCGCTGGTGGAGCATCTGAAGGGCCGCACCGAGGACTACCTGATCGAGTACCGGGTGCGGCATGGCGATGGTCACTGGGTCTGGATCGAAGACCGCGGCCGGGCGGTCGAGCGCTCCACCAACGGTCGAGTGTTGCGTATGGTCGGCACCCGTCGCGATATCAGCGCGCACAAGGAGCAGGAAGCCCAGCGCCAATTGGCCGCGACGGTGTTCGAGGCGGCCAGCGAAGGTATTGTGATTTTCGACCCCAATTACGTCCTGCTGGCGATCAACCAGGCCTTCAGCCGGGTAACCGGTTACCTGCTCGAGGACATGCTCGGGCGCAATGTGGTCGACCTGCCGGGCAGTCGTGATGCCCGGCGTCACTATTCGACCATCCGCCAGGCCCTGGAACAGCACGGCAGCTGGCAGGGCGAACTGGTGGAGGCGCGCAAGAACGGCGAGCTGTACCCGCAATGGCTGCAACTGAATGTGGTGCGCGATACTCGAGGCAATGTCAGCCATATCGTCGGCTTCTTCGCCGATCTGTCGGCTCGCCGCGAATCCGAAGAGCGCATGCGCTACCTGACCCACTACGACGAACTGACGGGGCTGGCGAATCGTTCGTTGTTTCGCGAACGTCTGTACGAGGCTCACCAGCAAGTGCGCCAGGGTGGCCGCAGCCTGGCGTTGCTGCACATCAATCTGGACCGTTTCAAATTGCTCAACGACAGCCTCGGCCATGAAATCGCCGACCAGTTGCTGCAGCAGATGGCCCGGCGCCTGGTCAACGCCTTGCCTGAAGCCAACACCATTGCCCGTTTGTCCGGGGATGAGTTCGCGGTGCTGTTCGATGCCTACGGCAACCTCTCCAGCCTGGCCCGGGTGGCGACGCGCCTGCTCGGCAAGTTGCGGGTGCCGGTGACTATCGACGAGCATGAGCTGGTGGTCAGCGCGTCCATGGGCATCAGCCTGTTGCCGGATAATGCCCGGGAAATACCGGTGCTGCTCAGCCAGTCAAACATCGCCATGCAACATGCCAAGCACCTGGGCGGGAACAACTTCCAGTTCTACACCGAGAGCCTGCAGGCCAGCACCCTGGAGCGCTTGCAGCTGGAGAACCAGCTGCGCAAGGCCATCGAAGAGCGGCAATTGCGCGTCTTCTACCAACCCAAGCTGTGCCTGGCCACCGGGCGGATGAACGCCGCCGAGGCGCTGGTGCGTTGGGAGCATCCGACCCTGGGCCAGGTGCCGCCGGCGGACTTTATCGGCCTGGCCGAGGAAACCGGGTTGATCGGGCCGATCGGTGAGTTCGTCTTGCGCCAGGCCTGCTGGCAGGCGTGCGAATGGCAGCGCGAGGGGCTGGCGCCGATCCGGGTGTCGGTAAACCTGTCGGTGCATCAGTTGCGCCAGGGCAAGCTGGTCAGCCTGGTGCGCCAGGTGCTGGAGGAAACCGGCCTGGCCCCGGAACTGCTGGAGCTTGAGCTGACCGAAAGCCAGCTGCTCGACAGCGTCGAACACATCATCGCCACCTTCCAGCAACTGCGCGACCTGGGGGTGAAACTGGCCATCGATGACTTCGGCACCGGCTATTCGTCCTTGAGTTACCTCAAGCGCTTCCCGGTGGACTACGTGAAGATCGACCAGAGCTTTATTCGCGGCCTGGGGGACGGCAGTGAAGATGCGGCGATCACCCGGGCGATCATCGCCATGGCCCACAGCCTGGAACTGAAGGTGGTGGCCGAGGGTGTGGAAAACCAGGAGCAACTGGATTTCCTCAAGGCCCAGGGCTGCGATGAAGTGCAGGGCTATCTGATCAGCCGGCCGGTGGCGGCGCAGGAATTGATGCGACTGCTACGCCATGGCTTTCCCTAGGCGTCGAGAGTGGCTACATGCTCCCCGCGCTACGCTAGCGGGGAGGCGGGTTACGTAATGGAGCGGGCAATTCGCGAATTCTTGTAGTATAACTACAAGACTGCTACATCCCAGGCGTTCGCCCATAACAATGAGTCCAGACCTTTGAATCTGTTGCAACACATCGCCCAGTCTCGCAACCTGCTGCGCAAGTCGGAGCTCAAGGTCGCCGATCACGTCCTGCTCGATCCAGCGGCGGTGATGCACAGTTCCATGGCTGACCTGGCCCACAGCGTGGGCATCAGCGAACCGACCATTGTGCGTTTCTGCCGGGCCATCGGTTGCTCGGGTTTCCAGGACCTGAAACTGAAGCTGGCCCAGAGCCTGGCGGCCGGCGCCAGCTTCGGGCAGTTCGCGATTCACGAAGACGATTCGGTGGCGGACTACAGCCTGAAGATCTTCGACACCACCCTGCACACCCTGATGGACGTGCGCGAAAAGCTCGATCCGGCCGCGTTGCAACGTGCCGTGACCGCCATGTCGGCGGCGCAGCGGGTGGAGTTCTATGGTTTCGGCGCTTCCGGTGCGGTGGCGGCGGATGCCCAGCACAAGTTTTTCCGGTTGCTGCTGACGGCGGCGGCGTATTCCGACCCGCATATGCAGGCGATGTCGGCGGTGACCCTCAAGCCTACCGACGTGGCGATCTGCATTTCCCAGTCGGGCCGTTCCAAGGACCTGCTGATTACCGCCAACCTGGTGCGTGAAAGCGGCGCGACCCTGATCACCCTGTGCCCGAGCCAGACCCCGCTGGCCGAGCTGTCGACGGTGAACCTGGCCATCGACGTGCACGAAGACACTGAGATCTATACCCCGCTGACCTCGCGCATCGCCCACCTGGTGGTGATCGACGTGCTGGCCATGGGCGTGGCCATGGCCCGTGGGCCGAGCCTGGTCAACCACCTCAAGAGCGTCAAACGCAGCTTGCGCAGCCTGCGCCTGTCGCCCAAGTCGGTGAAGGCCCTCGACGACTGACCGATGATTTCATCAGTCTGTCACCCACCTGCCGCCAAACCGTAACGCCGGACGTCCATCTTGAAGCTCCCGTACCCACCCTGGGAGACTCGAAATGGCCCGGCACCACGAAGAGCAAAGCAGCGTCAAAACCCGTCGGCAGCAGGAAGATCAGCGCCGCATGGAATTTCGTCGCGCAATCGAAGACCGCACCGAACTGCGCCAACTGCAACAGGAAATCGCCGCACTCAATTACTGGCAGGCAGACTCGGCATCCGACCGTCGAAGCGCTCAACCAGCCCGCTGATTTGTAACCGTTCACTGCGAATAAACCCCAGGAACGCATGGGCGACCGGTGACAGGCGTTTGTCCTTGGCCTGAACCAGGCACCAACTGCGATAGAGCGGCAGTTCTTCCACCGGCAGTTCTCGGAGCACGCCGGTCGCCAGTTCCAGGCTCAGGGCATGGCGCGTCAACAGGGCCAGGCCCAGCCCCGCCACCACACACTCGCGCTGGGCTTCGCCCGAGGTCACTTCCAGCGTCTGCGAGAAGTGCACGCGTTTCTCCTTGAAATACTCCTCGCAGGCGATCCGCGTCCCCGACCCCGCTTCGCGGATCAACAACGTATACGGCTCCAGGTCCTGCAAGCGCAGCGGGCCGCCGTGGCACAGCGGGTGATCGGGCGGCGCCACCGCGACAATCGGGTTGTTCAGGAACGGCAGGAATTCGAGCCCCATGTCCTGGGGCACCATCGACATGATCAGCAGGTCGTCGCGGTTGTCCGAAAGGCGCCGCAGCGCCTGCGCGCGGTTGACCACCGTCAGGTGCAGATTGACCTCGGGATGCTGGCGCTTGAACGCGGCAAACAGGTGCGGGACGAAATACTTGGCGCTGGATTCCACCGCCAGTTTCAACTGCCCTTGCAGCGAGCCCTGCATGTCCGAGAGCTGCATATCGAGGTTTTCCAGCCGACCGAAAATGTCCCGGCTGGCCCGCTGTAACGCTTCAGCCGCCTCGGTCATGTAGAGCTTTTTGCCGACGTAGTCGAATAAAGGCTGGCCGATCAGCTCTTCCAGCTGGCGAATTTGTAGGCTTACGGCCGGTTGTGTGAGAGACATTTCATCAGCTGCGCGGCTGTAGGAACGCAGATCGCAGACCTCATTAAAAATCTTGAGCTGGCGTAATGTCATACGCATCAAGGACTTACGCATTTTATAAACACTCATGAAAGCCGCGAATCGCTCAACTATAAGCTTTTACTTATGAGCGACCCAATAATTATTGATTTTGGTTTATCACTGGGTAGGTCTAGTGTGGACTGCGCGACTGGCTTGAAACATTTAGTCACGCGCCGACCCGTTTTCCGGTTGCACCCAAGGGTTGTTTGTTCCAGCGGCTTAGGAATTTCCAAGTGATAAAAAAGATCCTGATCGCCAACCGTGGTGAAATTGCCGTACGAATCGTGCGTGCCTGCGCCGAGATGGGCATTCGCTCGGTCGCGATCTATTCCGACGCCGATCGCCATGCCCTGCATGTGAAGCGCGCGGATGAGGCCCACAGCATCGGTGCCGAACCCCTGGCCGGCTACCTGAACCCGCGCAAGCTGGTGAACCTGGCGGTGGAAACCGGTTGTGACGCGCTGCACCCCGGTTACGGCTTCCTGTCGGAAAATGCCGAACTGGCGGATATCTGCGCCGAACGTGGAATCAAATTCATCGGCCCGTCGGCGGAAGTGATCCGCCGCATGGGTGACAAGACCGAAGCCCGCCGCAGCATGATCAAGGCCGGCGTGCCGGTCACCCCGGGCACCGAAGGCAACGTCGCGGACATCGCCGAAGCCCTTACCGAAGGCGACCGTATCGGTTACCCGGTGATGCTCAAGGCCACCTCCGGTGGTGGCGGTCGCGGGATTCGTCGCTGCAACAGCCGCGAAGAACTGGAACAGGCCTTCCCCCGGGTGATTTCCGAAGCGACCAAGGCCTTTGGTTCGGCGGAAGTCTTCCTGGAAAAATGCATCGTCAATCCCAAGCACATCGAAGCGCAGATTCTTGGCGACAGCTTCGGCAACGTGGTGCACCTGTTCGAGCGTGACTGCTCGATCCAGCGCCGCAACCAGAAGCTGATCGAAATCGCCCCCAGCCCCCAGCTGACCCCGGAACAGCGCGCCTATATCGGCGACCTGTCGGTGCGCGCGGCCAAGGCGGTGGGCTACGAGAACGCCGGTACCGTGGAGTTCCTGCTCGCCGAGGGCGAGGTGTACTTCATGGAAATGAACACCCGGGTGCAGGTGGAACACACCATCACCGAAGAAATCACCGGCATCGACATTGTCCGTGAACAGATCCGCATCGCCTCCGGCCTGCCGTTGTCGGTCAAGCAGGAAGACATCATCCATCGCGGTTTTGCCTTGCAGTTCCGGATCAACGCCGAAGACCCGAAGAACAACTTCCTGCCCAGCTTCGGCAAGATCACCCGTTACTACGCTCCCGGCGGTCCCGGCGTGCGCACCGACACGGCGATCTACACCGGCTACACCATTCCGCCGTTCTACGACTCCATGTGCCTGAAACTGGTGGTCTGGGCGTTGACCTGGGAAGAGGCGATGGACCGTGGCCTGCGGGCCCTGGACGACATGCGCCTGCAGGGGGTGAAGACCACTGCGGCCTACTACCAGGAAATCCTGCGTAACCCGGAATTCCGTAGCGGCCAGTTCAATACCAGCTTTGTTGAAAGCCACCCTGAGCTGACCAACTACTCGATCAAGCGCAAACCCGAAGAGCTGGCCCTGGCCATCGCCGCCGCCATCGCCGCCCACGCAGGCCTGTGAGGACTATTCCAATGACTTCTTCCAAAAAAATCCACGTTACCGACACAATCCTGCGCGACGCCCACCAATCGCTGCTCGCCACCCGCATGCGCACCGAAGACATGCTGCCGATCTGCGAGAAGCTCGACAAGGTCGGCTACTGGTCCCTGGAAGTCTGGGGCGGCGCGACCTTCGACGCCTGCGTGCGCTTTCTGAAAGAAGACCCGTGGGAGCGCCTGCGCCAATTGCGCGCGGCCTTGCCCAACACCCGCCTGCAAATGCTCCTGCGCGGCCAGAACCTGCTGGGCTACCGCCATTACAGCGACGACGTGGTCCGGGCCTTCGTTGCCAAGGCGGCGGTCAACGGTATCGATGTGTTCCGCATCTTCGACGCCATGAACGACGTGCGTAACCTGCGGGTCGCCATCGAAGCGGTGAAAGCGGCGGGCAAGCATGCCCAGGGCACCATCGCCTATACCACCAGCCCGGTGCATACCATCGAGGCCTTCGTGGCCCAGGCCAAGCAGATGGAAGCCATGGGTTGCGACTCGGTGGCGATCAAGGACATGGCCGGCCTGCTGACCCCTTACGCCACGGGCGAACTGGTCAAGGCGCTGAAGAGCGAGCAATCGCTGCCCGTATTTATCCACTCCCACGACACCGCCGGCCTGGCCGCGATGTGCCAGCTCAAGGCGGTGGAAAACGGTGCCGACCATATCGACACCGCGATCTCCAGCTTCGCCTGGGGTACCAGCCATCCGGGCACCGAGTCGATGGTTGCGGCCCTTAAAGGCAGCGAATTCGACACCGGCCTGGATCTGGAACTGCTGCAGGAAATCGGCCTGTACTTCTACGCCGTGCGCAAGAAGTACCACCAGTTCGAAAGCGAATTCACCGCCGTCGACACCCGCGTGCAGGTCAACCAGGTGCCGGGCGGGATGATCTCCAACCTCGCCAACCAGCTGAAAGAGCAGGGCGCCTTGAACCGCATGGGCGAAGTGCTGGCGGAAATTCCGCGAGTGCGTGAAGACCTCGGCTTCCCGCCGCTGGTGACCCCGACCTCGCAGATCGTCGGCACCCAGGCGTTCTTCAACGTCCTCGCCGGCGAGCGCTACAAGACCATCACCAACGAAGTGAAGCTGTACCTGCAAGGCGGTTATGGCAAGGCACCGGGCGTCGTCAATGAGAAGCTGCGGCGCCAGGCCATCGGCAGCGAAGAAGTGATCGACGTGCGCCCGGCCGACCTGCTCAAGCCGGAAATGGTCAAGTTGCGTGGTGAGATCGGCGCCCTGGCCAAGTCGGAAGAAGACGTGCTGACTTACGCCATGTTCCCGGATATCGGGCGCAAATTCCTCGAAGAGCGTGAGGCCGGCACCCTGGTTCCTGAGGTGTTGTTGCCGATCCCCGAGGCCGGTGGCGTGCGTTCGGCGGGCGGTGAGGGCGTGCCGACCGAGTTCGTGATCGATGTGCACGGCGAAACCTACCGTGTGGACATCACTGGTGTCGGCGTCAAGGCCGAAGGCAAGCGGCACTTCTACCTGTCCATCGACGGCATGCCGGAAGAAGTGGTGTTCGAACCGCTCAACGAGTTTGTCGGCGGTGGCAGCAGCAAGCGCAAGCAGGCCAGCGCGCCGGGCCATGTCAGCACCACCATGCCGGGCAATATCGTCGATGTGCTGGTCAAGGAAGGCGACACCGTGAAAGCCGGCCAGGCCGTACTGATCACCGAGGCCATGAAAATGGAAACCGAAGTGCAGGCCGCCGTGGCGGGCAAGGTCACAGCCATCCATGTGGCCAAGGGCGACCGGGTCAATCCGGGCGAGATCCTGATCGAGATCGAAGGCTGATCGAAGGCCTTCGACTACCAACGTTTTTCCTCGGGGGAGCATGTGCTCCCCTTTTTTTTACGCTGGATTTGCCATGGAAGAGTGGTGATATCTATTTATATAACCCTCACTTCATAAGTTTCATTAAATAGACGACGAGCACGCCTGATGGGTATCGGGCGCTCATTAACTCGTCGTTATATGGAGTGATTTATGTCAGTGGAAACCAACGGTGCAAACGATTGGATGTTCTCGCCTTTCGAGAACAAGTTGCCATGGATAGTATCTGAGCGCGGGCAACCGGCTGCTACCAATCCTAATTTCAGTAGCACAAATGCCACTTTTGATTTTGTTGGCTGGAGCGCAAAAGTTACCAAGGTTTCAGAAAATTTGCAGCGAGATCTTATGGAAATCCAGGCGCTGCTTGACGTGGTTTTAAATTATAGGCCAGCGCAACATAGGGGGCTCATAGACGACCAGGACCTCAGCCATTTTGAGTTTGGCAAGCCTGAAGACGGTTTAGATGAGGTGCAGCCGCAACATCGAGGGTTTATTGGCGAGGAGAGCCCCGGCAGGGACGCGTTTGACAGGCTTGAAGCAGATTCTGGCCAGGGAGAAAGTAATTTCTCAGCGTTTAATGAGTATGAATTCGTTTTCAATCAGCCTGATGCCTATAGCGACTTTGCCGACAGCTATTACGACGGTCCTGTTGATAAGGGCCCGCTCCCTGATATTTTGGATATGGCGGCGTAATAGCCCTCTCGCCGGTTTATAAATAGCCCGGTCAGTTTATTCGTTTGAACTCACCAAGAGCAGTGCCCTAGGCGCTGCTCTTCTGATGTTTTACGCACGCGAAATACTACTCAAGGAAGTCAATGAAACCCTTGGCGACAACACCTACGGCACCGTTGATAGAAGTGCTCGGGGAATATAAGAGTATTCTGATCAGCGTGGGCTGTTTTACCGCCTTGATCAATGTGCTGATGCTGGCCCCCTCGATATATATGCTGCAGGTTTATGATCGGGTCCTGACTTCGCAAAACCAGACCACGCTGGTTATGTTGACGTTGATGATCGTGGGATTCTTCGTTTTTATCGGGCTGCTGGAGACCGTTCGCAACTTTGTCGTCAGCCGTGTCGCCGGGCATCTCGATCAGCGTTTCAACCTGCGTGTCTACCAGGCTGCTTTCGAGCGCAATCTGGTCCGCGGTGACGGGCATGGCGCGCAGGCCCTCGGCGATCTGAACCATATTCGCCAGTTCCTGACCGGCCCGGCCTTGTTCGCTTTTTTCGATGCGCCCTGGTTTCCGATCTACCTGGCAGTGATGTTTATGTTCAGCTTCTGGCTGGGTGTCTTCGCCTGTGTGGGAGCTGTGCTGCTGGTGAGCATGGCGCTGCTCAATGAGTGGCTGACCAGGAAGCCGCTGGCTGAAGCCGGCCGCCATTCACAAGAGGCCAGTCGCCTGGCCACCAGCCATTTGCGCAATGCCGAGACCATTCAGGCCATGGGCATGCTGGGTGTGTTACGCCAACGCTGGTTCGAGCCCTACGCCCATTTTCTTTCGCAACAGAGCCGGGCCGGCGATACGGGCGCGGTCATGACCCATCTGAGCAAAGGCTTTCGCCAGTGCCTGCAATCCCTGGTGCTGGGGCTCGGTGCGCTGCTGGTGATTATTGGTGATATGAGCGCCGGGATGATGATTGCCGGTTCCATCCTGATGGGAAGGGTTTTGCTGCCCATCGACCAGTTGATTGCCACCTCCAGGCATTGGAACGCGGCCAGGTCGGCCTATCAGCGTCTCGACGCGCTGCTCAATGAGTTTCCCGAATCGACGGGAGCGATGGCCTTGCCCGCTCCCAAGGGGCAACTGGCGTTCGAGCAGGTGAGTGCCGGGCCTCCCGGCCAGCAGCGCACGACCTTGCATCAAGTGAGTTTCCAGCTGGCGGCCGGTGAAGTGCTGGGGGTGCTGGGGGCCTCCGGCGCGGGCAAGTCGAGCCTGATTCGCGTGCTGCTGGGCATCTGGCCGGTCCAGGGCGGGGTGGTGAGGCTGGACGGTGCCGATATCCATCGTTGGGACCGCAATGAACTGGGTCCCCATATTGGCTACCTGCCGCAGAACATCGAGTTGTTCAGCGGTTCCGTGGCTGAAAATATCGCCCGTTTCGGCGCGCCGAACCCGGACAAGGTTGTCGAGGCGGCCCGGCAGGCGGGTGTTCATGAGCTGATCCTGCGTCTGCCGCAAGGTTATGACTCGGTGCTGGGGGACGCCGGCGCCGGCCTTTCCGGAGGCCAGAAGCAGCGCGTGGCCTTGGCCCGGGCGCTCTATGACCGGCCTCGCCTGGTGGTGCTCGATGAGCCGAACTCCAACCTTGATACCGAGGGTGAAGCGGCCCTCACCCGAGCCATTACCCAACTGAAGGCTCAGGGCAGCACGGTGATTCTGGTGACCCACCGTAGCCAGGTTCTGGTCCAGGCCGATCAGTTGATGGTGCTGGAAGAGGGGAAAGTGCGGGCTTTCGGTCCGCGTTCGGAGGTGCTCGACAGTTTATCGAGAACCCGGGAGTCGGCTTCGAAAGCTGCCATTCAATCGCCAAGGAAAACAGGCGCATGAGTTCAGAGAGCATCACGCCACATCACCCTGCGCTCACTTCGTGTCCGCAGCGCGGGGCCGCGTTTTTCGTCAGATTGGGCTGGGCACTGGTGGTGTTCGGTGCCGGAGGTTTCTTCAGCTGGGCGGCCCTGGCACCGCTGGATCAAGGCGTCAGTGTGCCGAGCACGGTTGTCGTGTCCGGCAAGCGCAAGGCCGTCCAGTCCCTGGGCGGGGGAGCCGTCAGTGGGATTCTGGTCAGAGAAGGAGAGAAGGTCGAGAAGGGGCAGGTGCTGTTTCGCCTGGATCGCACGCAACTGTCGGCCACTGTCCAATCCTTGCAGGCCCAGTACCGCCAAGCCCTGGCCACCCAGGCCCGCTGGCAGAGCGAGCGGGACAATCTGGCGCAAGTTCAGTTTCCAGGCGAGTTGATGGCCGATACCGATCCATTGTTGGCGCTTGTGCTGGAAGGGCAGCGGCAGCTTTTCAATAGTCGGCGCGAAGCCTTTTCTCGCGAGCAGGCGGGCATCCGTGCCCGCATCGACGGGGCGACGGCCCAACTGTCCGGCCTGCGCCAAGCCCGCAATGATCTGAATGCCCAAGCCGGATCATTGCGCCGGCAACTGGAGAAACTGCGCCCTCTGGCGGATGAGGGACATATTGCGAGTAATCGTCTGCTGGAGCAGGAGCGCCAGTTGTCCCAGGTTCAGCAGCAGATCGCGCGGAATAAGGGGGAAATCGGGCTGCTGAAACAGGAAATACTCGAGTCGCAGCTAAGGCTCTCCCGGCATGTCGAGGAATATCAGACCGAAGTCCGTGGCGAGTTGGCCGAGGTGCGACTCAAGTGCCTGACTCTGGAACAACAGCTGGCATCCGCGAGTTTTGACTTGCAGCACACCGAGGTCAACGCGCCGGCGCAAGGGATTGCCGTCAACTTGAGCGTGCATACCGAGGGCGCCGTGGTACGTGCCGGCGACACGCTGCTGGAGATCGTGCCTCAAGGCCAGCATCTGGAGGTGGAGGGGCGCTTGCCGGTCAGCCTGGTGGACAAGGTCAGTCCGGCCCTGCCGGTGGACATCCTGTTCACGGCGTTCAATCAGAGCGTGACGCCCCGTGTCGCGGGCGAGGTCAGCCTGGTGTCGGCCGACCAGTTGCTCGACGAAAAAACCGGCGCCCCCTACTACGTGATACGTAGCTCGGTCAGTGAAGCCTCCCTGGAACAGCTCAATGGACTGGTGATCAAGCCCGGCATGCCGGCCGAGATGTTCGTCCGTACCGGGGAGCGCTCGCTCCTCAACTACCTGTTCAAACCGCTGCTGGATCGCGTGAGCGCCTCGTTGACCGAATAGGAAGAGGGTCTGCCGTCATGAAAATAGTTTTGATACCTGTTGCGCTGCTCGCGTTGATCGCCAGCCTCGAGAGCCATGCCCTGGGCCCCTTTCAAGTGTATGAGTCGGCTTTGCTGCATGACCCGGTGTTCCAGGGGGCCATGAAGGCGCGCGATGCAGGGCGGGAAAGCGATGCCATTGGCCGGGCGGGGCTGCTGCCTCGGCTGTCCTACAGCCACAACCTGGGGCGTAATGAATCCAGGGTCACCCAGCTCAGGGAGGCGGGCAGCAGCCATGACCAGCGCCGCTACCGCAGTGCCACCTCGGCGCTGACCCTGCAGCAACCGCTGCTCGATTACGAAGCCTATGCGGCCTATCGCAAAGGCGTCGCCCAGTCGCTGTTTGCCGATGAGGTGTTTCGCAGCAAAAGCCAGGAGCTGCTGCTGCGGGTACTCAGCGCCTACACCCGGGCTTTGCTGGCCCAGGACCAGATCGAAATTGCCCAGGCCAGAAAAAAGGCCTTTGAGCAACAGTTCCAGCGCAATACCCACCTGTTTCACCAGGGAGAGGGCACCCGTACCGATATTCTCGAAGCCGAATCGCGTTTCGAGCTGGCAACGGCGCAACAGATCGAGGCTCATGACGAACAGGAGGCCGCCTTGCGGGAGTTGGGGGCCTTGATGGGCAAACCAGGGATCGCCATCAATGATCTGGCGCCGCTGTCCGCGACTTTCCAGGCCTTTCCCATGGAGCCGGCGACCTTTGATCATTGGCATCGCATGGCGCTGGTCCAGAACCCGTTGCTGGCTTCTCAACGCCAGGCGGTCGAGGTGGCGAGGTTCGAGGTGGAGCGCAGCCGTGCCGGACACCTGCCCAAGGTCACGGCCTACGCCAGCCTGCGCAGATCGGAGTCCGATAGCAGCAGCACTTATGACCAGCGCAACAGCACCAATAGCATTGGCGTCGAGTTGAGCGTGCCGTTGTTTGCGGGGGGCGGCGTTTCGGCCTCCGTGCGCAAGGCCAGCCGGACCCTTGAGCAAACGGAGTACGAACTGGAGGCCAAGACCCGTGAGACGTTGATCGAGCTGCGTCGCCAGTTCAGCGCTTGCCTGTCGGGGGAGAGCAAATTACGCGCTTATCAGAAGGCCCTGGCTTCAGCGGAGTCGCTGGTGGATTCGACGCAAAAGAGCTTGCTGGGGGGCGAGCGGGTCAACCTCGATCTGCTGAATGCCGAGCAACAACGGTTCAGTACCCGCAGCGAGCTGGCCAAGGCCCGTTACGACTATCTGATGGCATGGGTGAAGTTGCGTTTCCATGCGGGCATTCTGAATGAGGGCGATCTGGCCAGGATCGATGAGGTGTTTGTTGGCGATATCGGTTGATGAGCCACTTCCTTCCGTGAGCGATGGCAAACGGTCTGAAATCTGCACTTTATTGCGTCTATCAACCACTTGGCGGCCTAAAAATGCATTTTATTGCGTTCGCGAGGTAATGAAGATGGACTGATCTGTACTATATTGCAGTTCTGTCGACGATCTTTGCTTATCGGACGCATTAAATTGCAGGTTGGGCCATGTACACACTGACACTCCAGATTTATGCGAACTGGACTTAGGGGCTGAAATGACCCTCAGCCTTGATGTCCGTGCACTGCTGATTCAAGCCATTCAAGACGAGCTTACCCAGGGCGTGATCGGTATCGGCGCGGCGGTCAGGCGCTTGCGTGTCGAGGTCACCGGCTTGCACCAGACTCAATTTGCTCGGATGTGCAGGATTTCGGTACGGACCCTTGTTCATATCGAGCACGAGGAGGGCAATCCGACGCTCAAGTCGTTGAACTCGGTGTTCAAACCCTTCGGGTTGCAGATGGGCGTGGTGCGACTTCGCAAGACTTCAGGCTGACGGGTTCGCGCCACCTTTTGCACGGCGGACGACTGGCCGAACAGCCCAAGCCCGGTTAAAAGGCCAGCGCCCACTGCCCCATGACGCCATGCTTGCGGCTGTTGCCGCCGACTTCCCCGCTGTAGCCGACGCCGAGGTTCTGGCGGGGCGATAACTTCAGGTCGAGGCCGGCCTCCAGCACCAGGCTGTCGCGGTCCAATGCACTGCTTTTGATCTTGAACGAATCGTCGTTCAGTGCCATCAGGTTCTGTTCAGTCTGGTGGGTGGTGCGGCCATACAGATGTTTCCAGCCGGCGCTCAGGTGTGGGGTCAGGCGCATGCCACTGTCCAGTGTGTACTGATTGGCCAGGCGGGCACCGAAGGTGCTGCTGAGATTGTCCTGGGTCTGTGCCTTGACGTTCAGGGCCGTGTCACCGCCTTTTTCCTTGAAACCCTCGTGGTGGTAGCGCTGATAACCGATATTGACGAACGGCTCCGCGTGCAGGTTGCCGCTACCCAGGTTGTAGCCGAGTTCGGCGAACGCTTGTTGGCTGTCGGCACGGTGGTTGCCTTTGAGGCGATCACTGAGGCCGGCGAAGTCCACGTTGCGCCGGGTTCTGCCCTCGTGGATGCTGTGTACCGCGCCGAGACGCAGCGCCAGGGGGCCGCTTTGGCGCAGGGCATAAGCACCCAGGTGCCAGCTATCGAGGTCACCCCCGAAGTCGGTGCCCTTGAGGCGGGTCTGTGATTTGCCGCCCAGCACCCCCAGGCGCCATTCCGAATCGAGCGCCCAATCGGCACCGAGGAGAAGGCCCCTGGTGTTCTGCTGCAGCACCTGGCTGCTCTGGCTGCGCTCGAACTTTCCGGAGTTGCCCAGGCCCTGGACCCAGAGTCGGCCATTGGCACCGTTACGACTCGAATCGCCGGTGGCGAGGGCGGTCGAACTCAGGGTCTGTCGATTGGCGGGGTCGCCCAGTTGCCGCATGGCCGAGAGCATGCTGCTGCTCACTTGGCTGGCACCACTCAAGGTTGCGTTACCCAGGTTGGCAGTGTGGCTGCTGGCGAGTTGCTCCAAGGCGCGTGTCAGCGTGGCTTCATTACTGGTGGTCAGGGCGGCGCCCACGGCCGGGACATCGTCCATCTCCTCGACATCAGCCATCGCCAGCTCAAGATCGCTGTCCATGTCGTCGTCCAGGCTCCTGCGCTTTCGTATGATGGATTTGTTCATGCCGTCCGAGAAAAATTCCTCGCGGCTGACGGCTTGGCCCTTGATCCCGGTGGTTACTTTCCCAAAACGTGTCAGGGGTTCCAGGTGTCTGGCAACGCTCTTGGCATTATCGGATTGCGCAAGACTCTCAAGGGCGACATCGTTACGCCGGTAGCTCAGTCCAACCTCCGTTTTGCCATAGCGGACCTCCGGGGTCATCAGCGCCAGGTCAGTGGTGACCTGGCCGAAGGTACCCTCCACGTTGCCCGCTCGCAGAAGAGTGTGCTGGCTGTTCACGGGCGCACGGCCTCCCGTCGCGTTTACCAGCAATGTGGCCCCACCCAAATTCGCTGTTCCCCCGACCTGGACGGTGGCGCTGCCACCATTGGCGTCGACCCCGTAGATCAACTTCGAACCTCGGCTCAAGGTGAGGTCCTGACCGATACTGGCAGCGCCCGATGCCCGATTGACCCGCAACGTACCCTTTACCAGCAAGCTATGGGTGTAACCCTGGCCGGTATACTCACCCTTGACCAGGGTCTGCCCGGTGATCGCACCCTGGTTGATCAGCTTCGCGCCCCAGGCAATCTCGGCGCCGTCACTGAAGTCGCCGCGGCTGAGCAGCGTCCAGGTCCCTGAATCGACATGGAGCTTTTCGAACCTGAGGGTGTCTCTGAGGGTTCCGCTCCCGGCGCCATTGAGAACCACCCGGTCGTAACCTTGACCGCCGTCGATAAATCCGCCGATTCGGGAGCCGCTGTGGAGGGACAGCACATCGTCGCCACCGCCGAGGTCAATCGTGGGACCGCCTCCGGAACCGATGATTGAACCGCTGTTGACGACGACGTCATTGAAGTTGCCTTCGAACTTTATGCCTCGGGCACCCTGGATGGTTCCCGAGTTTGTCACATGGGTCGTACCGCCGCCCTTTGCCAGAATGCCGTAGCCCTTGCCGCTGATCAGTGCCGACGAGCCGTTTGTAACGCTACCGTTGCCGATCACCAGGCCTGAGCCGAGCGGGTGGGTGCTTTCAATGGTCCCGGCGTTCGAGATACGGGCGACCTTGCCGATGCGGATGCCGTCATTGAGAGGGCTGCCCTTCTCTCCGAGACTACCGGTGATACGTCCCTTATTGTCCACGTTGCCATTGCCTTGGGCATAGACGCCGGCCCCGTCTCGACCGACGATTGTTCCCGCATTGAACAGCAAGAGATCCTCTTGGCTGGTAAGGCCATGGGAGTTATTGGAAATGATGCCCCTGTTGACGATGTCGGAGGCTTGAGTGTGTTGTGTCGCCGTTATGCCGAGGGCGAGCGTCACGGCGATGCTTAAACGAGGCTGAGTAAATTGCATTCCTTGTCACCTCAAGTTCAATTGAGATGAGAATGTAATTATTCGTTTCCCTGGCGGATGTCGGGCCTTGGGCTCCTGCTGTGCGAGACACGTCCTTGTTTGAGCGATGTTTGGTCCTGGGCAGGATTGACACCTTCCCGCGGCCCGGCCTGACCCGGCCGGGTGGCGGGAACCTTGTTTAAAAGGTCAGCCTCCATTGACCCATGACCCCATGATTACGCTGGTTGCTGCTGACTTCCCCGGTGTAGCCGACGCCGAGGTTCTGGCTGGGCGACAGCTTCAGGTCCAGGCCCGCTTCCAGCAGCAGGCTGTCGCGGTCCAGGGCGGCGCCTTTGACCTTGAAGCTGCGATCGTTCACCGTGAATTTCTGCTGGGTCGTGCTGCCAACGTCGCCATGCAGATGCTTCCAGCCAGCACTCAGGTGTGGGGTCAGGCTCATTTTATTGTCGAAGGGGGTGACGCTACTCGCGCGCAAGCCGAGGGTGCTGCTGAGGTTGCCGTGGGTCTGACTGCCGACGGCCAGGGCCGCTTCGCCGCCGCGCTCGGTGAAGCGGTCGTGGTGATAACGTTCGTAACCGAGGCCGGTGAAGGGTTCGACACGCAGGTCGGCGCCACCGAAGCTGTAGCCGACTTCGGCGAAAGCTTGTTGGCTGTTGGCGTCGTAGTCGCCTTTGAAACGATCACGGTAGCCATTGAACGCCACGTTGCGTCCGGTCTTGCCGGAATGGCTGCTGTACACCGCGCCGAGCCGCAGGGCCAGCGGGCCGCTTTGGCGCAGGGCGTAGACACTTGCCGACGTTGTAAATCTCCGCATCCCCGATGATCCGTATGCCATCGCCGTCGGCATCCAGGGTGCGTGCATCACCGGTGATGCTGGCGGAGTTGGTGACCTTGCCATTGCCCGTGGAATGGAATCCCGCGCCATTGAATCCGCTCACCTGGCCGCGGTTGGTGAGTTCTCCCGCGCGTCGGGTGCTGACGCCGTGACGCCCGCCCGAGAGGGTGCCGACATTGATCAGGGTGATATCGGAGGGGCCCAGGTCTATGCCGTCATGATGTTCACTGCTGATTTTCCCGTCGTTGACGATGCGTCCCTCTACGCGTCCGATGACCTTGATGGCGCTTCCGGTGATCGCTTGAATGTTGCCATCACGTTGATTGGTGTAGCCGATTGACGACTCGCTCAGCAAGACCGTATGGCCTTTCTCGGCGTGCAGGTGGCTGACATTCCCCTGCTGTTGAGGGGCTGAGGGCGTGGGGCTGGCGTGTGTGTCGCGCAAGACGATAGTCGTGAGTGCCAGCGTGACCGCGAGTGCTAGGCGATGAGGGGTGGGGGGCATTGGATTTCCGGCCTCGGATTGATTCGGGGCCGGAAATGTATCTATGTATTTAATCGATAAATGTCGGCCTTTTTACCTCCGACAGGCGGGATAAGTCCTTAGGTTCAAGGGATTAAAAACTCATCTTCCACTGCCCCATGACGCCATGGGTCCGGCTGCTATTGCCTACTTCACCGTTGTAGGCCACGCCGATGGAATGCCTGGCCGACAGGTTCAGATCCAGCCCGGCTTCGACCACCAGGGTGTCACGGTCCCGGGTGATCCCCTTGGTGTTGAAGACGTCGCCGGTCACCTGATTGGACTGGGTGCTGGTGCTCTCGACCGAGCCGTACAGGTGTTTCCAGCCCGCGCTCAGGCGCGGGGCCAGACTCATCTTGTTGTCCATGTGCTTGATGCTGGCGGTGCGCAGGCCCAGGGTGGTGTTGAAGTTGCTCTGGGTCTGGGCATCGGCCTTCAGCGCGGCTTCACCGCCTTTTTCCGTATAGCCCTGGCGCGAGTAGCGCTGGTAGCCAAGGCTGGCAAAAGGTTCGGCGCTCAGGCTGCCGCTGCCCAGGTTGTAGCCGAGTTCGGCGAAGGCCTGCTGGCTGTTGGCGTTGTAGTTGCCGGTGAGACGGTCCTTGTAGCCGCTGAACTCCACGTTGCGTTCGGTCTTGCCATAGTGCTGGCTGTGGACCGCGCCCAGGCGCAGGGCCACGGGCCCGCTCTGGTGCAGGGCGTAGGTACCGACATGCCAGCTGTCCAGGCCGCCTTCGAAGCGGTTGGCTTTATGCTTGGATTGCGACTTGCCGCCCAGCAGGCCCATGCGCCATTCATTGTCCAGGGCCCAGTCGACGCCCACCACCAGGCCTCGGGTGTCCTGTTCGAAGGCCTTCTGGCCTGCCGGTTGATCGAAGGCGCTGGCGTTGTTCAGGGCGTCTACCCACACACGACTTTCATTGGGCTTGATTTCCGAACGCCCCGACAGCGAGACCTGGCCGGGCGCGCCGTTTTGTCCGGCGAGCAGGCGCTGGGTGGGGTCATTGCCGAGCTGGCGCATGGCCGCGAGGGCGCTGTTGCCCACCTGGCTGGCACCGCTGAGGGTGGCTGCACCCAGGCTGGCATTGCCGGCGCCGGAAAGCTGCATGCGGGCGTCTCTTTTTGCCGCCGTGCCCAGTTTGTTCAGGGCCGTGCGTAGTGGGGAATCGACCGGCCTGGGGAATGGTTGGCCGACATTGCCGCCTTGTCCGCCCTTTGGATCATCCTGCTGGGGCTGGTTTGTGGTTTGAGCGGCAATAAGCTTTTGTTCCAGTTGGGCATTGTTCTGCCTCATATCGGAGACTTCTTTACTGAGGTCAGCGATGGCGTTGGTGTTGTCGGTGATCTTGTTTACGCTGTCAGCGATGGCAGCGGC